>JAKJHH010000013.1:0-7648 GCA_022703965.1 Verrucomicrobiota bacterium
CGACTCGGGTCTTCCGGCCTCAAGCAGAACGTTGAACGACTCGGGTCTTCCGGCCTCGAGAACGTTGTGTCCTTTGACAATCGACTCGTAGATTCGGGCTCGGCCTGTGACGTCGTCACTCTTGACCGTGAGCATTTCCTGAAGTGTATAGGCTGCTCCATAAGCTTCGAGCGCCCAGACTTCCATTTCTCCGAATCTCTGACCGCCGTGCTGAGCCTTACCGCCGAGGGGCTGCTGTGTTACCAGCGAGTACGGTCCTACGGCTCTGGCGTGAATCTTGTTCGCTACCAGGTGGTCAAGTTTCAGCATATAGATCTGGCCGACCATAACTCTCTGATCGAACTTATTGCCTGTACGGCCGTCGAAGAGATCGGTCTTGCCGTCGTAAACCCATTCGCCGTCTTTGCATCTGAAGCCCCAGTGAAAGTCTTCACCTGTGGCATCTTTGATCTTGCCGTTGGCGTCCTTCATGAGTCTTACGATGTCAGCTTCGTGTATACCGTCGAAGACAGGAGTGGCTATCTTGATGCCAAGAATTCTTGCTGCCCATCCGAGATGTGTCTCAAGAACCTGTCCTACGTTCATTCGGCTGGGAACGCCGAGCGGGTTGAGAACGATGTCAACCGGGGTTCCGTCTGCCATGAACGGCATATCTTCGACCGGAACGATCTTGGCAACGATACCCTTGTTACCGTGACGACCGGCCATCTTGTCTCCAACCTGAATCTTTCTCTTGCAGGCGACATAGACTTTGACCTTCTTGATGATTCCGCCTTCAGCATTGTCACCGGACTCAAGGGATGTTATGGTATCTTCCTTGCCGTTTCCGATGGAATCAAAGCGGGATGAGAAGGTCTCTATTACTGAATCAATTGTCTGCTTGAGCGGACAATCTTCCATTCTGTATGCATTGTACTTCGCTGCGAGCTTCTGAACCGCGCTCTTTGTGACTTTTCTGTTCGAAGATATGAGAATCGCATCGTCCTTTGAGGAAGAAGCGTCATAAATCGGACAGGGAAGCTTCTGACCGAGCATGATGTCGGACAGTCTTTCGGAAAGCTCGTCGACGAGATCCGAATACTGCTGCTTATAGCTGTCCTTGGCATGCTTGATCTGACGTCTCATTTCAGTCTTGGTCATAGACTGTCTGTTCGGATCCTTGGCGTACTCAATGCGGACGTCCATGACGATACCGCCCTTGCCGCTGCTTACGATCAAGCTTGAATCCTTGACATCGGCAGCCTTTTCACCGAAGATCGCGCGGAGAAGTCTTTCTTCCGGCGCAAGCTCTGTCTCAGACTTAGGAGTAATCTTACCTACAAGGATGTCGCCCGGCTTGACCTCGGCACCGAGGCGGATAACTCCGTCCGGACCAAGATTGCGCAGAGCTTCTTCGCTGACGTTCGGAATATCTCTTGTGATTTCTTCCGGACCGAGCTTGGTATCTCTTGCGGTGATTTCAAATTCTTCAACGTGAATACTTGTATAAACGTCCTCTTTAACGAGCTTTTCGCTGAGGACGATAGCATCTTCGAAGTTGTATCCGCACCAGGGCATGAAGGCCACAAGCACGTTTCTTCCGAGAGCGAGTTCTCCGTCTTCAGTTGCGGCTCCGTCAGCAATCGCCTCACCTTTCTTGACAGACTGACCGTGCTTTACGATCGGCTTCTGATTTACGCAGGTGCCTGCATTGCTTCTGAGGAACTTATTGAGCTTGTAAACAGCAGGATTCTTGTCTGCTGTAGTCTTGAGAGGTTTGCCGTCTGTTGTGATGACAATCTCTGTTGATGATACTTCAGCCACAATACCGTCCGCAATTGCGGAGGCGGCAGCTCTGGAGTCGATGGCGACTCTCTTCTCAAGACCTGTTCCGACGAGCGGAGCTTCAGTTGTGAGAAGCGGAACTGCCTGACGCTGCATGTTTGATCCCATGAGGGCTCGGTTAGCATCGTCGTGCTCAAGGAAGGGGATAAGACCGGCGGCTGCGCTGACAAGCTGTTTCGGAGAGACGTCCATATAGTTGACTTCTTCTGCCGGACGCTCGGATGATTCGCCTTTCTGACGAGCCATGACAGTCGGATTGACAAAGCGGCCTTTTTCGTCGATAGGAGCATTTGCCTGAGCTACGACGAAGTCTTCTTCCTTGTCTGCTGTAAGATAATCTATCTCATTTGTGACTCTGCCGTCGATAACCTTTCTATAAGGTGTTTCGAGGAAGCCGAAGTCATTGATTCTGGAATAAAGCGACATTGAGGAGATAAGACCGATGTTAGGACCTTCAGGTGTTTCAATCGGGCATATTCTTCCATAATGGCTTGTGTGAACGTCACGGACTTCAAATCCGGCACGGTCACGACTGAGACCGCCTGGGCCAAGTGCGCTGAGACGGCGCTTGTTTGTGAGCTCGGAAAGCGGATTGGTCTGATCCATGAACTGAGAAAGCTGGTTTCTTGCGAAGAAGTCGCGGATCACTCCTGCAAATGCCTTCGGATTGACCAGCTTGTTGGGAGTCATGTTGCTGTCTTCAGAACTTGTGAGAGTCATGCGCTCGCGGATCAGCCTCTCTGTACGGAGAAGACCGACGCGGCAATGATTCTGGAGAAGTTCGCCGACAGTTCTTACACGACGGCTGCCGAGATGGTCGATATCGTCCGTCTGACCGCCAGTATTTCTCAGTCTGATAAGATATTTTGTCGCTTCCATGAGATCTTCCTTGGTCAGGATTCTCTCTGTGAGCGGCAGGTTCATATTGAGCTTTTCGTTCATCTTGAAACGGCCTACAGTACCGAGGTCGTAACGTTTGATGTCGAAGAAAAGTCTCTTAAGAAGCTGCTTGGCGTTATTTACGCTCGGCGGATCGCCGGGGCGCATACGTCTGTAAATTTCCTTGAGAGCGTCTTCGGAAGTTCTGGCGGGATCACGCTCAAGACATGTGATAAGATAGTTGTCTCCGTCCGGAATATAGGCGAGGTCAACTTTCTTTACACCTGCATCCTGAAGGGTTTTGAGATGTGATTCATTGAGAGTATTGAGCTCTTCAATGAGCACAGAACCGTCTTCAGTAGTGACGTTTTCAATTGTATAATAATTTGCGAGATCTTCCACTTTGAGAAGATTTGAAACGCTATATGAATCGACCTTACAGGCGGACGAAAGAATATCTTTATTTGTTTCATATCCGACAGCGCGAAGGAATGTGGTGATGAGGAATTTTCTTCTTCTGCGACGTCTGTCGAGGTATATGTAAATGAAGTCGTTGATATCGAACTGCACTTCCATCCAGGAGCCTCTGTCCGGAATGATTCTGTAAGAGTAGAGGGTACGTCCGCTGGAGTGACGTGATTTTTCAAAACAGATACCTGGTGAGCGGTGCAGCTGGCTTATGATAACGCGTTCGGCACCGTTAATTACGAAAGTACCGCGTTCTGTCATCATCGGCAGATCGCCGAGGAATACTCTTTCCTGGATGCCTACGCCTTTATTCTTGAGCATGAAATCAACATGGAGGGAACCGGCAAATGAATTACCGTCTTTTATGCAGTCAACAACTTCGGCCTTCGGTTTTCCAACCGTATAAGAGATAAATTCAAGGCTGAGCTGTTTATCGAAACTCTCGATGGGGAACACTTCATTGAAAACTTCCTGAAGACCCTGATTCTTTCTGGCCTCGGGAGCTGTATCCATCTGGAGAAAGTTTTTATATGATTCAATCTGGACCCCGATAAGATCGGGAATCGCAAGGACATCTTTTAATTTTCCGAAATTTACGCGTTCAGGCATATTCCACCCTGTTAGTTATCGCCAATAATAGCCGGATACAAGAGTGTAAAAAAACAGAAACCACGACGGTTTCTTCTACAACATTGTATATGAAAGGAGATAAAATCTCCCGAAAAAGCACAATAGACGGCGGGACGTTTCCGTCCCGTCGTCTTAAATGAAAACAGAGTATATTACTTGATCTCGACTTTGCCACCGGCAGCTTCGATCTGAGTCTTGATCTTCTGAGCATCTTCCTTGCTGATATTTTCCTTAATCGGCTTGGGAGCGCCTTCAACGAGATCCTTGGCATCCTTGAGTCCGAGATTTGTGATAGCTCTGACTTCCTTGATGACGTTGATCTTGTTGTCGCCGCCAGCTGTGAGAATGACTGTGAATTCAGTCTTTTCTTCAACGGCTGCGGCAGGAGCAGCACCGGCTGCAGGAGCAGCGGCAACAGCAACCGGAGCGGCAGCTGAAACACCGAGTCTCTGCTCAAGTGCTTTTACGAGCTTGGAAAGATCAAGAACTGAAAGCTTCTCGATGTAAGAGATGAACTGTTCCATTTCCTGAGATACTTCGACTTTTGTTTCTTCAGACATTGGTATAAAACCTCCGTTTATATTGTTTCAATTTAAAATTAATTCTTTTCGAGTTTTTCTTTATACGCATTGATAACGTTGAGGATGCTTGCGGCCTTGGCGTTAAGAACGGTGACAAGTCCACGGGGAGCAGCCTGGAGAAGACCAAGCAGCTGAGCCTGAAGTACAGGCTTGGGCGGCATAGCTGCGATTGCGGCGAAGTCGGATGCTGTGAGAGCAACTCCGTCAAACACTCCGCCCTTGGGAGCCATAAAGCCCTTCGGAGAAGCTTTGACGTACTCTTCAATAGCCTTCGCTACGGCAGCGGCATCACCCTGACCTGTGATTACGGCTGTATCGCCGGAAAGCTTCACAGATGCGAGTGCATTCATGCCGTTGATTTCAGCAGCCTTTTTGATAAGGTTGTTGCTGAGAACGTGGCATTCAGCCTGTTTGTCAGCAAGCACTTTTCTGAAAGCGCTGAATTCTTTTACAGTAAGTCCTTTGTATGAAACAAAGAACGCATATGATGAGGATTTGAGCAGACTTCCGATATCTGCTACCATCTGACGTTTTTCTGGTCTCATGCCAATACCTCCTTGACAAGTGCGCTGGCATCTACTCTGACGCCGGGACTCATTGTTGATGATATTGTGCAGCTCTGCATGTAAACGCCCTTGGAAGCAGCGGGTTTCGCACGGAGAACAGCTCTGATGATAGCTGTGCAGTTTTCTGCGATGTCTTCGGGTTTGAAGGACACCTTACCAGCGGGAACCTGAATGCATCCGCCCTTGTCAGTTCTGAATTCGACACGGCCAGCCTTGGCTTCCGCAACAGCAGCACCGACTTTATCAGTCACTGTGCCGGTTTTGGGGTTAGGCATAAGGCCTCTCGGACCGAGCTGACGGCCAAGAGTACGAACCTGAGTCATGGCTGAAGGAGTTGCGATGAGAACATCGAATTCCAGCCAGCCTTCTTTAATCTTGGCGATTATTTCTTCATATCCGACGTGTTCAGCACCTGCTTCTCTGGCATCTTTTCTATGGGGTTCGTCATCAGCGATAACAGCGACGACAACCTTCTTGCCAGTGCCCTTGGGCAGCGGAATAGCGCCACGGACGTTCTGATCGGACTGCTTCGGATCTACTCCGAGCTTGAACGCGATTTCAACAGTCTCGTCGAACTTGGCGTGCGGCATTTCCTTGACGACCTTCACTGCATCGATGAGAGAGTACAGTGATGCGCGATCATACTTTTCGGCCTGAGCGCGATAGAGTTTACTTTTCTTAGGCATCGACCACCTCAATTCCCATGCTGCGCGCAGTACCTTCGATACAACGCATTGCGGCGGCTTCGTCCTTGGAGTTCATATCTTTGAACTTCAGTGCGACGATCTCCTTGACCTGTTTTCTTGTGATCTTGCCGACTTTTTCTCTTCCGGTGTTTTTGGCACCTGAAGCAAGTCCTGCAGCCTTCTTCACAAGAATGGACGCCGGAGGCGACTTTGTGATGAACGTGAACGAACGATCCTGATAAACAGTAATGACGACAGGGATAACCATGCCGGCCTGCGACTGAGTAGCCGCATTGAACTGTTTACAGAAATCCATAATGTTCACACCGGCCTGACCCAGAGCGGGACCTACCGGAGGAGCCGGATTAGCGGCACCGGCAGGGATCTGCAGGCGGATTTCTGCTGTTACTTTTTTTGCCATTCTTTTCTCCTCATACCGTACATGTGGTCTGAACTGGCAGGAACCCTCCCGCAAGTACGGCTGAACATATTATTTACTAAAGTCTGAGAAAGAGACTTAAGCGTCTCTTCCAACCTGCCAGAACTCCAGTTCCACCGGGGTCGAACGTCCGAAAATCATAACCATGAGTTTGAGTTTTCCACGTTCGTTGTCAATTTCCTCGATAGTGCCTTCAAAGTTCTCGAAAGCGCCGTCCTTGATACGGACGGTTTCGCCGATTTCAAACTGAATCTTCGGTTTAGCCTTATTCTCTTCGGGACCCGCGCTCTGTCTGATGAGGTCATCGACTTCGCGGTTTGAAAGCGGAATAGGTCTTTCACCACCGCCTATAAAACCGATAACGCCCTGAATTTCACGAATGAAATACCAGAGTTTTTCGCGGATTGTATTGTCAGCATTGTAGAGATCCATTCTGACAAAGATATATCCCGGAAAGTCTTTTCTTGTGGTTGTGGTCTTCTTGCCTTTTCTGACTTCGGAGACCTTTTCAGTCGGAATGAGGACTTCATAAACGCCGAAATCAGCATCTTCCTGCTGAATCTGACGGGATATGGTGTCTCTTACCTTATTCTCCTGTCCGGATAATGTATGAACTACAAACCACTGTCCTTTTTCTCTATCCATTGAAATCCTCTCCTGGAGGCGTTAATTACATTGTGATGAGGCTGATGAATTCTCTGGCGACGAGGTCGATTACTGCAACGAATGCGGCGAGAATAAAGACCGCGACAATGACCAGGATAGTTGATTCGAACAGCTCATCTCTGGGCGTCCAGGTGCATTTTTTCAATTCTGCTATCGTATCGGCTATGAAAGTTCTTATTTTAGCCAGCCAGTTATTCATCGTTCCGGTTTTTCCGTTTCAAATGTTATAAAAACTTAATGGCAGGAGCGGGGGGGCTCGAACCCTCGACCTGCGGTTTTGGAGACCGCTGCTCTAGCCAACTGAGCTACACTCCTGCGCGTGAATTCAAAAAACTTACTTTGTCTCTCTGTGGAGAGTATGTTTACGATCGAATTTGCAATACTTCTTTTTTTCGAGTCTTCCAGGTGTATTGCGTTTTTCTTTTGTAGACATATAATTACGGCGCTTGCACTCTGTGCATGCCAGTGTAATTACTTCTCTAACCATTGTATCACCATTTTTCAGTAAAGTCATCCCGGACAGTCATTTTCAGGCTGACCGGGATGCGAATTTATATATTCTTAGAATCAGGCTTTATTATGCTATGATCTCAGATACTTTGCCTGAAGCTACAGTACGACCGCCTTCACGGATGGAGAAGCGCTGAGTCTTGTCCATAGCGATAGGAGCGATAAGTTCGACTGTGATTGAGATATTGTCGCCAGGCATAACCATCTCAACACCCTGCGGGAGTGTGATGATGCCTGTAACGTCTGTTGTACGGAAGAAGAACTGGGGACGATAGTTCGAGAAGAACGGAGTATGACGTCCGCCTTCTTCCTTGGACAGAACGTAGATTTCGCCCTTGAACTTGGTGTGGGGAGTGATGGTTTTCGGCTTTGCGAGAACCTGTCCACGTTCGACGTCTT
>JAKJHH010000013.1:7658-38024 GCA_022703965.1 Verrucomicrobiota bacterium
ATCCGACGTTGTCGCCTGCGCGGCCTTCGTCGAGGAGCTTACGGAACATTTCGATACCAGTAACAGCTGTTGTCTGTGTGGGCTTGATGCCAATGATTTCAATGGTATCACCGACCTTGACAACACCGCGCTCAACACGACCAGTTACAACTGTACCGCGACCTTCGATTGAGAACACGTCTTCAACCGGCATAAGGAAGGGCATATCGATTTCGCGCTTGGGTTCCGGGATATAGCTGTCAACAGCGTCCATGAGATCAAGGATGCACTTGACTGCGGGATCATTTACATCTCCCTTTGTGCTGATTGATTCCATAGCAAGAAGGCCTGAGCCTCTGATTATCGGAATATCATCGCCGGGGAAGTCATATTTCTTGAGGAGGTCGCGGATTTCCATTTCGACGAGGTCGAGGAGTTCCGGATCATCAAGCTGGTCAACCTTGTTCAGGAAGACTGTAAGAGCAGGAACGCCGACCTGACGTGCGAGCAGGATGTGTTCGCGTGTCTGAGCCATAGGTCCGTCTGTTGCTGCGATAACGAGAATGGCACCGTCCATCTGAGCTGCGCCAGTGACCATGTTCTTAACATAGTCAGCGTGACCGGGGCAGTCGACGTGAGCATAATGGCGCTTTTCTGTTTCGTATTCGACGTGGGCTGTGTTGATTGTGATACCACGAGCCTTTTCTTCGGGAGCGTTGTCGATTTCGTCATACTTCTTAGCTTCGCCTTTGCCCATCTTCTTGGACATAGCCATTGTGATAGCGGCGGTAAGAGTTGTTTTGCCGTGGTCAACGTGACCGATTGTGCCGATGTTTACGTGAGGTTTACTCCTCTCAAACTTTTCCTTAGCCATTAGTGATTCCTCCTGGGTGCTTCACTTTTTACTTAAACTATATTGAATTATTTTCGTTTCATGCTCAAATGAGACTGCTTTTTACAGCATCTCCATGCATCAACCATCAATTGCATCAATCAATGGAGCCCTCAACCGGACTTGAACCGGTGACCTCTTCCTTACCAAGGAAGTGCTCTACCAACTGAGCTATGAGGGCACCGGAATACCGAGCTTCAGCTCATAATTAAACACAAGTTGAGAATATAAGCCTCCGGCAGACATTCTGCAACACTGTCAGAGAATTTTTGATGAAACAAGCCGGTATAAATCCAGGAATGTCATTTTGGTGCTCGAGGCGGGACTTGAACCCGCACGGATTGCTCCACATGCCCCTCAAACATGCGCGTCTGCCAATTTCGCCACCCGAGCGTATTAAAAACAAAAATTCAACAAACAGGCTTTTAATTTATCGCCTTGAAGAACTATTGCAAGTGTTCTTTCAAGTTTTTTTAGCGATTTTTTCCAGCGTTGCCGGATCAAACCTGCGTTGGAGCAAATACAATACAGCATTGAAAGGATTTGTCCAGCGTGTATAGTCTGAAAATTCGATTTTTTTCAAAGTTAGGGGATTCTTATGCATATAATGGAAGGTTATCTGCCGCCGATGCACGCAGCAATCTGGCATGCTGCATCCCTGCCCTTTCTGGGATGGGGAATATGGAGATTGTCGAAAACGATAAAAGAAAATCCTGAGTCCCGCTTGCTTCTCGGAGCCTGCGGGGGCTATGCCTTCGTGCTTTCCTCCCTGAAACTGCCATCCCTGAACGGCAGCTGTTCGCATCCTACAGGAATAGGACTTGGAGCTGTAATATTCGGACCTCCGGCGATGATTGTCACGGGTTTTGCGGTTCTGTTCTTTCAGGCTGCGCTCCTTGCACATGGAGGATTCACCACGCTTGGAGCAAACATGTTTTCAATGGCGATTGCAGGCTCATTTATTTCTTACGGAGTTTTTCATGCGGGGAAAAAACTTGCGCTGCCGCTCAATGTCGCGGTATTTTTTGCTGCCTTTGCAGGGGATCTCGGAACATACATTGTGACCTCGATTCAGCTTGCGCTGGCTTTTCCTGATTCTCAGGGTGGCTACACAGGAGCAATGCTCAAATTCCTTTCGGTATTCGCAGTAACTCAGCTTCCCCTTGCGCTGAGTGAAGGTTTTCTTACTGTGCTTGTGATGAATATGCTGAGAAAGTTTGCGCCGGAAGAAATCCTGAAGCTGAATTCCGCCTTGAAAGGAGACTCAAAATGACTAAACAGAATATAGCCTTGCTTGCGGCAGTCATCCTGCTTGGAGTCATCCCGGTTCTGATGCACTGGAACTCAAAAGACGAAAATCTTTTCACCGGGGCGGATGACAAGGCAGGAAAAACCATTGAGTCCATAAATCCAGATTACAAGGTATGGGCGGAACCTGTATTTGAGCCTGCGGGAGAACTTGCAAGTCTGCTTTTTGCGCTTCAGGCTGCCATTGGAGCAGGACTGCTGGGCTATGCGATCGGATATTACAGAGGACGCCATAAGTCCGTCAATCCAGGCAAGGAAACCGGCAAAAATGCATGATGCCGAAACATGGTCGATAATAAACCGCTGGAGAAATCATCCTTACGAGCTCATGCTCTACGGATATGGAGGCTTAATTCTGGCACTTTGTCTGAATCCTTTCAGGGTGGCAATTCCAATGATCCTGCTCAACTTCATATTCTGCACAAGAGGAGCGGGGGTTCCGGCGAAAGCATTCATTGAAACAATGTTAATTCCGGCAGGTTTTCTGCTCGCCGGATCACTTACATTTCTATTCTCGGTCTCCTTCGAGGGGATGGTTCCGGCAATCAGCTTTGCCAGCGACGGAATCCAGAAAGCCTCCGAGGCTGTTTTACGCTCAGGAGCGGCAGTATCGTCACTTGTCTTCATTATGCTGACGGTATCAGTCACGGAGCAGATGACAGTTATGCGCAGACTGCATTTTCCTGAACTTCTTACCGAAGTAATGGGGCTGGTATACCGTCAACTGAATATTATCGGAGCATGTCTGTCCTCAATGAGGAGAGCACAGGATTGCCGTCTTGGCTACAGCGGCTTGAAAAACAGCTTCAAATCTTCGGCGATTCTTGCTGCGACACTCCTGATCAGAGCGGTGAGTAAGGCTTCCAGAATGGAAAAAGCGTTAAATGCGCGTGCTTTTAACGGTTCTCTGAACGTGCTTAACTGTCGACATGAGTTTTCTTTTCGTATTTTCGGCGCAATATTAATTGTGTTTGCGGCTCTATGCGCCGCTTCACTTATTTGAGGTAAAATGAGCAGCAAATACATAATTGAGACAAGAAACCTGTCCTATGCTTATCCTGGAAGCGAGGAAATTCCCGGACAGCGTAGCACGGCAATAAAAAGCATTAATTTCAACTTGAAACGAGGGATTAAACTTGCTTTGCTCGGGGCAAACGGAGCCGGAAAAACAACACTGATGCTGCATCTGAACGGGATTCTTCGGCCTCAAAACGGACGTCTGCTCATTGACGGAGAAGAGGCTGATTACAGCAGAAAAGGACTGGCGAAACTGCGACAGAAAGTCGGCATGGTGTTTCAGGATCCTGATGACCAGCTCTTTGCCTCGACAGTATTTCAGGATGTTTCATTCGGGCCGCTCAATCTCGGACTCACGGAAAAAGAAGCTCGCGAGCGTGTGGAAGAAGCCCTGACGACAATGAAAATATCAGAGCTGGCAGAATCGCCCACTCACAGGCTCAGTTTCGGACAGAAAAAACGTGCGGCGATTGCGGGAGTTCTCGCAATGAAGCCTGAACTGATCGTGCTTGACGAGCCCTCGGCAGGGCTTGATCCTGAGGGCACAGAACAGCTTTTTGACGAACTTGACAAGCTCAACGCTAACGGGACAACTATTATTGTGTCGACTCACGAAGTAGAGCATGCCTATTTCAGAACAAATGAAGTGGCTGTAATGAGTCATGGAGAATTGCTGGCTCAAGGGCAGGCACAGACAGTAATGGGCAATGAAGAACTGATGAGGACAGCCTCTCTCAGAGTTCCCTGGGTTCTCAAACTTTACAAGCTTGTGAGCGGTCTTGCCCCGTCGGACGAACGATATGACGCCCCGAAGACTCAGGACGCAGCTTTTGATTTTTTCAAATCAAAAATCACAAAATAATTACAACCCCGCAAACACCATATCAACAAGATCTTAAATAGACTCTGACCTGAAAAAATTTTCAGCTTTTTTCTAAAAAAAACAGTCTTGATAAGCCTTCTCAAAAAGATATATTCAAAAGTTTCTATATTCAACGTCGGACATTGGTGGATGTCCGCCTTCACAAACAATACTTTTATAAGGTTTTCAGATATTATGGGAAGACTTGAGACAGCATGTGAGATCAGCAAGGAGATCTGGGGAAAAAAGTACCGCTACGCAGGAGGAGCCGAAGCGCCTGAAGACAAATCCTTTGAGGATACGTTCAAACGCGTTGCAGCAGCCTGTGCGGAAAACGAAAAAGACCAGGCAAAATGGACTAAAAAATTCTTTGAAATACTGAACGATTTCCGTTTCCTTCCGGGAGGCCGCATTATCGCGAACGCCGGAACGGAAAGAAGTCAGGTCACAATGTTCAACTGCTACGTGATGAACACGATTGATGACTCAATCGAAGGAATTTTTGACACCGTAAAAGACTCCGCGATGACCCAGAAACAGGGCGGCGGAGTAGGCTTTGATTTCTCGACGATCAGACCGTCCGGATCACCGATCAAGGGATGCGAGGCAGACGCATCAGGCCCCTTGAGTTTCATGCAGGTACTGGATTCCACCTGCCGCACAATCATGAGCGCAGGCCAGAGGCGCGGAGCTCAGATGGGCGTAATGCGTTGCGACCATCCCGATATCGAAAAATTCATCACGGCAAAACGCAACAACGCAGCGCTTCAGATGTTCAATCTTTCGGTGGCGGTGACAGATAAATTCATTCAGGCGGTAAAAGATGACGCCGACTGGGATCTTGTCTTTGAATCCAGAGTCTACAAGACGATAAAAGCCCGCGATCTCTGGGAACTCATTATGAAATCGACCTACGATTTCGCCGAGCCCGGATTCATTCTGATAGACAGAATCAATCAGATGAACAACATGTACTACATGGAAACGATCAGCGCGACAAATCCCTGCGGAGAACAGCCGCTTCCGCCTTACGGAGCATGTCTGCTCGGTTCACTCAATCTCACACGTTTTGTAAAGAAGCCGTTTACAGCGGAAGCCTCAATCGACTACGAAGCGATCAAGGAAGTCACTGCCGTGGCAGTAAGAATGCTGGACAACGTAATCGACCTCAGCAATTATCCGCTGGAAGCACAGAGAAAAGAAGCTGAATCCAAGCGCAGAATGGGACTCGGGATCACAGGCCTTGCCGACCTCTTCATCTTCATGAAACAGCGCTACGGCTCAAAGGAGTCCGTCGAAACCGCCGGTAAAGTAATGGGCGCAATCACAAGAAGTGCTTATGAAGCCAGCGTGGAACTCGCAAAGGAAAAGGGAGCATTCCCCTTCTTTGATGCCGAAAAATACTGCGCAGGAAAATTCATTGCAACTCTTCCTGAAACACTCAGAAACGATATTAAAAAGTATGGTATCAGAAACTCACATCTGACCTCAATTGCTCCTACAGGCACAATCAGTCTCTTTGCTGGCAACGTATCAAGCGGACTTGAGCCTGTCTTTGCCTTCAGATACACCAGAAAAGTCCGTAACGGTCACGAAAATGATGTAAAAGAGTTCGAGGTTGCCGACTACGCCTTCAACAAATACAGAGAATTCGTCAACAATCCGGGACTGACGGAAAAGGAACTTCCTGACTATTTCAGCTCCTGCGACAACATCACTCCTGTAGAACACCTGAATATTCAGAGCGAACTCCAAAAGTATGTAGACAGTTCGATATCCAAGACAATCAATGTTCCTCAGGATTATCCTTTCGAAGACTTCAAAAACATATATCTGATGGCGTACGACAAGGGGCTCAAAGGCTGCACCACATTCAGACCGTCCCAGCACATCACCGGAATTCTTGTCAAAAAGGAAGAAAAGAAGGAAGAGAAACCCAAAAAAGCGGAACTCCCAGTCGAAAAGTTTGCCAAGCGCCCGCTGGAACTTGAAGGCACAACCTACAAGATCAAGACTCCTCTTTCAGCCGACGCTCTTTATGTAACGATCAACGATCTCGTTTCAGAAGACGGAAAACGCCGTCCATACGAGCTCTTCATCAACACAAAGAACCTCCAGCACTTCAGCTGGATTGTCGCTGTGACACGTCTGATCTCGTCAGTCTTCAGACACGATCCGGCACCGCGCTTCCTTGTAGACGAACTCAAGAGCATTTACGATCCCAACGGCGGTTACTTCAGCGAAGGTACCTATGTACCGTCTCTTGCGGCCGACATTGGCAGAGTAATCGAAAAACACCTCAAGAAAATCGGTATCACAGGCAATCAGACTGAAAAGAAGGGCGAAGCGGTCGCGCTTCAATCCTCTGTTCCGGCATCAAACAGCGCAGACAACAAGTACATGATATGTCCTTTCTGCAATGAGAAAAAGCTTATTTCTCAGGAAAACTGTTTTAAATGTCTGAATTGCGGCTACAGTAAATGCGGTTAATAATTTTTTGAGGAATGATAATATATGTTGTGCTTTCTTGAACAGTTCAGAGCCGTATTCGGGCCGCTCCGTCTTTTTGAATATGTAACGTTCCGCGCAGGCGGAGCCCTTATAACAGCAATGCTGATATGTATAATACTCGGTCCTCTGACCGTAAAACTGCTGAAGAAATTCAGAACAATGGCTCCGGCAAGACTCGGCGGCCTTGTGGATGAAAAATTCATTGACAGAAACAAGGACAAGACTCCTAGTATGGGAGGCCTCCTCATTGTTCTGGCTATAACGGCGGCAACGATATTCTGGGCTAATCTCTTGAATCCTCTGGTACTGGTATTCCTTGCGACACTGCTCACGCTGTCCGCATTGGGATTTCTGGATGATTACGCAAAAATTGCGTATGGAAAACGTGACGGAATTCCCGGAAAAGTAAAACTGCTTTTCCAGTTCCTCATAGCGTTGATGGCGGTATATTTCCTTGATTCGCTGCCTGATCCCGGCAACTACACCAGAGATCTCATGGTTCCCTTCCTCAAAGCCCCTCTGATTACAGGCATGTCGGTTTATCTGGCTTACGCCTTCGGAGCACTTGTGATGGTAGGAGCTTCCAACGCAGTAAACCTCACGGACGGCAAAGACGGACTGGCAGCCGGTTGCGCGATATTCTGTGCCTTGACTTACGCAGCATTCGCCTATACATGCGGACACAAATTCTTTGCTGAATACCTGAATGTGCCTTTCATTCCCGGCTCTTCCGAAGTTGTGGTATTCGCAGCCGCCATTGCCGGAGCCTGCATCGGCTTCCTCTGGCACAACTGCCATCCTGCCTCAATGTTCATGGGGGACACGGGAAGTCTTGCGCTCGGCGGAACAATAGGACTGCTTGCGGTGCTGGTTCGTCAGGAAATTACGCTGATCATTGTCGGCGGAGTCTTTGTGATGGAAGCAGGTTCTGTGATCATACAGGTTACAAGCTTCAAGCTGACCGGGAAACGAGTTTTCCTCTGCACTCCGATTCATCATCATTTCGAGCAGAAGGGATGGACTGAAACACAGATCGTCACACGTTTCTGGATCATTGCCGGAATACTCGCTCTGATCGGACTTGCGACGCTGAAACTGCGTTGAAGCAAAAAACAGGTGACACGAAAAAAGCCGGACAGAAAAGTCCGGCTTTTTTATTGCGGTAGATATATCAGATATCGGAACAAAGCTCGAAAGATATCTGAGAGGAGAGAGTTTTCTTCACCGGGCAGAACGTAACTGCTCTGAGCACACGCTCTCTGACGGATTCATCAATTCCCTCTCCGGAAAGCGCCAGAGAATATTTGAAAACAGCCTTGCCTTCAACTGAGCGATCAAGCATAATTTTCACCTGAACAGAATCATACTTAACATGCATTGAATCGAGACTCATACGAGCAATGATATTCATGCATGCTGCAACGGAAGCTTCGAGAAGGTCATGAGGTCTGAAGTGCATCCCCTGCCCTCCTTTTTCCTTTGTGACATCGGCATAGATGTTTGTAATGCCGTTCGCAAGTTCCGTGATGTATTCAAGATTTCCGCCTCGGGCTGTAATCATAAAGACTCCTCCGGATTATTTATAAACTTACTATCTTCTCATGAAAAAGTAAAATGCGAAGCATTTTAACAGAGTGCAGGAATTCATTCCTGCCCGCCGAGCGGCGGAAGAGCGATCTTTATTCCACTTCGCATTTTCAGATTCCTCTACGAAAACACTTAAGAGTATAATACATAGATTGCATTAATCAATTCGTGAAGTTGAAGTTCCGTCAAATCATTACATATTATGGGTTATTGTTATTTTAATCCATAATTTCAGGAGAAAATATGTCCATCCGTTTTCAGGAAAATATCAAGGCATTCCACCTTGGCACAGTAAAAAGCACATACGTAATTCAGATACTTTCAAGCGGCCACCTCGCCAACCGTTACTGGGGCGAAAAACTTGAGGCTGATTTTCAGGATATCGGTCCTATGGATCGCGCTTTTTCGCCATTCCTCCCGGGCAGCAATCTCAAAAGTCTGCTGGACTCCGCAAAGTTCGAATATCCCACATCAGGCAATGGGGACTACCGCATCCCGGCTCTCCATATGAAGCACAGCGACGGCTCGACAATCCTTGACCTCCGCTATAAATCCCATAAGATTTCAGCCGGCAAAGCTCCGCTCAAAGGACTCCCTGCCGTCTACGCAGTCAAGGACAGCGAAGCCGAAACTTTGATCATCACGCTTGAAGACAAGCTCAAAAATATCGAAGTCGAACTCAGCTACACTGTCTTTGCCACTTACGACGCCATCACACGCAGCGCAAAAATCACAAACGGCGGCAAAGATGCAACGGAAATTCTGAAGGCGGCAAGCGCTGTCATAGACTTCGACCACTCTAACTATGATCTTATAACCCTGCCCGGCTCCTGGGCTCGCGAACGCTCGATTTCGAGAGCCCCGCTCCGTCCCGGCTCGCAGTCAATCGCCAGCAGCCGCGGCGCAAGCAGTCATCAGTACAATCCCTTTGTCGCGCTTGCTGACAAAAACGCCGATGAATCCAAGGGCGAAGTCTTCGGAATGAGCCTTGTCTACAGCGGAAACTTCGAGGCAGATGCGGAAGTTGAGCAGGACGGACTCACACGCGTATCCGTCGGCATCAACTCTTTTGACTTCACATGGAGACTTGAGTCCGGCGAATCATTCCAAACTCCTGAACTTGTGCTAGTACGCAGCTCGGAAGGCTTTGGCGGAATGTCCAGAATCTTCCACAAGCTTTACAGAGAGCGTCTCTGCCGCGGCAAGCATCAGTACAGCGACAGATATGTCCTCATCAACAACTGGGAAGCAACATACTTCAACTTTAACGAGGAACTGCTTGTCAGCATCGCTTCTGAAGCTAAGAATATGGGTGTCGAACTCTTCGTTCTGGATGACGGCTGGTTTGGCAAGCGCAATACCGACAACTGTTCTCTCGGCGACTGGTTTGCAGACTTGAACAAACTCCCCGCAGGCATAGGTTCCCTCTCAGAAAAAATCACTGCGCTAGGCATGAAGTTCGGCCTCTGGTTCGAGCCCGAAATGGTTTCTCCGGACAGCGATCTTTACCGCGCTCATCCCGACTGGTGCATACACGTAAAAGACCGTCCGAGAACAGAAGGACGCCAGCAGCTTATTCTCGACTTCTCGAGAGCCTGCGTAAGAGAGTACATCGTCGACGTAATGGGCAAGATATTCAGCAGCTCGAAAATCTCATATGTAAAATGGGATATGAACCGCCACATGACAGAAATAGGCTCGGCGGGACAGCGCGAAACTGCTCACAGATACATGCTCGGACTTTACGAAGTGCTCGAAACTCTCACCTCGAAATATCCGGATATACTCTTTGAATCCTGCTCTGGAGGCGGCGGACGCTTCGACCCCGGCATGATGTTCTACATGCCTCAGGTCTGGACAAGCGACAACTCCGATGCGGTATCGCGTCTGAAGATCCAATACGGCACAAGCCTCGTGTATCCGATATCCTCGATGGGAGCTCACGTTTCAGCGGTTCCGAATCACCAGAACCACAGAATCAGCTCCCTCGAATTCAGAGGTCATGTGGCGATGAGCGGCAACTTCGGTTATGAGCTGGATGTAAGAAAAATGCCTCAGGAGGAAAAGGATCTTGTAGTCAGCCAGATCAAACTCTACAAGGAAATCAGAAGAACAGTTCTCTACGGAACTCAATACAGACTGAAATCTCCGTTTGAAGGCAACGAGTGTGCTTGGAATTATGTTTCCGACGACAAGAAAGATGTCGTTGCGTTCTATTCCTACGTTCTTGCCGAGGCAAACAGACGTACCGGCAAGCTCAAACTCGCCGGCCTTGATCCAGCTAAGAACTATAAGATCAAGGGAACCGAAGAAGTCTACAACGGCGATTACCTGATGAAAGTCGGACTTGTGACACCGTCTCAGAGCAGCGGCGACTTTAAGAGCAGCTTCTGGCATCTTCAGTCCGAATAATTTTTGAACACAAATTACGCAGAAAAAAAGGGAACTTGCATAAAGTTCTCTTTTTTCGTTTATCCTAAAAAAAACGCTAATTTTTATCATTTCAACGCTTGCCTGAACGACAAAAAAAGCTAGAGTAATATTTTCTCTTTTAGGAACTTAAAAAAACAGTGAGGACCCGATGGCTAAAATTCTATTGACTGGCGTAACCGGACTTGTCGGCGCAGCCTTTACAGTATCGATCCTCAGGCAGCACTCAGATATCAGGATAACAGCCATCGGCAGAGGCCGCGGCAAACAGTCCGCGGTAGACCGAATTCTGGAAACCGTAAAAAAACAGTGCGAATTCGATTCAGTTGACAAAGAAACAGAATCCGAAATCCTGAGCAGACTGACAGCGCTGGAAGGCGATCTTTTTTCCCTTCCCTCCGCAGATGAACTGAAAAAATACGGTCCCTTTGATTCGTTTTTTCACTGCGCCGCCGACGTCAATCTCGGAAAAGACCCCGAAGGCAAAACACGCAAGATCAACTACGAAGGCACAGCCAATGTAGTCGCTCTGGCAAAAGCCCTTGACATCAAGGAATTCCACTACGTAAGCACAGCTTACGTTGCAGGAACCCTCGAAGGCCGCGTCATGGAAGACAGCCTTCCGGCCAAGGACTTCAACAACTCATACGAACGCAGTAAATTCGATGCCGAAAAAATGGTTCGTGAAGCCGGATTCAAATTCTCGATATACAGACCTTCTATCGTTGTAGGACGTCTCAGCGACGGCAAGATCAGAAAGCCTCTGGCATTCTACAGAATCCTTGAATTCCTCGCAAAGCTCAAAAAGCACACATGCTCCAAGATGAAGGTCAAGGCAACCGAAAGAATCAGTATCCCGATGCGCCTTGAAGCGTATCCGTCCGATACAGTCTTTTTTGTACCGCTCGACTATGTGCAGAGAACCATAGCGGCTCTTTATCCGCTTCCGGTCTGCAACAGAACATATCATATTACAGGCGCAAGCCCCGTCAGAACGAAAGATATCGAAGCAACGGTTCACTCTGTCTTGAAAATAGACGGTATTACAGTGCAGGAAAAAGTCGACGATCCGACAGAAGGCGAACTTCTTATGAAAAGAGTTATCGGCGATCTCATGCCTTACTTCTCTTCTCAGATCATCTTCGATACCACTAATGTGGAAAACGCTCTTGGCAAGGAAAACCTGAACTGGACAACCGGCCCGGTATTCCTCGAAAAGATGATGAGCGAATTCTACAGATCAAACTTCCCGGACGTAATAGAAAACTGAGCTGATGCCGGGGGGCATGATGCAGGAAGAACTGATATATTCGGACGCAAATGTTGAGATCGGCAGAAAGCATGCGAGATCTGGCGACAATTGCGTTTCGCTGAACAATCTCAGTTCCGTCAGAATCATCACTATCAAAACGGGCAGAGGCTGCGCCAATCTGCTCGTTTTTCTTTCCCTGACAATTCTTATCCCCTCTGCCTATTTTGCCCTTAAAGCCTATTTCACAAGCGTTGACACAGGCTCGGCAAAACAGCCCGTCTTTCTTGAAGCCGTCATCATCCCTGTTCTGATTCCATCATTCTTTCTTGCGCTAGGCTTTGCGCTCAGAGCCTTGAAGAAAGACAAATACCAGCTCCTGATCGGATGCGGCGAAAAAGAAACTGTCCTGATGGAATCCACAGATCTCGATTACCTGAGAAAAATCTCAGCTCAGCTAGAAAGCCTCATCAAATCCGCCCAGTAAGCTGTTTTGACAAACGTGAAACCACGAAGGGCACGAAGAGCACGAAGAAATGCAAAGATTCTGTTTCTATAAATTGTTGTCCATAAAGTCCATTCCGTCCATGATGTCCATATTTCGCCAAACCGAAACAAAAGCCCTTTCTCAAGTCTTTACTTTTTCAATCTTATTTTGAGCTGCCTGGCATTTTGATTTTGAGGATCCAGCTCCAATGTCATGTCTATCAAATCCAACGCTTTACTTTTCGATGCAGGTGACTTGTTGCCAGCCCAAAGTGTAGCAAATATTCTCAATTGCAGGGCAATAATATTCGAATCTTTACATTGTAACCTTTCAAGAATTTCCAATGCTCTGGAATAATTTTTGAGAGAGTAAATAAAAAAGGCGGCATCAAGAATCTTGGCATCTTCCGAATTGGCATATGTCTCAATAAGCTTCTCATATTCAGGAATATGCTGATTGTCCTCCAAGTTATTCTTGAAGGCAGACAGGAAAAGAAATGTATTCTGAATATCAGCAAAGTCCGTAAGTCCGCTTTTGAACTTATCATATATTTTCCTCCGGGCATCCTCAAACTGTGCATCAAACAGCTCATTGTCTCTCACATTTTGCTCTTTTGCCCGTTTAACTTTTTCGTCTGCAATGGAATTGATAATATCCATTGCAGCCATACGATCATTGTTCTTCATAAGATTTTTAAGCAAAAATGCCCAGTATTCTTCTGCTTCAGCTATTTTTTCAGGAATCATGACCTGATTTGACTTATCAAGCATTTCCTTGGTCCATTTTTTTGAGTATTCGGGAGAAATCTTTGCAGCCCAATAATCTTTCATGAGCGCAAGTCTTTTTAAGGTTTCTTCATATGAGTCTCCACCGACAAACTTTTGAATATAGAGCACTTGCTTGCCTTGAAACACAAGATTATCCTGCGTCCTCTCCAAAATGGAGTTGATTATTCTTGCTATTCCCGGAACTTGATCATTGGCTGTTAAAAAAGGAATAAGAGGCTCAATTGCCAAAAGAAGCGACTCCCGAGGCGCAAAAATACCAGCTTCAGCATATAAGGCCGCAATCGGGGCAAAATATGGATAATTTTTACTTGCTATTTCTGCATTTTGAAAATAAAAAGCGGCAAATTCTCCGAAGTCTTTTCTGGAGCCGATACAGCGTGAAAGAACGATAAGTTTTTTATATGCTTCAGCATGACTGTCCTGCTGGAGAACTTGATATTTTCTATAATCCATGTTCTCAATTGGAATTGCGCGAGCTTCCTGTTCAACTCCAAATAAGGGAGAATCTTTGGCGGTTATGCTAGTGATTGACTCTCCGAATACTTGAGTATTCCACATTAACAATAAAAAAAGAAACAACCTCATGAACTCTCTCCTTTACAAGAACTTCCAACTTAATTCACGATTTTTTATCAATAGCAATTCAATTCAGCATCATTGCCTATTTATAATTGGAGTATCGTAGGAATACATGAACCACACTGTGTCAGGATTCCATACGGTCATATTGTAGTGTTTCAGGCTCCAAATATTAAGCTGTTCCGCATATTCTCTGCGAGCCTTCTCCCGCTCAGGAGACGGTGAAAATTTGCCGGACGAAAGAGTTTCCAACGGCTGAGCAAATATTTTTTCATTAGGCAAAGCAAGTCTCAGCGCATTGATTATATTCAAACGAATTGAGACTTCTCCATATGACCATTCTATTTTTACAGGGGAAGAGAGTTCGCACAAGAGAGCCTTAATCGACAGCGGAGATGCAATATACCCCAACTGTTCTGCATATGAGGATTTTCTATGATATTCCTTCTCTGCCATAAAACCTTTAACAAGAGTTTCTTCTGCTTGTCCATCGCCTAATTTTGCCTTGATAAAGGCCGGAATATCAGGACAGTTAAAGATGATGTTCTTTTCTTCCGAACTCAAGTTGTTTAAACGTCCAATCAGAGTCAGAAAATCAGAATATTCGCGTAGTCCATCGTTGCGTCCGGCTATGAGAAACAAATCCTTCAGATTCAGGGCTGCATAAATTCTCTTTGACTTAGAATCAATGTCAGCGTCCAAGGCTTTTTCCGATAAGATCTTGGCAGAGACTTTCCGTATTGCATCACAGTTGCTTTTTTCCAAGGCTGTAAGCAAGATATCTAGAAGTGACTCATCTTCAATGTAAGAATTTTTCTGCTTGAAGATTGCTTGATTTACAAGAAGCTCAAACAAAACAACTTTACCTTGCGAATCCAAATTCCGATTTCTGAATTTTTCCAATAAGCCCATAATTTCAGAGTTTCTGAAAAGCTCCCGCTTCTCTTCTGCAAATTTGAGCATCTCAGCATCAAGCTGCTCATCAGCATAGACAAACACACTCAGAATTGTTAATATCAAAATGAGTATAAAAAGTCCATTCTTCATTATTCGCACTTTCTCTGCTTCATGACATGTGTCTGGCTAGTACAAATTCAGTTACTCAGGAAGAATGCTAATAAATACGTTCAGATTCCCCCTGAGAATATCCATACACCGAATACGGGATTATTCAAGATGAATAATCCCTGAAGCCCATCTCAGAAGGCGGAAAGTTCAATGAATGCGGACAGAGACAGCGCTTTTATTCGACAAAGGGAGAATAAAGTATTTCTTCCGGGGTGGCAGCAAGTGCGACTCTGTCCAGTTTGTAATCAATATCCTTGAGTCGTTTAAGTTCAAATTTGTGTTTTCCGGCTTCCAGCTTATATGGAATATTTGGTACGAAAGTGAACAGAACAGAACTCATAGCGTACCACGTGGGACGTCCGGCATCCTGAATTCCATAGAAGCCATTACGCACAAAATCAGCAGCTCCTGCTTTGCGCATTTGTATGCCATAGGGCTTCTTTGAAGCAAATGCAAAGAGGTAGTATTCGCCCGGAGCCTTCAGATCGAATTCGATCACACTGTTTCCATTTGAATCCTGCTCTGATACCTTGCCGTAGATCACGTTTTTGCGGTCAGCTTTGACACGGGCTGTATCATTACGGAAATCTGCACGCACGGAAACAGGACGTGAAAAACCATCCTGAGCTGTAATCAGAAATGCGCCCGAGTATACTTTGGCCCGCACTATCTTTGACGAATTAAGAGTGACTGTCAAATTCAGCGTTTTGCCTGGCTCTAATTTGCCTTCAGCCGGAGAAACAGTGAAGAATTCAGTACTGGAATTCTGGCGTATCACAAATTTGCCTGAATAGGCGGACTCACATGTGACTGTCAGAGACTGGGAAAGCGGCATATTTTCAGTCCACAGGAAGTTAAGCTGAGTCTTGTCCGGTACAAGAGCAAGAGGGCGATAAGGTAAAATCTTCGGTGAATCCGGCTGGAACGCGCCGATATTCGGAGGATTCTCAAAGAGTCCTGCAACAGGAATTCCAGCGGCAATACCGGGACTTTTCGCTGTCAATCTGAAATCGGCATGCTCACCATCCACAAATTCAGGCTTGGCGAAGATTCCATGTTTTTCCTGTGCATTTTCTCTAAGTACCTTCATAAGAGTCTGCTCATCTTTTGACAGATCAGTACACCAGAAAAGGTCATAGTCAAAATCATTAGGAAGCCTGAATGCATCCTTTTCCACAAACAGTTTTGAGACATAAAAGAGATTGTTCCGCATCAAAGCCTTGAGTTCATCAGGATGAGTCAGTTTGACCGGCATAGAATAGTACGCACTGTATCCCGAATAGTCTCCGACAATGGTATTATTGAAGAAGAGAAGCCGTCCCTTGCCGTAACGCTGAAAGGTGTTTTTGAGTCCTATATTGGACACCTGAAACTCATCGCCGGGATTGCAGAAGAGATTCTCGAAAATATATGAGGGGCCAGCCATACATGGAGCAGTACTCACCCCGCAAAGCATTCCTTCAGTTTTATTGTAATAATAACGGCTGTTCATCTGGCCGCCATCAAGTTCAACGCCGTCGTCATTACCAAAAGCGAAGTAGTTGCCGTAAATTTCGCTGTCGCGATAAAAACCTCCCTGAAGAGAGCCGTTATTTTCGCCGCCGTTCCAGCGGAACTCGTCGCTGCCGATAAAGTCGTTATAGCGGATTGAGGTTCCACCGGAGGACTTAATGTAGACGGCATGAGGTCCATCCGGATGCGAGTAGAACCATGGACAGGTTTTCCCTTTAGAATCATGAATATAGTTACGTTCGATCAGAAGATTTCCAGAATCTTTTATACGTATTCCTGCATAATCGTTGACCATGCGGCCACGGACAAAATATTTACCGCCTTTGGCAATGATTTTTTCCCCGAGTTCACCGAAACCGGCGATATCACAATTACGGACAATCAGATTCTGAGATTGCAGGAGGTTTATTCCATACAATCTTCCTCCACGGACTTTCAGATTATCGAGGATGATGAAATCAGCCTCGTCAACGCGAATCACTTCATCAGTATCGGAGGAGCCTTCCAGCACAAAACCCGGCGCGGCAGTGTAGCGGATATAGCCGTCAGCTTTACCGGATTCGCTTATTACAAGTTTCCCCTTGAAATTATCAGGTCCAAGCACAATTGTGTGTGCGACAGGAACGTCAGAGGATTTTGTCTTAAACTTTGAGTGAAGACTTTCTTTTTTCCCGTGATCATCAAGCTCGATTTTCAGTTCATATTCCGTATTTTCCATTAACTTGAAAAGACTTGAGCGGGCAGCTTTTTCATCGGGCAGATACACTAAATCTTGAGCTTTTTTCCAGTTACCATCTCCTGATTTGCGAAAAAAAACATTCCCGGAAAATTCGGAGGAACTGGCGGACTGGCAGTTATTGATGTATATGCCGCAATTTTCATAGCCCGGCAGCAACTCGATTTTCGGGAGCTGAGTTGCATCGGAGCTATCTACTTTTGTAAGAGTAATATCCCTGAAATCAGCCGATGCGCCGACAGTCGAGTCACTTTGAATTATTCTGAACAGAAGATCTACCCTGTCCGCGTCAGCCGTATTAAAGCAGGCGGATAGCAGAGAGCCCTTGCGTGAGGCATAAGCGGAGTCGGTTCGTGAAAAGCCTATCTCCACATCATTC
This sequence comes from Verrucomicrobiota bacterium, assembly GCA_022703965.1. Taxonomy (GTDB): domain Bacteria; phylum Verrucomicrobiota; class Lentisphaeria; order Victivallales; family UBA1829; genus JAKJHH01. Next base: position 25,043 of record JAKJHH010000013.1, read on the forward strand.
TTATAGAGTTTGACCTGCAAATAAGCAATTGAGCTCTGACTGGAAGAGACCCGGCTTGAGAAGCGGAAAGTCTGATTCGGAGGCAGATTATTCACCGGAAAGGCCGCGACACTGGGCCACTCTGCTGTTGCGGTAATCGTAATATGAAGCGCTCCGTCAACAGCTTTAATTGTCGAGGAATCAGGGCTGTAATTCTTAAAATCTGATGCGTACAATCTTTCATCCGTCTTGAGCAATGATCCTATCGAATCCGCGGCTGGAAGAACACAAGTAGCAGTCATGAAAAAGAAAAAAAGGAAAGCTCGATGCAGAGTAGACATTATATAAATCCTTTAAGTTTGCTTTGATTCTATCTTAAGCATTGTCGGGACAGCAAAGAATGCAATGACTACGGCCCGCTCGCACCGACATCAGACCAGAAATAGTTGTTGGTGACAGGCACATTATCGCCGCGGCCCTTTAGAACAGTTTCCTGATGCGTCAACGTCGAAACATGGAGATCCGCCCAGGCAATATTCACCGCGTTATTGTGCCGACGAGCAAAATTGGCCTGTTGCCAACATGTGGTTCTTGCGGCATCAACAGTACCGTCATAACAGTTATAGTTGATATCTCCCATCAAAAAGCGGGTAGACGGATTTTTTATCCTGCTGTATTGATGCCAGCGTCCATCTGACTTGCCCTGCTGTGCGGCAGTAGTGGTCAGGTATACGTTAAATGCATAGCTGTTGTTCATTCCGGTGCTGTCGTGATCAGGTTTAACATTTGAACCGTCACGACGTCCAGAAGGACAACGTGCGACAGGAAGGACATCATGATCAAACATATTGGCCACAGTGATTGTATATGGCACTGCTGAACCGCCGAGGTATGGAACCAATGTTGAACTTAGAATTTTTTCATAAGCCGGCCCAAAGATAAGCCTCAAGGACCAGCCCGCATCATCAGACCAGGTTATACTCCCATTGTAATCAACGACATAAGCGCCAACGGCAGTAACAATCTGCTTCATATTTCCAATGCAGCCTGCTTTGCGAGCGGATTCGCGAGCCTTGGTCAAGGAAGGCAAGAGCATTCTGGCAAGAATTGCAATTATCGCAATAACGATCAGAAGTTCCACAAGTGTAAATCTTTTACGCATGATTTCTATATCCCACCTTATATTTGAATAAGAGTATACTGGAAAACTATCTTGAATCAAAGATTAAAAATGTGGAAAGATTGTGAAAAAATGTTCACTTTATTGAATTATTATTCCGGCTGAGTTCGCGTACTTTGCTTGGCGTTGAGTCGGTCATGCGGTGGAAAAAACGACTGAAATAGCGCTGATCCTGAAAACCGCATTCCGCCGCAATATCTCCGATTGACATATAAGTTTCCGTCAGGAGCTTATCGGCATAACGCATCCGCAACTCCATAAGATAGGCGTAAGGCGAAAGCTTGAATTTCCGACTCCACTGTTTGCGAATTGATGAATAGGATGTGCCAAGGCGCAAAGCAAGGCTTTCAAAGTCGATTTCATGTTTGAAATTTGCTTCCAGATACTGGGCGAACTGTATAACTTGACACTCTTGTTTTGACACATGCTTCAAGTCTCTGTCAGATGCAGCAGCCAGAATCATTGCTTCCGCGATGCGATCCAACTGATCAGGAACCGTATTGTGCAAATCCCTTCGGCTCAATGATTCAATCAATGACGCCATGCTTTTTATGATCTCAATATCGCCGATCGGTATCAGATGACGTCCAAGCAGTTCTTTGCCGAGAGTCTTTGTCAGAGCAGGCAACTGATCTGCCGAATACGCCAGAAAAAATTCCATCCAGACGCTATGAGGACGAAACAACTTGGATTCGCCGGGCAAACTGATCATCAAAATTGGAGCGGTCAAGTCCGTGCGCAAACCGTCTCTGACAAGAAAACCATCCCCGGCAAGTATAAAACTGAAGGAAATGTGATCGAAAACTCTGTCTATTGCGTTCTCTTTATCCCAAATAAAGCCAAAGCGATTGAGATGCGCAACGGCAGGATTTATTCTGTGTAAAGGTTCGATATGTGAAAATTTTTCGATCATAGTGCTTTAATGTATATTTACACATAATTCATTGCAAGCAGCATGGCAGCATACGATTTCCCTGCCCTGACGATATCCATGCACCGACTCGATAATTCTTCAAGATTAATTATCCGAAAACAGCGCATCGTCCGGAATTTTAAATATTTAAAAAAATACTATTGCTTTTAACTTGGCCATGTTGTATCATATAAACATGGCCAAGTTGTACCATAACTTAGGAGAAAAACAATGTCCATGCCTGAATACATGCGAGTAAGAGGCTATCTCTATAATCTGATAAGCAGGACAGAAGCGAAGGACTTGCAAATTCCTTCGGAAAATGAATTATGCCAGCTTTTCGAGGTAAGCAGAAATACCGCGAGAGGCGCGATAAGAGGTCTTGTCAAAGACGGCTATCTTATTCCCAGACGCGGTAAAGGGACTTATATAAATCCTGAAATAAAAAGCAAGCTGGGCCAACAACGCCAAGTGATAGGAATCCTTTCCGGAGACGGACGCCCCTCGATAGGGACTTATTTTTCGCCATACATAGAAAAATGCATTCTGGCCTCAGGGCTCCGTTACGAACATTTTTATCTGCCGGATTCAGGTAATGTCAAAACCTTCATGGAATCGGTCAAAGCCGGACTCGACGGATTAATCTGGATAGGCCCTGTAAAAAGCGCCAGCCGCTATCTAAAAGCCTTATCAGAAAGCGACACCCCCACCCTTGTCCTTCAATTTGAAGAAATTGTGGATGCAAATGAATGCGATGAAATCCGTTCAAATCCAATCAAAAGAGGCCTAGAAATCGCAGAGTTTCTCTACTCAATGGGACACAGCAGAATGTTTTTTGTCCATGACTTTCCAAGTACAGCCCTGAAGGAAGTCTTAAGCACGACTTCGACTCACCATGCCTATTGCAGCAGAATGAAGGATCTCTGCGGAGCAGAAAAGCACAAAACAGAAGTTCTCTCTATCTTCGAGTTTGAAAAACTCCTTATGCGCAAAGATGCAGGACTTCAGGATTTTACTGTCATTTACTCGCTTGCGGAATTGGCGCCCCGAATATTGGATAAGTTAAAATCAGCTGGAAAGTCAATTCCTGAAGATATCTCCTATCTCGCTTATGGTGAATCAGACTCCTACTTTTTCAATGGACTTCAAGCAGGCAGCATAAGTATAAACGGGAAAATCTGTTCAGATATTTTAGAGTGGCTCGACCTGCGCATCTTGAAAGGTCTTAAGCAGGAAAAATTCTCAAGAGAACTGCCGATGTCAATATCACCAGGACAAAGCATAAGGAATTTACGCAAGGGGTAAAAACATGAGCGCTAGAAAAAGCCTGCCATTCACGTTGATAGAACTTTTGGTTGTGATAGCGATCATTGCACTTCTAGCTGCCATGCTTCTTCCAGCCTTGAATAAGGCCAAGGAGGCAGGAAAAGCAGCACAGTGCCTCTCCAACATGAGACAACTTGGAAGTGCCGGACACATGTACGCAGTGGACAATCTGGATTACTGGCCCTTGTTCTACAGCGGCATAAATGGACAAATATGGTATAACAACTATCCTTTTCTGAGTTATTTCGTAGGAAAAAACCTTGACTGGACTTGCAATGGCTACATGTGTCCGCCTTCCCTGCTCTGTCCGATGGCAAGCAATCTTAACATATCTAATGGACTGGCAACGCCAAATACTTACGGAATGAACATGCAAGGATTTACAGACTCCGGAGCTTCGGTATGGACTACGCACAACGCGTATCATCTTCCGAAAATAAAAATGCCTTCCGCAAAAATCGCACATCTGGATTCGACAAGCTGGAATCCGTATCGAGAGGCAGCCAATATAGGAGGATTACCTTGCAACGTAGCTTACAGACATCGAAACTCAAGTTCAGCCGACACTCTCTACTTCGACGGACACTCGGCAATACGCAAATACAATGAACTCTATCTGCCCGCCACGCTCCAGGCAAAAGACTGCTGGGATGTATATGATGCTAAATAATCAACTGTTAATCATAGAAAGAAAAGAACCATGAACAGACTCTTTTTTACTTTATTATTATGCATGCTAAGTAATTTCTGTCAGGCCGAGGACTTGCTGAAGGAATGGACATGGAACAGCAAGAGTCTGGAAGAAATCAAAGACATAGGATTCTATTCCGAAAAGGACAAAAATCTTTTTAGCCGCAAACTGAGCCAGACAACAAGAACGCCAGATGGAGAGCCGACTCTTGAGTTAAAGACTGAGACACAGGAAGATCAAGTTGCGCATGCGAAAACAGTATTCTTCCTACATCAAGGACTTGCCATAAAAGCAGGAGATAAATTTAAAGTGGAATTCTGGTGCAAGGGCAATCTTCCAGGCAGAATTTCTTTCAACGCAATTCAAAACAGTTCTCCATGGACAGTGCTCGGAGAAGATGCTAACAAAAGTCTGGACATTGACGGAACATGGCAAAAAGCCTCACTGCAATTTACTGCATCAAAAGACTGGAATTGCGACATCTGGATGCCTATGATTATGTTCGGCAGCTATCCTCCCGGAGCTGAGCTCAATATAGGTACAGTCAGAGTTTTCAGAACCGAAAAAATTTTACCAATTGCGCTTAACACTCAATGGACTGTTTTCTTTGAATCTGAGTCCGACATCAACACTGTCAAAGAAATCCCCCAAAAACTCCCTAAGAGAGGCGGAGGAGATTCAGTTCCTGAATCATTCCAGCTTGAAAACAACGAGCTGAATCTAGCTAAGCTTAGAGGAACAACATACATGGCGAACAGGTCATCTGCCATTCTCTTCAATGAATTTGAATCAAATTCAGATGGCGTCATGCAAGTTGGGATGGCTGCTGACTGGTGGTTTGAATGTTTCGTCAACGGCAGACATATTTATGATACGCTTTCAAGCGGTAATTCCATAAAGCCATTTTCTCCGGAAAATCACATATTCAATTTCCCTGTCAAAAAAGGACGCAATCTTCTCGCTGTCAAAGTCAAAGCCGGCAGTGAAGGCTGGCTTTTTCTCTGCGGAGCAGTCCCTTTCCGAAACAATCCGAATGATATCGTAAGAATAGTAGATGGAGACAAATGGAAAGCTGTCAATATGGAGGATCATCCTTGGTTTAATGGTAAAACCGGACGTCCAACCCCTGTCAAATTTGAAAAATTTCTGGTCAAACCTGGGACGGCACTGGATCTCTCAGGCCTCCTTGATCCGGCACCTGCCGGATCGTATGGCCGCGTGATTGTCAATCCGCAAGGGAAGCTGGCCTTCGAAGAGAAGCCTGAAACACCAATACGATTCAGAGCATTCAACTTCCTGCCTGTAGCTCTCTGGAATTTTTTCTACGCTTACACAAAAGAAGAGGCGGAGGAATTCGCCGAAGCAATCCGTCTGCGCGGCTACAACATGGTTCGTCTGCACATGGTAGACAGCTTCCTTTGCGGCAAGGCCGGTTATCCAAAACACGGCAAGGATAGAACTATGCTCACAGAGCTCGATATTCCGCAAAGTCCGGAAAAACTCCCTATCGACAAAGAGCAGCTGGATAGATTAGACCACTTCATACACTGCCTCAAGAAGCGTGGAATATACATATATCTTGATGCAATGACAGACAGCGTCGGCTGGACATCCGCGTGGGATGCAGATAAGTCAAAGGGAGCTTTCAGACAGCGCATCTACGAAGAAAAATTCCGCAATAACTGGAAAGCCGGAACAAGCTTTCTCCTAAATCACGTGAATCCTTATACAGGTATTCGCATGGCCGATGACCCAGTTCTGGCCTGTCTCATTTTTTATAACGAGCAAGACATTCAGCTCTCATTTCTAAAACACTTCACTTCCCGCTGGCATGACTATCTCAGAAAAAAATATATTACTTTCGAAAATGTCCGTACAACATGGGGTGAAAAACTTGCCGAGTCCGTTAAAAACTTTGAAGATATCCCGGAATTGTCTCCAGAGGACATAACGGGCAATAAGGACGCAGTAGATTTCATTGAAAGCATGATGCGCGAAATTACAGAATGGCAATTCAAAGCCGTACGAGAAACAGGCTACAAAGGACTCGTCAGCCAGTGGGACATGTACATGAGACTTCTGGATACCCCGGCTCGCGCCTTGATGCCTGCGATATCCATGCACAGCTACCACGCGCATCCAAACAGCGGACCTCTTTCCATAAAGGGATACACTCAGCAACTTGCTTACGCATCCTGGTTGAAAGGGACGGAAATGCGCGTAGCCCTGAGCAGTTCACTTGCCGCCGACAGTTGCTATTTCCGGCAGGCAGCGGTAACACGTTTCCTTGACAGACCCTTCCTTATGACGGAATACGCGCATAACCCAATGAATCCTTATGCACATGAACGGGGACTTTTCTTTGCTTCTTACGCGGCACTTCAGGGCTGGGACATGCTGGCGCCGCACATGAACACGGTTTCGCTCTACCATGTACCAATGGGTGATTACGGCTTTGAATCTTCGATTGATCCAGTCTCGCTGGCCTCGGAACTGCTTGCCGCATTCATATGGTTCAGAGGGGACGTTCAAACTGCAAAGCATGCAGTGGAATACAGACTGACTCCGGATATGCTCTATTCTCCGAACAATCTCTCAGCCATCGGCTCCGACTACGCAAAAGTTTTCATGCTGACAAAAATAGGAAATTCTTATCCTGTCAAGCCCCTCTCACCGGTCGGGAATATCAGGCCGGATCTGATAATAGAACCCACAAATTTTGACACTGTAAACGGAAGTAATCCAAACTTTGTGGCATCAAACACGAAATCCAAGGATGCTCGTATACTAAAAAACATTGTGGCTCAATTGAGAGAGAAGCATATACTTCACAAAGCAAATTTGACAGATCCGGCCAACGGCATATTCCAAAGCGAAAGCGGTGAGCTGACGCTCAACGAAAAACAAATGACTTTGTCAGTAATAAGTCCTCGGCTCGAAGGCGCAATCCTCAAGGATTCAAATCCATGTACGCTATCCAATCTGACTATCAAGCACTGCTCTCTACCTGCGAGCATAGCAGCAATTTCGCTTGACAAGGAAAGAAATCTCAAGGATACCAAGCACATTCTGCTTGTCTTTGCGACAAACGCCTCCGGCTCACAGGCCGTCTTTGCTAAAGGCGGCACAGTGCAGATAGATGCCGGGACATTTCCAACGCTTCTTAAGACAGGAAAAATTTCACTGTCACTTGAGAACAATGCAAAAGAAATCCCGATGATCTACGCATTGAATATGGATGGAACAAGAGAAGAAACAGTTCCATGTGTCTTCCAAGACGGAAAACTCTCGCTTTCACTCGACACAGGAACCTTGAAATACGCCACTCCATTTTTTGAAATAGTCTTCAAGTAAGGGTTTTTTATGAATTATCGACACGAATACCACCAGTCCATAGTCTATAAAATTTTACTGTGCCGGAAAAGCGTAAAAGAACCGCTGACCAATTACAGCGAAGCTCTGGACATCATAAAGGGAATCTATCAAATTACACGTGGACTGAAACAAATCGTCTATCTTGTCGGCTGGCAATATGAAGGACATGATTCCAAATATCCGGCATGGGGTGAAGCCAATAGAAGACTTATGCGCAAGGACGATACAGATCCTCGTGATGGACTCCGATGGCTGATCAGAGAAGCAAGAGCATTCAACGCCATTGTCAGCCTCCATATCAATATGGATGATGCCTATGAAAACAGCCCGCTATGGGATGAATACCTGAAAGAAGATCTGCTTCTCAAAAATCAGGACGGCTCTCTGATGAAAGGCGACATATGGGACGGAGAACGCTGTTTTTGGATATGCAAAACACGTGAATGGCAGACAGGCATGGCTAAACGCCGCATCGATCAACTCATCGAATACCTGCCGGAACTTCTGGAAGCCGAAACAATCCACATTGATGCATTCAGACCCAATCCCAGCGCTTTTCACCACATTGATATAGATATGGAAATCGAAACAGCCAAGTCCATCTACAGTTATTGGAGCAGCATGGGAATTGATGTCACCAACGAGTATTTCAGTTATCACGAACTCGCAGCTTATGTCCCTATGGTCTGGATACTGAATCTGGACGAGCAAAGCCGCCTCCAGTATCCACCGTCAGTTCTTTGCGGAGGAAGTAACGCATGGAATCAACGCACTGGTAAAATTTGCAATCTTCCTGCCTGGCCTGGAGCCTGCTTTGTTCCCGAAGCAGGAACCAGATATGAGGAAGCATGGGGCTTTAGTTGCTCTAGCGACCTCGTCGCGAAACCCGGCTGCGGAGCAATGACAGTATCAGAAATGCTTTATCCTTTCTGTAAACAGACTCTCCCCTGGCATTTTCTGAACAGACATCAAGCTCTTGAGTTGCGTCAAACCGCAATATCTTATGAGGTCATTTTCAGCGATGGAATAAAAAGTTCGATACGAGTCGCGGATCGTCAACACAGCATCACGCAAAACGGAAGAATCCTCCTTGAGGGCGAAGACCTTTGTCTGCCGGCTCCATGGCTCGGCAATGATTTTATGATCGCGTGGAGTACCTACGGCTCAAAGAAACGATGGGAGCTTCCGCCTGATTGGCATGACAATATGCAGGTTCAAGTCAGTAGATTTGACATCAGCGGCATCACACGACTCGGCCTCTTGTCGGTCTCCAATGGAATACTGGAGCTTGAGATTCCGCCGCAAACAGCCTTGCAACTCCAACGGATATCTTGAATTCAAGCTTACGATATTTACGTCCCACCATGACTCTATCATAGAGCAATGAGTCAGTTCGTCTCTCTATAAGTGGCTATTTTATGGTTTCCGTAAAAAGCCAAATTCAAAAATACCTTTCGGCGTAACCGCTCTCCCTTTTCTCTCGATCTCAATCAAAACGTGGGATGCGCTCCTCTGTTGCTTGAGACTGAATGCCGCCTCCTTACTGAAACACTTGTTTTTTTGCAGTTCCAGAAACTGAACCATGTAAAAAAATCATATAAATATTTTCAGAATATTGCCTTCTGAGATATCCTGAGATATAATCATATCAAGAAAGCTCAAGGGATCAATTCGAGCCAGAGTGATAGGAATCAACATGAAAGACAGCAACTCATTATTGAGAAGAGAAACTCTTACCAATCAAGTTACAGCAATACTTGAAAGGCAGATTCTCTCCGGCAAGTTCATAGCCGGGAAAAAAATACCCAGTACACGTGATCTGGCTCAGGATTTTGGAGTCAGTCAGCAAGTCATAAAATCGGCAGTTTCTGAGATGGAGAGGCGAAAAATAGTCATTTCGCGTTCCCGTGACGGTATTTATGTAAATCCCAAAGCACTGACATCCGGAAAAAAGGAATTCGCAATACTTTCCACCTACGGCAAAGAACATGTGGAAAGCTATCTGGAACGAGTTCTTTCGCTGAGTAACAGAGCTATCTGGGAGGGCATAAATGTCGCACACCGTTCAATCTCAAAAGAATATGCAAAACCTCAGCTGCTCCAATATGAACTGGAAAGAATCAAAGAAGTTCAGCCGGAATGTCTTATAACAATGTCTCCTTATGACTCAGAGTCTGAACTCAAATCCTTTGCTTCGCTTCCTTTTCCTACTGTCTTCATCGGCGATTTTAACTGGGAGCTACAAGGCGACTCAAAATGGAATCAGATAGTAGAAGATACCGCTGAAAGATCTCAGGTTTTCATTCAAAGCGCGGTCAGTTGTGGAGCCAAAGATATTGTAATGATCGGCGGTAAATTGAACCGAAGCTATAGCAGGACACTCAAATCAGCTGCCGAAACTGAATGCCACAAATCAGGAATAAAATTCAGATACATTGAATTCAGCGACAGCAATTGCGAAAGCATGGAAGAATTGTCAGAATCACGAACTGAATGTATCAAGTCAATCATGAGAGAGAGACGTCCAGATGCATTAATACTGGATGGATTCTCACATATTGATATCTTCATCAACTCTATTAACGATCCACGAATTCTAGTCTTAAATGACCGCGAACTCTATCCAAACACCATATTTATCAAAAGCGACTACAAACTTTTCACAAAAGCGACACTGGAATTAATAAACAGGCTTGTTGAAAGCCCCGATCTTTCAATAGGACGCGTTGTACTACATGGTCTTATAAAACGCACAGCACTAAAAATTGAATCTATTTAAAATAAACTATGGAGCCGAGAAGATGAGCAAAATCCTGAAAGCGTTTATCTTTGCCATAAGCGCGACATTTGCAATTACACAGATGGCAGAGGAATCAGTTCTGAGCGTGGATTTCAGTAAATCTACCAAAGAGATCCATAACAAAGCAAAAGGCTCGTTCAACGGAGTTCTGCCGGAAGGCTTCTCAGCTGATTTTCCGGGCTGGAACGAATCAGTTGCAAGTTCATCTCTTGTTACAGAAGATGCCAAGACCTTTCTCCGTCTCAATGTTGAAAAGCTGGAACAGTCTGTGCAATTTGCAATTCCACTGAAAAATCTCCAGGTTCCAGGCTCCTACAGGCTGACAGTTTATACCCGCCCCACATCTTCATCATTATCCATTGGAATCAGACAAATACCGTCCCCTTATAAAACATTATGGAACGGAGGAATCAAGTCATCAAGAGACTGGACAGAGAAAAGTTTTACGTTCAATCTTGAAAACAAATCAGACTCTCCTACAGGAATATTCCTATATCCCGGAACAGGCATTACCGATATAGCGTCCTTAAAACTTGTAAAACTTTCTAAAGAAGAGATTGAGGCGACAATAGAGCGTCCGGATAAATCTCTGCACAATTTTTTCAGGAACACGCGTTTTCCATTAGGACTCCAGAGCGGCTGGAATATCGGACGTGATTTTACAAAAGGCTCATTCGGCTCGGACGAAACGAATCCCGGCCCCAGCGGAGCACCTTCATTGAAAATTCAGTCGGAAACTGGAATAAGTCTATACACTGAGCCATTCCAGACAAGCGATCCAGCGGTAAAAAATCAGATATCCTTTGCCTGCAAAGGCTCAGGCGAATGGCAAGTCGTGCTCCTTCAAAACGGCAAAGAAGCTTTCAAGAAAAAAATCAGCTTAGGAGACTCATGGAAAACAGAATCCTTTGAGTTCATGCCCAATCCTCAGGCAAAAGCGTTCTGCCTGAGATTCATCGGAAAAGGAACTTTGTTTCTGGATTCCCTTCAAGCGTATGCTGGAAGTGCAAAGCGTGATTATCAATCCGCCGGAGAATGTGAAGTCGCTCTTGCACCCGCGGACTCAGAAATACCTGAAACAAGAATTCAATTTGAAGAAGAATCTCCAGTCATTAAATATTCTGTCACAGGCAAGACCGAAAATTGCGTTCTGAAGTCGCAGGTGACTAATCTTTACGGGGAATGCAAACAGCTTCCGGACAAATCACTTGGACAATCTTTTTTAAGCAGACTGTTGTCATCAGAGAAAGAAGTTCTGCCGTCAAGCTCAGGCACTCTCGACTTCGGAGTCTTCAAGGACAGTCCCTATGGACAGTTCAGAATCGAGGCATGGGTGGAGCGAGACGGAAAAAGAATATCACCGTTCAACGAAATACTCATCACACGCATCAAACGTCCGATCTACTGGGGTAAAGATGCCCCTAACTCCCCATTCGGCTCTCACTTTCTGTCATCACCGCTAACAATAAAAATAATGAAAGCCGGAGGCGTCAACTGGGCAAGACTTCACGATGCCGGACTCGAATACATCGGATGGTGGAAGCTTGAACCCGAAAAAGGAAAATGGACTTTCTACGACGATGATATATTCAGATACCGCGAAAATAATATCAAGATTTTTGCTCAATTCGGCACTGCTCCGCCATGGGCGACTCACTTCAATGAACTGGGCTTAAAAAACGTCGGGTACTTTGAGAAATTCCTGCGTCCTAAAAAGAATGAGGATTTTGCAAATTACGTCAAGGTCGTTTCAGCACGCTACAAAGGAGTCATCGATGAATATTTTGTCTGGAACGAGCCATGGGGCTCTTGGTGGAAGAGCGGAGCAGATAGCAAGTTCTATACGGAGAGAAGTCCGGAAGCCGACTACGCCGAACTTTCAAAAGTCGCTTACAATGCGGCAAAGGCTGTTGATCCATCCATAAAAATCTCCGGATTCAACGGCTCCTCCGGACAGAGCAAGTGGACAAAAGGAGTCTATGACGCCGGAGCCTTAAACTACTGCGATATCGTTGACTATCATTTTTACACGGCAAAAGAAACCGCTTTCCCGGGTGATTCGGCACAAGGTGCATATAATGATTCAGTGGGCTACATAAAAGAAAAAAGCCCGTCCTTCAAAAAGCCTGTCTACATGAGCGAAGGACAGGGAGCCAGCTCAGGCGCTGAAGGAGATTCCCCTATAAGTCACAGCGGCTTGTACAAGCATAGTTTGACATGGACAGCGGAGAATGACTCAATAAATCTGTCCGATATGAACTGCCGCTATGTCATCAGCGTTCTTGCGCAAAACGTATCGAAAGTATTTCTGTATTCGGCACACTGCTACAATACACTTTCGGCAACACCTAACTTTCTGGTGCTCCTCGGAGCCGACGGATATCCTCATCCGTCGCTTGCAGCTCACTCAAATATGGCATGGAATCTGGAGAACAAAAAGTTCATAAAAATAATTCCTTTAACTAAGAATGTTTTTGCCTACATGTTTGAAGGATCAAATGGAAGCACTGCAATTATATCAGGAATGCAAGGCGGCGTTTACTCCATTCCGAAATCCGGAGATATTACGGTAACGGATCTTTTCGGAAATCCCCTGCACGACAAAGCTGAATTGCATGGAACTCTCATATATGTCAATTCAAAGTTAAAAGCAGATGCACTGACAGGAATTCTCTTATCAAAATAGCACGAAGGAGAGCTTATTATGAAAAATCGCAG
>JAKJHH010000140.1:0-232 GCA_022703965.1 Verrucomicrobiota bacterium
AAAGATCTCCGTGTCACATTCAACTACAGATATGCTCCCAGAAACACCAAGATCAAGGAAATCATCCGTTCCGGCATTCTCGGCAAAGTTCTCAGCGTACACTTTGAGTGGCTTCTCGACACAAGCCATGGCGCAGACTACTTCCGCAGATGGCACCGCGACAAGAGAAACAGCGGCGGCCTCATGGTTCACAAATCGACACATCACTTCGACCTTGTCAACTGGTGGATGG
>JAKJHH010000140.1:286-685 GCA_022703965.1 Verrucomicrobiota bacterium
CGGCAAGGCCAACGCTGAAGAACGCGGCGTAACAGAATTCTATACCCGTGCAAGAGACTCCAAAGTCGCCGCAAAAGATCCTTTCGCCCTCAAAGTTTCCGACAAGGACAAGGCTCTTATGGGACTCTACTACAACGCTGAAAAAGAAGACAGCTATTTCAGAGACCAGAGCGTATTCAGCGACGGCATCTCAATCGAAGACACTATCGGCGTTCTCGTCCGTTACAGCAACAAGGCCGTAATGACATACTCGCTCAACGCTCACTGCCCGTGGGAAGGTTACAGAGTCATGTTCAACGGCACAAAAGGACGTCTTGAGTTCAACGTTGTTGAAAACCAGTTCGTCGACAGAAACGTTCAGGAAGACATGAATCAGTTCGGCATGCGCGAACTCACACA
>JAKJHH010000140.1:695-10697 GCA_022703965.1 Verrucomicrobiota bacterium
TCGCAAGCAGATGGTTCCTGAAATCCTCTTCCAGCCTCACTGGGGCAAGGCTCAGGTCATCGAATACGATCAGAGCAACCTCGCAGGACACGGCGGCGGCGACAGCAAACTGCTTGATGATATCTTCCTCGGTGCCAAGGACAACAGCCTCGGCCATGCGGCAGGATATGTTGACGGCGCAATGTCGATCCTCACAGGTATCGCAGCCAACAAGGCAATGGCGACAGGACTTCCTGTAGACGTCAAAACCCTCGTTTCTCTCTAATCCTGTTTAATTGCTGACAGCCTCCAGGTCTGCCGGACAAAATCCGGCAGACCTTTTTATTTTCGGAATAATCACCTCTATTAACAAATGTTACAAAACTATACAAGAAGATTGAAATCAAGTTCTTAGATAGACTTAAAATCTTTGAGTCAAGAAAAATTCAATCAAATTTTATTTGACTGTTGACTTTTTGCGCAAACTATGTCAAAATATAATCAAAGCGATTTGATAAAGGTGTCAAATTTTTATGAACATGAGAGTAAAGATATCGGACGTTGCGAAAGTTGCGGGAGTGTCCTCCAGCACTGTATCGCATGTGTTGAGCGGAAACAGGCCTATAAGTCCTGAAGTCTGCCTGCGAGTCCGCCAGGTCATAGAAAGTCTTGGATATCGTCCGAATTATGCGGCAAAAAGTCTGGCCTCGCATAGAACTATGAAAGTCGGAGTAGTATCAGACGAGATCAGCAACAGCATTTCCGGAGTGCTCGTCGAAGCCATGAACAGATATCTGCGCGAAAACGGCTACAGCATGCTGCTAGGAGTCTGCGAATTCAAAAAGGAAAACGCAATAAACTATCTGCGCGAATTTTCATCCGGAATGGTGGACGGCGTAATCAATATGATAGGCTCCGTCAGTGTGCAGGAAGCCGCCAGAGAATGCAAGACAGTGCCGACAATCACATACCTCAGAGCTCATCAGGAATGTCCGGTTTACTATGACAGAACATCCGGAATCATTTTGGCTCTTGAACATCTCTGGAGTCTGGGACACAGGAAGATAGGCTTCATTGCAGTGAGCGATACGAATCCGGAAACAGCTGTTGAAGAACGTGAAATCGGCTATCGGCAGTTCTTTGTCCGTATGGGAATGCAGCCCGATGAAAACCTGATAGTCACAGGAAACAACAAGATAGAAAGCGGCTATATATACGCCGAAAAACTTATGAAGGCCGGAGCAACTGCAATAATGGCCTCCAACGATATGATGGCAGTCGGAGTTCTTCAATGGGCGCATCAGAATCAGGTGAGAGTTCCGGATGAACTCTCGGTCGCCGGCTTTGATGACGCTCCGATAGCTCTGGCGGTGGCTCCGACGCTCACGACAGTGCAAATGCCGATAGATATTCTGGCAGAAAAAACAGTGAACGCACTGATCTCAAAAATAAAAGGTGAGACTCCCAGACAGCAGGAAGTTCTCGTCCCCCGACTCATCATCCGCAATTCGACAGGCAAAGTCAAGAGCTGAAAAATCCCGGCATGCAAGCCCGGCTTTCCGTGCTCTGATAATATAATCCAATATTCTAAGGTGATTCATGAAAAGGGCATTCACACTTATTGAGTTACTGGTCGTTATCGCGATCATTGCGATTCTCGCGTCCATGCTCCTGCCTGCGCTGCGTTCGGCAAAGGAAATGGGAAAGAAAGCAAGCTGTCTGGGAAACACAAAGCAGATAGGAGCGGCGACACTCAATTACGCCGATGACTTTAAAGGCATCATTCTGCCGATCAACCTTATAGGCAATGCCGGCAACTCAATGTTCTACACCAATGTACTGACCTCAAACGGCTATTTGCCGAAACCTTCCGCTTCGGACTGGAAATTGGAATCATGGGGAAATCTTGTCAAAGGTGTGTGGAGATGTCCGTCCGTTCCGGATCAGTTACTTCAGTGGTGCGGAGGCTACGGCATGTGCGAAAAGCATCTGGGACATTACAGCAATCCGACCTATCTTTCAAAAGTGACACGCGCATCCCAACTCTGGCTGATAGGAGACACAGAAGGAGCCGAAAGTTCTTATAACGGACAACGTACTACGAAAATTGCAATTCAGTGTCCAAATCCCTCGTGCAGCAACTGGGACAGTACTACAAACGGAACCGCCGCGGCTCCGAGACATAATAACATTCTTGCCAACGTCGTATTCATGGATGGACATGGCGAGAGTCTTGACTACAAACGTCTGAAAAGCAATGATCAAGATTATTTCGGGCATTCCTCAAAATAAGCTTTATCATAAAATGTTAAGATCGTGCTGTTATTTGAAAGAATCATCAAGGTTCAAGGCACTTTTCACATATATAATTTATCTGCATTTTATGGCTGAATCCGCATAAAAAGAATAGACAAAAAAAGAAGCAGACCCATGAAAAAATCATTTACTCTTATTGAATTGCTGGTAGTCATTTCGATTATAGCGATATTGACCGCAATATTACTGCCTGCCCTAAGAACTGCCAGAAGCAAAGCGGAAGAAATACGATGCAGCAGCAATCAACGTCAGATTGGACAGGGCATCATTGCCTATGCACTCGACTACAAAGATGAGCTTCTGCCCACACTCAAGACACTTGCCAACGTCTCAGAAACCCGTTCCCTTTCTGAGACAATAAGCCCGCCGTTCTTTCATTGCGGACTCGGCCTCCTGCCTGCCGGAGCCTATATAGCCGGACTGCCAAGCGGAGTTCGCTGTTACGGAGACAATCGTCCGAAAGTATTCAAATGCATTAACAGCGTTTCCAAGTTAGGATGGGATGTATATCGAAACTGGGCTGACTATGCTTATCCGCGAGACAGCACAATAAGCGGCTATTTCGGGCTGAAATATTCAAAACTTTCCAGCAGATCCAAGCTCACTTACTGTCTGGCCGCCGGTACCGGTTTAAACAATTATCTGCACAGCAACGGAACTATCATGCTGTCTGCCGACGGATCCGTAAAGTATGTACCTTTCAAGGCCTATTATCCAGGCGGAATCGCACAGGCTGACAGCTATTAAATAACTCATGACAAAGAAAAGGGATCAAATCATGGGATTCAAAAAAAGACTCAGTGCCGTTATACTAGGCGGCATTATCTCCGCAAGCTCCGCACTGACTGCGGCAGACGCCAAAAACGAGTTCATATTCGGAATAGGAACTCACATGGGACAGGAAGCGGACTATCTCTATGCAATCAAACAGGCCGGAGCCATGGCCGTTCGCGACGACATCAGATGGTCTAACACCGAAAAGGAAAAGGGAATTCTTAAAGTATCAGAACGCGACATCAAGTACGTGGACAGATGCGTTGAAAACAATCTCAGCATAATATGTATTATCGACTACTCAAATAAACTCTACGACAACGGCGATTACCCGTCAAGTCCCGAAGCGATTGAGGCTTATGTCAGACACGCCGAAACCGTCGTAAAAACCTTTAAGGGAAAGACAAAACTTTATCAGATATGGAACGAATGGGACGGCGGCTGCGATATGAGAGCCTTCGGCAAAGGAAAGCCTGATGTCTATGTCAACCTGCTTGCTGCTGTTTATCCCAGAATCAAAGCTATTGATCCTGATGCAATAGTCATCGCCAACTCAATATGCACAGGAGACAAGTTCCTTGAAGATGTGCTGAAACTCGGTATGCTCAAGCATTGCGATGCCATTGCGCTTCACACATATGTTTACGGACAGCCTCAGGAACATATCGTGACGGAAACCTGGTATCAGAGAATGCTCAAAGTTGATAAGATGCTTAAAGATGCCAACAGCGGCAAAGAATTCCCTATGTACATAACTGAAATAGGATGGCCGACTCAGGTCGACTCAAGAGGCAGCACAGAAACACATTCGGCCGATTGTCTGGCTCAAATGTATATCCTCGCAAACACTCTTCCATACATCAAGGGAGTATGGTGGTATGACTTCAAAGACGACGGATGGAAATATGAATACAACGAGAACAACTTCGGTTTGACCAGACCTGATCTGACACCTAAGCAGTCCTATTTCACATACAAGGACATCACAAGTTTCCTGCGCGGCGCAAGCTTCGTAGAGAGAATAGATGTCGGTGATCCCCTTGTATGGATCATGAAGTTCAGCAGAAACAATAAAAACATAATCTGCTCGTGGAGCGAGTATAAGGACATAGATATTCAGGCTCATTTCAAGAGCAGCGAAAGCTCAAGTCCTCTCACGGTATGCAATGCCGGACGCGGAAGAATAGAACGTCACCTCACAGATGGAAAAATCAGCCTTATGCTGCGTTCCCGTCCATGGATCATGGAAGGTTCCTTGAAAGACATCAAGGTCGAAAAACTTGACAAAAGAGAATTCAAGGAATCCTTGCGCCCTCAGAGAGTCGAAATCAAAGTACCTGCTGCGATAGCCAAAGCGACATCGGCGGAATCAACAGCGGCTGCTCCCGTCTATCATTTCGGCGAAGAAAAGTATTACAGACTCACAAGCTCGGCAAAGAGAAACGGCAAGGAAGACCTTGACGCCTCATTCTCCATGAAGTGGACAAAGAACTCCCTGCTACTCACTGTAAATGTTAAGGACGACGCATTTGTTCAGACACGGGATGCATCAGATGCATGGGCGGAAGACAGTCTTCAAATAGCATTCCACGCATTCGGAGATGACCCGGCAGATCTTTCTCATACTGATTTCTGCGTATCACTCGGCAGTGAAGGAGCAAGAGTCTACAAAGAATTCTCTGCTGACAAGAAAACGACCGGACTCACGGACGCGATAAAAGCCAAAATCAGCAAAAACGGCGGCAACCTTACATATGAGCTCGAAATCCCGGTCTCGGAAATAAGCCTGTCAGAGCTTGAAACAGGCATGATTTTCGCAATGTCCATCCTGGTCAACGACAACGACAACAAAGAAAGAAAAGGATATCTTCGCTGGGGAGACGGCATCGGCCACTCCAAGGATCCTTCTCAATACAACTGGATAATGCTGGAGAAATAAAATTGATCTCATTCAATATAAAAACGCTCTCCGTCGCTCTCTGCATCCTTGCCACTACGCTTTGCGGTGCAGAGGACAAACTCTCTGAATTCTCATCCGGAAATCTTTCCGGATGGGCATTTTCCATAGGCAGTGAATTTCCAGGTGCGCACGGGAATCTGTGGGTGGAGGAAAAAGC
The DNA here is from genome assembly GCA_022703965.1 of Verrucomicrobiota bacterium. Classification (GTDB taxonomy): domain Bacteria; phylum Verrucomicrobiota; class Lentisphaeria; order Victivallales; family UBA1829; genus JAKJHH01. The sequence goes on from JAKJHH010000140.1 coordinate 5,882, forward strand.
CGGTGAAAGCGGCAAAAACTCGGTATGTCTGGCCGGAGAATTCAATAAAGGCGGCAACTATGTGTCAATGACAAAAACATTTGAAAGCCCTTTGGAGCTTGTTTCAGTTGATATCAAGCTGAAAAGCAGTACATTGCGTTCAGTGGTTCTGCGTTTTACAGATTCCACGGGACAGACATTTCAGCAGTCTGTGAATCTGAAAAACAGTGCGAATTGGCAGACCGTATCAGTCAGTTCATTTAACGGCAAGGTTCACTGGGGAGGAAATAATGACGGCATCTGGCGAGGCCCTGCAAAGGCAATGTCAATAATTGTGGACAAGCAGAACATTATTGATTCCTCGGACAAAAGAGCTGTACTGTTTATTGAATCAATCAAGCTTAAAATAAAATAACTGTTAAAAGGGAGATTCTCATGAAAAAGTCAATCATTCTTGCAGCCTCAATACTTAGCCTTGTCACCGTATACGGTGCCGATCCCGTTGTCAAAAACGGTTCCTTTGAAGATCTCAGCGAAAACAAGGCTGTTTCATGGAATGTCAATTTTACAAAAGGCGTAGATGCAAAAGTCACGACCGAAACAATTGCCGTTGATGGAATGAATGCCCTGAAAATCGTCAATAATACAGCAAGGGCACCTCATGTTTTCGCCGAAATACACCAGACCATACAGCTCATAAAAGGAAACAATTACGTCCTCAACTTCAAGGCAAAGGGCGAAAGCGCCAAAGGAATCTGTTTCTGCCTCGGAAAAACATGGAACACAAGATTTTACTTCGCCGAAAACTTGAAGCCGGAATGGCAGGAGTTCAGCTTCAAATTCACAGCTAAACCGGAAGACTTCGATGCAGACGGCACAAGCTACGGCATCAGAATAATTTCCGAAGATATAACAAAAGAAGCATTTATAGACTCCATCACAATCAGAGACGCTGAATAAGTAATCTCATAGTCTTCTTTTTCCTCTTGAAAGAATAAAAATGAAAAGCATTGCAGGAATGCAGCGCTATCACCTTGCCTTTTTCATGGCAAAAAAACAGTAAGGATTACAATGAAAAAATACACGGCAAAAGCACTTTGTTTTGCGGCAGCTCTGCTCTGTTCGGGAATGCTTTATTCAGCCGAACTGCTCAAAAATGAAAATCTTGCTGAGGCAAGTGCGGATGGCAGTCCGGCAAAGTGGAATTTCTCAGTACAGAATAACGCTCAGGCGGTCTTCCAGATCAAAGCGGGAGAAGGCAAAGCATCCTCAAACGCAATCTTCATAAGCTCGCCGACAGCGGCTATGCCACATGTCTACGGACAAATTTTCCAGAAGCTTCCGTTTAAAAAAGACGATGTATACAGATTTTCCTTCTGGGCAAAAGGAGAAGGAAACGGACTCAAATTCATTCATGGAAAAAGCTGGAAAAACCGGACTACTGTCCGCGTTGCCAGCAATGAATGGAAGCAGTACTCTATCACCATAAATCCGAGCACGGATGAATTTGAATCTGACGGAACATATGCGCTCAGATTCCTCTGCGAGGATGTGACTAAGGGAATATACATTTCCGACATGGAGTTGAAGCACCTGAATTCCATTGACAAAGTCGAAAGTCCCAAGGATAATCTTTATATCGTCGGCAAAAAGGAAGCCAAATCCGCCATGAAGCTTCCTTACGATGCTGTTCATTCATCCACGCTGACAGTGCCGGATGCAAAAAATCTCTCAGCCTCGTGCTCTCTCAGCTACGACGATAAAGCTCTTTACATCAATGTCGATGTCAAGGATGACAAACATTACGCGCAGTCCTCCGATAAAATGTGGCTGGGCGATTCCATTCAGATTTCCATAGATCAGGGTGGTGAACTGACAGGAGCAAGAGACTCAAATGACCTTGAATTCGGCTTCTGCACGGTCAACGGCAAAGCAGAAAGTTATTCCTGGGATCTCGGACGTCCCTTCAATCCCGATGAGGTTGAATACAGCGTCACTGAAAACAAGGACGGCTATACAGTCAAAGCCGCTATGAAGTGGGCATATCTAAAATCAGTCGATCTCAACGGCAAAGGATTTTTCTCATTCAACATCATCGTCAATGAAAATGACGGACAGGACAGATCTGTCGCCTTCCTGAATCACGGAATCCATAAGTTCAAAAGTTCGGAGTTCAACACGATCTGCCTGCTTGAAGGTAAAGCGGACACAGTGTTCATCAAGGACAGGAATAATGCTTCCACTGAATATTTAAGCGGCAAACTCTACGTTGCAGGTTCAAAACTGCCCGAGGGCAAACTTGAAGCTCAGATCGAAGACAAAACAGGCAAAAAATCTGTTATCCCGATCACTCTTTCAGGCAAGGCTGATCCCAAGGCATTTTATATTTCCGATATTTATCTTGACCTCACAAAAATAAATCCCGGAACAGTAACACTCAGCTTCAATTCCGGCAAAGAAAAGCTCTGCCAGACAAATATTGAGATCAAAGATGTCTTCGCGGATGCCGTCAAAGAATATGAGACGGTTAAAACAGAATACGCCGGGCTTAAAAAGCAATATGAGCTTCTTAAAAAAGACGGCAAAGACTTCTGGCGTCTTGAGGCTATGGATAAAATTGCCGAACGCCAGATCGCTCTGCTCACTGAAGACTTTAAAGCAGCAGGAAGTCCTGAAGAAAAATATTACTACGGGAACCGTGCCTCAGTCTTTATAAAAGAGCTTACGGAACTTCTTGCAAAGTTCTCCTCCGGACTCAAAACCGTGGATGCAGGCGATGCATCGGCAATGCCCGTCTACACATACCGAGACTCAAAAAAAGCTCTGGTAAAAGGTCTCTTTGAGACAGAAACCGTCGATCAGAATGGAAAGAAATCTGTACGTCCTGTAATCTTCTCAGGTTACGGACACTTTAATCAGGTCGTTCAGGATCTCCCATATTTCCCGTCTCTTCAGAATAACACGATCCAGTTTGAAAAAGGACCGAGAAGTGTGATCAAAGGGGAAAAGCCCGATGGCACACTCATTGTTGACACAAAAGAATTCAGCGAGGGAGTGCTTCCGGCGCTCAAGAAGGCAAAGGAAAATAATGTTGCCGTCAACTTCCTGCTTTCACCTCACTACTTCCCTGACTGGGTGCTGAAAAAGTATCCTGATGTGGCGGAGGAAGGACTGCACGGCTTTGTGAAGTTCAAATACAATCATCCGAAAGCGATGGAAGTAGAGGAAGCTTTCCTCAAGGCAGTGATTCCGATGATCAAAAACAGCGAAGGAGCCTCTGCAATTCACAGTCTCTGCATGACAAATGAACCGAATTCGCCGATCACGCTCAAAAGTGAATTCATCAAAAAGCGCTTTGCCGCATACATGCAGAAAAAATATGCTTCGATTGCAAAGCTCAACAGTGCCTGGGGCAGCAGCTTCAAAAGCTTCGACGAGGCTGTGCCCGCCGATACTCCCAAGCGCACGGACGGTGCCGTCTTCTACGAATATCATTCGTTCAGAATGGACGATTTCGCAGACTGGCACGGCTGGATGGCATCCATAATCAAAGGAATCTGGCCCGAAGTCAAAGTACATGCCAAGCAGATGATCTGGGATGTCTGGAGCGACAGACTTCTCGTAACCGGAGTAGATCCCGAGCGTCTCGCCAAATACTGTGATCTGAATGGAAACGACAGTTGTTTCTGGTATGCGGATTCAATGTGGGGAGTCGATAACTCCTGGGGACTCGCCTGGCTGGACACAAGCATGAACTTTGCACTTCAGAGCTCCTTCAAGCCCGTGCAGATTGTAAATTCCGAAAACCACATCATAACCGACCGCTTTACAGCCGATGTCCCTTATGATGCCATGTATACGGCGATGTTCCAGCAGTTCATGCACGGATGCGCCACCTCGAATCTCTGGGTATGGGACAACTACAATTATCAGAAGTTCCTGAATAGACATGACTTTGTCGGCTCAATCTACAGACGTCCCATGTGCATTCTAGCTGTTTCAGAAGCCGGCGTCGACGCAAACAGAGTCGCTTATGAAATTCGTGATTTCCTGAATTATGAATCGGATATCGCCCTGCTCTATTCTCCTTCATCCGTCATCATGAACAGCGAATACGGAGCTTCATGCAAGAAGATTTATGCGGCTCTGGCATTCAACGGAAGAAAAATCACCTTCCTGAGCGAAAAACAGCTTCAGAAAGGAGAGTATCGCAACGTAAAAATGCTTGTCGCCGCAGGTGCAACGCATCTTGAACCCGAGACCTATAAAGCCTTGAGCGCATTCAGCAAAGCCGGAGGTAAAATCCTTAAATTCGGAAAGGCCTTCAGCTTCGACGCCTACAGCAAGCCGGTAAAAGCGGACTTCCCGGTAGATGAAATCAACAGCAGTCTCCGCGGAGCGGAACTCACTGCCGAAGCTGGAAAAGTTCAGGAAAAAGCAATAGGCTCTCTGCCTGTCAAAGTCAGCACGGAACGCCCGGAAGGACTGAACGGCATTGAATGGCGTGCAATCCCCTCAAAAGACGGAGCATGGCTTGTGAACATCACAAACTACAACAAGGACGCCGTAGAGCTTTCCTTCAAGCTTAACTCCAGCTCCTGCAAGGTGACCGACCTTGTGACAGGAGAAGTCAGCGGCGGCACAATGAAGCTGAACAGATGGAGTCCCAAAGTCCTGAAAATCGAAAAGAAGGGCTTCATAAGCTCTCTGCTTCAACTCTAAATCGAGGATACCTGAGACATGTTTATCGCGAAAAAACGCTTCATCTATGTACCTTTCAAGCCCGGACAGCGATTTTCTCCGGATTTTTCCGGGTTCCGGAATATCTGAACTATAA
>JAKJHH010000141.1:0-7124 GCA_022703965.1 Verrucomicrobiota bacterium
TGTGACCTCATGAGTACCGGCTTCCTTGATGATTCTTGAGAAGACTCTGCTCTGATCTTCTTCCGGAGGCAGGAAGTCACGGATCATGAACATGAATTCTGTACGGTAAAGGCCTATGCCTTCGGCTCCGTATTCTTCGAGCATGGAGGTTTCGCAAATGAGAGATATGTTTGCGCGAAGAGTGAGCTTCTGACCGTCTGAAGTGAATGCGGGTGCTTTGTCTACGACTGCTCCGGCTTCTTCTGCTTCGGCTCTTATGATTTCATCAAAGTGCTGAACTATCTGTTCTGAGGGGTTTACATGTATAAGTTCAGCGTGGCAGTCCATAATGATGTTGTCATGGTTGCGGATGTTATCCATGAGTGTTTTGATCCCCATCAGGGCAGGGATGTTCAAGGCTCTTGCGAGGATGGCGATGTGAGCAGTCGCTCCGCCCTTTTCGCAGATAATGCCGGCAATGTTGTCTACAGGCATTTTGATGAGCGCCGACGGGAGCAGTTCATCAGATGCAATAATAAATCTTTCGCTGAGAGGCGCTGTCGTATGTTGTTCTTCAGCCGGACAGGTTCCGTCCTTCAGCATCTTGACAGTTTCAGCAAGACGGAGCATGACATCCTTGAGATCCATGACCTTGTCTTGGAATGTCTGGTCTTTGAGTCTGATGAAACGCTGTTTGTATTGTTCAAAGACGACTTTGATACTGTATTCGGCTGTGTGTGTATTGACGTTGATTTCCTTGCGAATTTCGTCGATCAAGGATTTGTCGTCCAGAAAGAGAAGGTGAACGTGGAAAATTGAGGCGTCCGCTTCTGAAATCATGGACAGCGCTTTTTTCTCAAGTTCGAGGGTTTTATCTTTTGTGAGTCTTATCGCATTTTCGAGAATCGCGAGTTCCTTAGCTTTGTCCGTGTTGTTGAGATGTGTTATCTCATCAAAGAGATCGCCTGATTTGAAGATAAAGACTTTTCCGCGTCCGATTCCCGGATTTGCGGCTATTCCTCTGAGCATGAGAGGGCCGTTGGGACGGTCTGGCTGGTTCTCTTCTTTTTCCTTCTGAACAGACTCAACAGAGTTGTTTGCGTTTTCGTCGGCAAGGCATCTGAGCAGCTTTGCGTTCATGAGAAGATTGGCCATCTGAGTGCTGAGAGATTTGACCATATCGACCATGTAGTCCGGGAAGAGTTCGGCAGATTGTCTCTGTACGGTGAGGACTCCAAAACAGTTGCCGCCGAGAGTCAAGGGGGCGGCAAGGAAGGACTTATAGCGCTCTTCTCCTGTCCCCTGAAAGTATACAAAATCGGGATGATTTTCCGGATGAGATATGTTCATAACCTCGCGGCGTTTAAAGCTGGCTCCAGTGATTCCTTTGCCGGGCTTAAGCTTTACATTACCGACGGATTCTTCATTCAGTCCGCATGTGGCAGCGAGTATAAGTTCGTCAAGATGTTCATGATAGATATATACTGAACAGACATCCACTTCAAAGTTGTGGGCAAGGGTTTTTACTATGTCAGCAAGTATTTTTGTATGATTTTCATTCTGAGCAATTGTCTCAGAAATCTGCCTGAGAATATTTAAAAGTTTGTTCAGCATCTTGTTTAATGACCGAAAATGAGTTAAATTTTAGCCTTGGGATATCGTATTTAATTTACTCTGGCTGAAATGAAATGCCAGTTTATATCATGAAAAAAGAAGAGAAGAGAAATAAGTTATGGCCGCTTCCGGTAAAATTTGGATCATCGCAGGAGAGTCGTCCGGGGATATTTATGGGGCGCGTCTTGCTGGCGCGCTGAGAAAACTCAATCCGGATATCAGTATTTCCGGTATGGGCGGAGTGGAGATGAAAAAGGCCGGAATCGATATTATTGTTGATTCAACAGAGCTTGGCGTTGTGGGACTTGTGGAGGTTTTTTCAAAGATATTCAAGTTCATTGCTATTTTTCTCAAGCTTTCAGCATTGGCTTCAAAGGAACGTCCTGATGCCGTGGTTCTTATTGATTATCCGGGCTTCAATATCCGTTTTGCGAAGGTTTTGAAGAAGAAGAATATCCCGGTGATCTGGTATATAAGTCCGCAAGTATGGGTCTGGCGCAAATCAAACATTCCGAAGCTGGCGACTTACTGCCGTAAAATGCTTGTGATCTTTCCGTTTGAGCCGGAAGTTTACAAGGGTTCCGGACTTGATGTGGAATTTGTGGGACATCCTCTCGTTGAGATAGTCCGAAGCCGTAGCGATGTGTCAATTGTCCGCGATCCTTCCAAAGTTCTCTTGTTGCCGGGAAGTCGATTCAGCGAGATCGACAGGCTTTTAATTCCTGTGCTTGAAACTGCGGCGGAAATTCATCGCCGCAGACCCGATCTCAAATTCATTCTTGCTGCTCCAAGAAAGAAGATTTATGACAAGGTGCTCGCTGAAATAGCCGCGTTTCCGCAGACTCATCCGGGGCTTTCACTGCCGCCTATTGATGTCCGTTGCGGCGAGACCGCGAAGTCGATGCAGGAGGCTTCCTGCGGGCTTGCGGCATCTGGCACTGTGACAGTCGAGTGCGCGATATCCGGTCTTCCGCTGACAGTGCTTTATAAACTTAACCCGCTTACTTTCTTTCTGGCCAAGAAGATCATAGGTAAGCTTTTTCGCAACCATTTCACCATGGTTAACATCATTGCAGACAGGACTGTGTTTGAAGAATTTCTTCAGGAGCAGGTACAGCCGATGATTCTTGCTGATTCTCTTGAAAAAATACTGCCTGGCGGCTCCCGTCGCGACGAGGTTATGAAGGGCATTGATGAGGTTATAGCGGCAATTTCATGCGGCAGCGAGACTGCGTCGGACAGAGCTGCTGAAGCTTGTCTCGAAGTCGTGAAATCTGCAAAATCCTGAAAAGATCAGGATATCAGATCAGGAGTATCCAGTCTGTAGCGCTTGTCTCCGAATTCGACGATATCGCCGATGTTCATGAGAGTGCTTTCCTGTAAATCCTTGCCGTTGAGTCGTGTTCCGTTTGAGCTCTGAAGGTCTGCAATTTGCAGCTCCTTGGTTCCGGCGGTTATCTGGGCGTGTTTACGCGAGACATCTTTTCCGTTTACGACAAAATAATTGTCAGGACTGCGTCCTATTGTGATTGTCTTACCTGCTTCAGGAATTTTCAGCATCAGGCCGGTGAACATATTGTTGACCATTTCAAAGAGGCAGAGTTTGACTGATTCTCTCTGAGGCGGTTGAGCCGTAGAAGGCGGGCTTATGCGGAGTTCCGGCGGAAGATAAACGGTGAATTTTTCTCCGGCAATATCAATCAGAGAATTGTGGGAGAGACTGAGCGAGTCAATAAGATTCTGCTTATCTACAGTGATGCCGGGAAGCATTGAGGCAATAAAGATTTTTCTGTTTACGCTGTATATGAGTGCCGAAAAAAGCTGCCCCGGCACTTTTATGCCGCAGGCTACATGTTGTCCCATCAGAACAAATCTGTTTATGGAGAGTTTGTAAATAAATTTTTCAGAGGCTAATCTGAATTGGTTTTCCTTGTTTTCCAGTCCGTCGGAAAGGAAGGGATATTCCGCTGTGAAATTCGAGAATATGATAGTGCAGGAATCGAGACTCAGACTGATGGAGGAATATTCATCCAGTATGCATTCCCGGCGTTTTGCACCGTTGAATACGCTTCTTTTTTTGGACGAAGTCTCAATAAAATGCCATTTTGTGTCGTTTTTCTGAACTGTGACTTGTACAAGATCAATGTCTTCAGATGTGATCACTATTTCGCAGTCGGGAGCTGAACCGATCCTGAAGGACTTGCAGGGCGGGACGCTGCCTTCCTTCCATACGTTGTCTTCACGTTTGATGAAATACTTTAGCGGTTTTCCGGGGGCAATACCTGTAACAATTTTTGCCTGAACAATTTTTTTGATTGTGATCGGTTCGCTGTTTGGCGCTGATTCTGACATTTCCTGTACCTGCTCAATATTACTGTTTAATCGGCGTAACAGAGTATAAACCTTTTATCGGCAAAGTCAATAGAGTCTCCTGGACGGACTTCCGCCTTGACTACGCGTTTGCCGTTGTGCCGTGTGCCGTTTGCGCTTTCGCAATCAGTTACGAGCAGATAGTCATCCTGTACAAGAAGGTTGGCGTGTACTCTTGATATGTCAGGAGTCGGGATCGATATATAGTTTCTGTCGCTTCTGCCGAGCGAGACGGCCTTGCCAAGCTCAGGAAGAAGTATTCTTTCCGGACTCTGTTCAGGACTGATTGCAAGCAGACAGAACTGTTTTTTATCCGTGACAAGACTTGTTCTGGTTTTCGGAGCTACTCTAAGGGCTTCGGGAAGACTTAACGAGAAGAATTCGTTGCCCGCTTTTATGACGCTTCCATGCTGGAGGAAGCTTACTGAGTCTACTTTTTTGCCGTCAATCGAAACGGAGTCGCAAAGAGGGAAGAAGCAGAGGCGGCTGTTCCGATAGAATATGAGGCCGTAAAAATCCTGATTTTTTGCTTTGATTCCGCAGGCTGAGTGTGAACCTATCAGCACGCTTCTGTCTCTTGAAAGACTGTACTCGTTTTCCGCTCCGATGACGCGATAGTTCAAGGATTGAGTTTCGAGCGGATCAGCAAGCAGGAAGCGGTTTCCTATTGTTGTCGAGAAAACTATTGGAATATCTTTTATCGTCATTACGCAGGCACTGTATTTGCCTGTTATGAATTGAGCTTGTTTAAGCCCGTTGAAACGGCAGTCTTTGTTGCCGGATCTTTCAACAATTATGATTCCGTTTCCAAATTTTTGTATTACGGCATGTTCTTCATCCACTCCGTGGGCTGGAATATGAATTTCGCAGTCAGGTGAACTTCCGATTCTGACCTGCGTTTTGTTGTCCTTGAATTTCAGTTCTTCCCATTTGCCGAATTTGTGGACGTAGCAGCTGAAGAGTTGGGGGATGATTATATCGCTGTCACCGACGAGTTTGGCCTTCTGAACTACTTTTCCTCCGAGAACCAGCGGTTTGGCGCGAAGCGGAGTCGTTGTATTATTTCTGGCAAGCGATTCACGAGACGAGTCTGTTAGTTCCGAAAGCATTTATCCCTCCTATTTTAGAAAACTTAACAGATGTATAAGCATATCACATGCCACATGTGAAAATTTCTTCCCAATTATATATTTCATTATTCATGTTAAGCTCAGAAAGTTTTTTGCAAGTTTGGGAATTTGAAGTGGAATTTTTACTGATTTCTTGTATTTGATAAAATGCTTCTCAAATGTGATAATTTGTTTTTTGCTTTTCATATTTTCATCTATGGGTGTATATTCTTTTCTCTACACTTCAGGAGACAGAAAATTAATGTACACAGAAGCCGTATTCTCCTTGTCCGCTTTATTCAGGGATCGTTCTCACCGTTTTTTCCGGCTGATTTTTGCGGGCGCTTTTCTGTTGAGAATACTTACGCTGCTTTTGGCTTTTCATATGCGCGGAAGTCTTGCTTTTCTGGAGCCGGATTCACTTGATTATATGCGTCTGGCTGCATCTATAAACGAGGGGACTTACACTGCGCTTTCAGGCTTTCCTGAGATAGCGAGGACTCCCGGCTATCCGTTTTTTCTATGGCTTGTGACTTGTTTTTGCAGCTCTGTGATTGCGGTGATTCTGATCCAAGTTCTTTTTGAGATGGGAATCCTTGTGTTGATATACATGATCGGGCTCAGGCTCTTTTCAGTCAAGGCTGCGATTTTCGGAATATTATTCTACGCCTTATCGCCGCTTGCGGTGTCTGGAGCCTTGAAAGTTCTTTCTGAGACAGTTTTTCTTTTTTGCTTCATGCTTTCCCTTTTTCTGCTTATTCCATCTGAGAAAGGAAAGGATGATAAAGGCTTGTCCCGTATTTTTCTTGGCGGAGTTCTGATAGGCATTGCCTGTCTTCTGAGGGCTGTAATGCTTCCTTTGATTCCTCTTTTTCTGCTTTATTGCATCTGGATATGGAGGAGGCAGAATCTTCTGAAAAAACTCTCCGTTTTTCTCATTCCTGTTCTGCTCATTTGCGGAGTCTGGGTGCTTAGGAACATTTACAGTTCAGCGTATTACGGATTCTCATCAATAAGCAGTGTCAATACTTACAGATATAATGCCTGTGCTTTGTCAGCATCGCTTGGCGGACGTGATTTTGCTTCCGAACAGATTGCCTTTGATCGTGCGCTTGAGGGAATTTCCAGTGAAAAAGAGAAGGCACTTGCGGCTTCTGAAAGAGGTTGGAAACTTATTATTGCCCATCCTTTGGCCTATATTCCGGTTCATCTGAAAGGTTCATTCAGGGCGCTTCTTCCGGCTGATGGAGATATTCTGAAAATGCTGGGCTTCGAGACAGGCGGGAACGGAACTTTGGCAGTAATGCAGAGCAAAGGGCTTCTTGCCGGTCTGAAACATTATCTTGATGGCAGACTCTGGCTGATTTTTGTACTGCTGCCGGGGGGGCTCTTTCTTGTTTGTGAATATGCTGCTGCCGGTGTCGGGCTTATTATTGCGTTTCTGAAGGCGAAGCGGGATTATTTGCCATGGGTGGTTCTGGCAATTCTGTGCGTCGCCTATTATCTGCTGGTGTCCGGTCCGGCCGGACACCCCCGCTTCAGAATTCCGGCTGAGGCTTTGATTTGTCTCTTTGCCGGATCCGGAATGTCTGCAATTTACGACTTGAACTCTTCGTTTGTTTCGGGGTCTACAAGACGGAATTCTTCGATGTGAAGAGTCGGATCTGCCCTGAAGCTGAGATCTTTTCCGTATTTACGTTCGAGTTCAGCCAGAATATTGGCATCCTCATTTTTGAGACGCGCGAAGATTGCCGGGTGAAGGATTACTCTTACGGCGAGACCTCTTTCCCTGCGGTACTTTTTCAGTACATTGAGAAGGCGTCTCTGTATTTCCACGCTCATGCTGAAGGCTGATTTGACTTTGCCTGAGCCATGGCAGTAAGGACATGAATCATAGATTGTGGCGCTTATGCTTTCGTGTTCGCGCTGACGGGTCATTTCCATGAGACCGAGACGGCTTATCGGGAGAATTGTGGTCTTTGCCTTGTCGTCCGCAACAAGTTTTTTCATATGCTTGTAGACGGCGTCGCGATCCTTCTGTCCCTTCATATC
>JAKJHH010000141.1:7134-10676 GCA_022703965.1 Verrucomicrobiota bacterium
CCCGCCGACATTTCTGAGTTTCATTTGACGGGCGACTTCTTCAGCCGCCTCAAGATTGGTCTGGAGTATGGCCTCGGGCTGATCCTTATAGTTACGGCTTTTGCCGGTATTGACGTCTACAGCCACGAGCGCTTCGGTTTCGTCAATGCATATATAGGCACCGTTGGGGAGTGGTACCTGACGCTGGAATATCAGTTCGATCTGCTTGTTGACTCCGTATTGCTCGAACATGTTATTGTTCTTTTTATAGAGCATTGCCTTGGCGGCAGTCTTGGGGTCTGTAAGCTTCAGGAGCATTTCATGAATTATGTTGAAGGCCTCCTGACTGTCGGTTACGATTTCATCGATATCTTCGGTCAGGAAGTCGCGAACTGTTCTTTCGATCAGTCCGGGTTCCTTGTAGACAAGAGCCGGGCATTTTGGTTTTGACTTAAGGAGTCCGTCCATTTTATGCCAGAGATCCAGAAGCATATCGAGGTCGCGCTTGAAGAATATAGCCTTTCGGCCTTCCCCGACTGTACGGCAGATGAGTCCTATTTTTTCAGGAAGTTCAAGGCCGAGCAGGATTTTCCTGAGACGGTCTCTTTCCTTGGGATCATCAATTTTTGATGAGAGGCCTATATGTTCTGAATAAGGAAGAAGAACTAGATAACGTCCCGGAATTGTGATGTTGGTTGTGACTCTCGCACCTTTTGTCCCGATGGGGCCTTTGGTAACCTGTACCATGATCCTTGAGCCGGCAGGGAAAAAAGAAGGGATGTCTTTTGCGGTGATTTTTCCCTTTAAACTTCTGGGATCGATGAAGTCATTCTCGTCCTTTTTGACGGCAGAGAAAATTTTCTTTAATTTTTCAGTGAACGAGCTTTTGAGCTTTTTTGTGACATTTTCTTCCGTTTTAAGGTTGTCGATCATGTCGTAAGTGGCTGGAAGCATGTCGGAATAGTGGAGAAATGCGTTCTTTTCGGCGCCGATATCAACAAAAGCGGCTTCGAGGGATGGTTCCAGATTAACGATTTTTCCGAGATATATAGAACCGGCAAGTATTTCGCGATCCGGTCTTTCTATTTCATATTCATCCAGTTTCCCCCTGTTCAGAAAAGCAACTCGTGTCTCAAGTTTTTCGCAGGTAATTATTATTTGTTTCTTGTTCTGGTTCTGATAGGTCATCAGTGCTCCGTGTTATGTGCTAAGGTTAGAGATAGGGAGAGGTGCTTCTCATTGACATGAAGCCCCCTTATGAAATCGGCGCCGGACATCTCTCTTTTCCCCTCGGGTATTACCCTGAGAAGTCTCAGCGCTCCGTGGCGGCAGGATATAATGAAGTCCTTGTTGTCTGCCTCCAGTATCTTTCCGGGAGATGCGAAAATTTCGTGAAGCACCTCCGCTTCAGATATCTTAATATGCATGCTTTTAGTTCCGGTTTCAAGTTGAAAGGACATACCAGGCCATTGATGATAGGCGCGTATCCTTCTTTCGATGCGGCAGGCAGGCTCATTCCAGTTTACCTGTCCGTCCGCCTTCTTGATTTTTCCTGTGAAGCTTACTCGTGCCGGATCCTGTTTTTCGGACTCCAGTGTGCCGTCAGCGATGCCGATAAGGACATCCTCAAGGGTTCTTGCCGCGAGAGCTCCAAGATTCCGTTCAAGTTCCTCTGCCGTTGTCTTTGCCCCGATTCTTTCCTGAAAAGCACAGTATACCGGGCCGGTGTCGAGTCCGGCTTCCATTCTCATATAGGATATTCCGGTGTATTGCTCTCCTTCGATAATGGAAGACGCTATCGGCGAGGCTCCCCGATATTTTGGCAGAAGGGAGGCGTGGATGTTTATGCATCCGAGAGGCGGCAGTTCAAGAACAGGCCGCCTGAGAATCTGTCCGAATGAGATGACAAGAATCATGTCCGGTCGAGTGGCGCGTATTGCGTCGAGGGCTTCGGGTGTATTGATGGAATCCCATCTGGCAATTCCAAGATTATGTGCGTCAGCCCAGGACGCTGCAGGCGTCGGGTGAAGATGACGCTTTCGTCCGGCCGGTTTGTCGGGCTGTGTTCCTGCTCCGACAAGAAGCAGCTTTTCAGATCCTGCCAGTTTTTCCAGAACAGGAACCGAAATGGCTCCTGATCCAAGAAAGTATATACGCGGTTTTTTTTCCATCTTTATCCTGTCAATAAAATCACAAGCCAATAATATAGCTCTTTTCTTGAGGAAAGTCGAATTCTTCTGTGCTATATTTGAAAACGATACTGTTTTTTGATGGAGGTTTCCGGTGAATTCTGTATTCTGTGCTTTGTCTTTGGGCGGCAATCAGGGGAATATTCCTCAGGCATTCAAATCGGCTATGCTTCTGCTTGCAAGCGGGGGAATGAGCAAACTTTGTCTTTCTCCTTTGTACAGGACGTCTCCTGTGGACTGTGCTCCGGGTACTCCTGATTTTGTTAACGCTGCTCTCTGCGGTTTCTGGAACAGGACTCCTGAAGAACTGCATTCTCTTTGTCTTTATGCCGAGGAGAAGGCAGGGCGTCCAGTCGTACATTTGCGTAATTCGAACAGGCCTCTGGACATTGATATAATATTTTTCGGAGAGCTGATTATCAATACCACTAGGCTCAAAATTCCTCATCCGGAAGCAAGGAAACGGCTTTTTGTGATGAAGCCCCTTGCGGATATTGCTGGAGAATTCGTATTTCCAGATCAGCCTCAGCTGAATGTCACTTCAATTCTTGCTTCTTTGGAGAGCGGAGGAAGCAATGAAATACTAATTCAAATTTGAGTATAAAAATGCTTCGGACTATTTGACAGTTATCTTATCGGTTGTACTTTTAACTACCAATAGGGGACTCGGTGGATACTATGGAACTGAAAAACAGTCTTTCCAATCGTTTGAAGGTGATAACGGAGTTGCTGATTTTTTCCGATATCACCGATTTGCAGGCGTTATGCTCTATACATTCAGAATTTCAGAAAATACAGCAGGAGGCAAGTGAGGCCAAGGACGGGATTCTTGCGGAGGTCGCCAGAATATCTGCTGAGACCGTTCAGAAAATCGTGCTTGATGAGACAAAAACTCCAGAGGCAGATCTGGCGCTTGTCAGCAAAGTGGTTTCATCTTTGCAACAGATTGCCAGCGGTGTCGATATTGAGCAGGTTATTTTCCCGCCCGAACTTAAACTGCCGGATTTCCGTGCCGTCGCCGGAAATAAGAAATCTGTCGCTGCAAAAGATATTCATGCCAAAAAGAAGCATGATCTTACTGATACTCAGAGGTTCAGCCTCAAAAAACGCTCCTCAGAAAGCATCGCAGCCGCAATTGCCGGCGATCCGGCTCTTGTCGCGGACTTCATAAGCGAAGCTCATGAGCACTTGGATTCCTGTAATGGACATCTCCTGGAAATCGAAAAAGTCCCGGATAATATTGACTCTCTAAATGCGGTTTTCAGAGCTTTTCATACAATCAAAGGTGTCGCTAACTTCCTGAATCTTTCCGATATAAGAAGACTGGCTCATCAGGCTGAAAATCTCCTTGATAAAGCCCGCTCCGGCGCCCTT
>JAKJHH010000142.1 GCA_022703965.1 Verrucomicrobiota bacterium
GATTTGAACACACTGAAACGCGCCGGACGCCTTACAGATACTTTTGCCGATCTCGAATTTGCACCGGTCTGGGACGTCAAACTCTGGGGTAAGGACAACAGTAGTTTTGACGTTAAATTTGACGACACACGCATCAGCTCAGCCGAATACGGTAAAAATACCAGCTCCAATCCAATTATCGCCGACGGCATGGAGTTCATGTTTGTCATGTACCGCAATTACCTGAAAACTATGTATAATTATGCCCGCAGTATCGGTTTTAAGGGCGTTATAACTGCCAACGGGGCGGATTGCGAACGTTTCTTCAATCAGCGTGCCGCAGCCAATGAGGTGCTGGATGCAACATCGGGCGGCACCGGTTATTGGAATCGCACCGGATACGGATTTCTGCGCTCGCTAAACTGGCTGGACCCTCTCGTTTTTACAGCCGCCTCCGGCAAGCCGTCCATTTCGCGTGAGTATGGTCCCAATCTCATTTACGAAAATGCCTGGTGGGGTAATATTATTACCGCCGCTGTGCAGAAAGCCATGGGACGTGCCTACCTCTTCAACTTTTCGGTAGGAATTCCATCTGTCAACAACCCGGATTGGTTCTACCCGGATGATTCGTCTGAAAAGATCAATGGACATATGAATCTGAAGCAGGAAGCCCATCTTTTCAGCCATTACGCCAATCTGGCGGCATGTATTGTAGCCAATTCTAAGGATTTGACTCCTCCAGACTTTAAACTTGAAATTGCTTATCCGCTCGACAATGTTTGCTACGGTGCTCCCTTCCGAGGCTATAATAAAATGACCTTGAATAACTTTGTTCCTTTCCTCTATACAAACTCATCCATTCGAAATTTTGAAAAGATATATGAGTCTGATGCCGACATGGTTGTCAATGAGCCGGCAATGCCTGTCGGCGACTACAGTCGAGCTAAACGACTCTTTGCGATCAAGCCGCACTCACAGCTTGACCGCGAGGGAAAGGAGTTCCTTAATCCGGCTCTCACAGGCAGTAAAGCCGCAGAGGGATTTCTGGATCAACCCGCCGAGTTGTCCGCATTTTATAAGGCTTTACAGGAAGCCGGTGCCAAGATTCCGGTATCCGAATCCGACTTTGGAGTCATTTGGCGCGACAGCAGACAAAAGCTGGAGCTTAATACCAGACTGGCTTATTTTAAAGGCGATTGTGATACCTGGAGCGCCTTTATCGGAGATGCTGCCAACGCAAAGGGAAATACTCCAAAATCTTTTACCCTTGAAAATGCCGCCGATGCCTGGGTCTTCACCGGCATTTCTCCGCAAAAAGAACGCGTCCTCTTTGCTGTTACCGATGGCGTCATTGATTACAAATTGCAGGATACTCCCAGCTATCTGTTCTTGAGCGGTTCTGATTTATCACTCAAAATCAGAGGACAGGCATATTTGTCACTGCTTTCCGGAGCCCCAGTTAATGTGGCCCTGAAACAACAAAAAAATGGGTTTTATGTGACATTTATGCGCAATCGCTCCTGCAATATTCCTGCAGAATTACAATTCAACCGTCCGATTGCCGACGCAAGCGCCAGAGCGATTGACGGTACCGAAATTAAAAAAGCGAAGTATAAAGACAATACAATGATTCATGACTGGAGTAATGGAGAAGAAATCTCTTATTATCAGGTTGACCTGAAATAAAGAGTCCCCCTAAATCCGATTTAAAAGCCTGAAGCTTTTATGGCAAGGAAATGCCGCATCAGCTTTCAGGCTTTTTCTTTAATCGTTTCCGAGTCCGGAATTATGGAAGTTCTTTATTCCTGATTGAGCTTCAGATACTTTCTGAGAACTTCGGCGCGTTTGTTGTCGCTGGATTTTTCCGGTTTTTCTCCCTGAATGGTGTATTTATCCTCGTGCTCCGGACTCCATATCGGACTTTCCCTGAAGGCATGACAAGTCCAATCCCAGCCGTATTCCTCGAAGATACTGATGAGGTCGTCGAGATATTTGTCCGCGCCCGGAGCCCATCTGGCGACGCCGAATTCACCGACATAAATTTTTACATTGTGTTTTTTCTGAAATTCTATCACATCCGCCAGATCTTTTTTGAGACGTTCTTTGTCCCACACTCCGCCGCCTGCGTCGCCGAAAGTGCCGGGCCAGCTTTTTGTTTTTTCAAGATACGCTTTGGCAAGGTCGGTGTTTGCGATGTCCTTGATCCCCTGATGCGTGTATTCGTGAGGCTGGTAGGCATGAATCGAATATATGATATTGTCTCCCTTCAGGAGCGGAAAACTTTTGAAACCCCATGAGAGTCCGCCGGGGCCGACTTCAACGATAATCGCATGTTTTTTGTCAATGGCTCTTATCGCGTCGATTGTCTGCTGAGCCCAATCCGGCCATTTTTTCGCGTAAGACGGAAAGTCTCCCCAGTCCAGAGGCTCATTTTTGATGTCGAAGTAAATTTCCTCCTCGCGATCCTTGCAGATGTCGGCGACTTCCTGCCAGCATTTTATCATGATCTCAAGATTTTTTTCATCCTTCCAGAACATGTTTGTTCCTTCGCGGCCTTTGGGATAAGTCCGCTTGTTCTCATTCGGAACATCATGCAGGTCGAGTACAACAAGTATGCCGAGTTTTTTTGCTGTGTCCAGCTGGGCAGGAAGATTGGCGAGAATATCTTTCCAGCCGTCCATGTATGTAGGATATTTGGAGTGATTGGCCTGAGACATGAAGTCGGGACGCATCATGTATCTGACCATGTTTGCGTTCCAGTCCTTTTTCACGTCAGCGAGTGTCTCCGGCCTGAGATTTGAAACTGTGAAGCCTCTGTGCGTCACTTTTCCGTTATCATCCGATGCGCTCAAAATGATTCCTCCGAATGCGAGTCCTATCAATAGTAAAGTTTTCAGTTCCATAAGATTTCCTTGTTTATTTTATAACTTTCCAGAGCGGATTGTTGTTATATACCTTTTTCCAGTTCAGATTCTCACTGTGTCCGTCGAAAAATGCCATGTTGGCAGAGTCGTTTGGATGCCGGTAGGCTGTTGTAACCGAGGCGGAACTTTCCTTGGTCTGCATGTAAAAGCTGGGTGCGTTGCTCTGATAATTGGCTATCTGATAATCAGTGGCATCTGCATAAGCCATGCTGCGCGACGGAGTTCCCATGTTTTTGATGTTGTACATGCGGTCGCCTGTCGCCGGGAGGTCCGTATAGTTTGCTCCGTAGCAGTAATATACGCAGAAGTTGTCCATATATTTTGTCGAGAGCGAAAGACTTGCCCGGCTGCATATCAGGGATTTCGGCCAGTAATGAACATAGCTCTGATTGATGTTGAGTCCGCTTCTCAGTTCACTGTTATTGAACCATACGCCGCCTGTTCCGGATACGGGCGTCCAGTAACCGTTCCAGTTCATTGTATATGACGATGCTGACATTCCCACCTGTCTCAATATATTCTGACAGTTTATGCGATGTGAGAACTCCCGGCTTCTGCTGAGAGACGGGAGCAGCATCGAAGCCAGAATTGCGATTATCGCAATTACTACCAATAATTCAATGAGCGTAAATTTTGATGAACATTTCATCTTTCCTGACATCTTGAAATCTCCTCTTTACAGTTATATTCTAAGCTGTAAAGAGCACCTGAACTATAACTTATTATTCATCTGATAGCATTATTTCGTCATAATGAAAAATTACCAGAATATTTCCAGAGACTACAAAGTCCCCGACGGACTGAAAATCATAAAGGCTTTTCCTCAGCCTCCAATGGAGCTGCACACCCATGATTTTAATGAGCTGACTTTCATTACAGGCGGCAAGGGGACTCACTGCACGGAAGACGGAGAATATCGCATCTCCCTTGGCGATGTGTTTTTTATCCGCAGCGGTTCGCCACACGGCTACAGAGACACAAAAGATCTGCACCTTATCAACGTGGTTTTTTATCCGGAAAAACTTTCGATGCCGCATTCAGACATCAGAAACATTCCGGGTTATCACGCCTTTTTCGAGCTTGAACCTGACATGCGTGTAAAAGGAACTCTGAAAAGCAAACTGACTCTCTCGACCGATGAAATGCACTTCATTATGCCAAAAATCGCCGAACTTGATATCATCATGCGCTCAAGACAGGACGGCTTCCTTTTCATCGGAACCGCCTATCTGATGCAAATAATATATTTCCTCTCGAAGAAATACACGGAATCGCCGCGTCTGGAATCAGCCGATCCACTGCGCATCGGAAATGTTCTCAGCTATATCGAAAAGAATTACAGCCGCAAAATCAGCCTGGACAAGATGGCCTCGATGGCTAATATGTCGAGAAGTTCATTGCTCAGAGCCTTTCTGAAGATGTCCGGTTATCCGCCTGTTGAATATCTGCTAAGACTCAGAATGAAAAAAGCATCAGAACTCCTTCAAAAAACATCTCTTTCTGTCTCCGAAATCGCAGCACGCTGCGGATTTCCCGACAACAACTATTTCGCCCGCCAGTTCAAAAAGATGAACGGAATGAGCCCCTTGCAGTTCAGAAAAAATCCTCCTGTATCGCCGGACAATCATTTAAGCAGATAAAAATAGCAGTTATTCGTCATCTCTTGACGGAAGACATTTCCGAACTGTCATTACTATCATGGAGGCAATTGAAATTCCCATTATAATGCTTGCTCCGACATAAAAGAACATGCCGATTCTGTCATCAAGATGAAGTAGATCATAGTGCGAAAGCAGTCTGTTCCAGTCGTGCATGATTGTTTCACTGTCCTCTTCAAGCATTACCGGAGCTACGAGCGGAAGATTGCATTCCCGTGCGTCCGAGGCATAAACCCCGACGTTGTATATGCTGATTCCTGAAGTCCAGATCAGGCTTGTAAAAATAAAAAAGTCTCTTTGTTTCAGGAAAATCAGAGAAACGAGCAGAGGAATCGCAACTTGTGTGATTGAGCCCCCAGCCACCATGAGCATTTCAGAGCCCCATGAAAATATATAATGCCCGACTTCATGAATGGCAAGAAGCGGATAATACACCAGCGGATAGGCTAGCGGATTTCGCCAAACACAGACAGAGGCATAAAGAACATAGCTCAGAATCAGTATCCTGACTATGATATTTCGGCCTCCGCCTTGAGTGTCGGATGAGTCATTGCTTAGAAATCCCATTTGCACCTCTCTTTTTAAAAGTAGTCCAGACAGGATTTCTTGCAAGGAACTTTTTTATGAAACAGGATAACTGCCGTGTTTGTATGCGCTGTCGAAGAGCGTGCAAATGTCCTCCGGACAGATATTCGCCTGAATCGCGTGAATCTGATTAAAGACAAAACCGCCACCGGGAGCCAGGATTTTAATGCGCTCTTTTACGTGTTCCTCAAGTTCTTTTCCGTGCCGATGTCCGAGTACGGACTGAGTGTCGCATCCTCCGCCCCAGAAGACGAGGCGCTTACCGTATTTCTGCTTGAGAAATGCCGGATCCATATTCGCGGCGGATGTCTGAATCGGATTCAGGATGTCGGCGCCCATATCAACGATGTCCTGCATCAAGGGCTCAATCGCACCGCACGAATGGAGGAAGAGTTTCAGCTTTGTGTTCGAATGCAGCCATGAAGTGAATTTCCTGTACTGAGGAGCGATCATGTCGTGGAAAAGATCCGGACTCAAAAGAGGCGCATTCTGCGAGCCGAAGTCATCAGCAAAAACGACGCAGAAACAGAAATCTCCGACAGCCTCGTTTATGAGCTTATAGCGTTCAATCAGCTTTTCGCATTTTGACGAGAGATAGTCCTCTATTTTCGCGGGCTCGAGCATGATGTCCATGAGGAATTCAGTGTTTGTTTCAAAAAAGCCTCCGGAAAAATTTGCGGATATCGCGTAATCGCTGTTCCTGTAGATGGACTCCGTGTTTTTTCTGAGATTTGAAAGGAATTCATCTGTCAGTTCATAAGGGTATGAGAACCAGCTTTTGCCGTCCTCCGCATCAAAGTAATAAGCTCCCGACGGCATGGCGAAGCGTGAACCTGCCTTATTCTTCAGAATCCTTGTTCCATCCTTTTCTGTCTCAATCCCGAGCTTTGCCGGAAGTAGCATGTCAGGCGTATCGTTTCCGAAAAGAGGAAAATTTTCCCAGTCCTGATGTCCGGTCAATGCGTTGATCTGGACGACATCGCAATGCAGTCTTTCAAGCACTTCCGGCTCCATCAGTGCGAGCTGCTGCATCACATCATAACACTTAGGAGGACTTTTGAATCCCAAGCTTTTTTTGAGTCTATCATAGGCGATTATATGTATTCCGCTGGCGCCGGTAGTGCCGCCGAGATCGATTGGAATCCTGTCCGCTTCTTCAAAGGCTATTGCCTTCATGACGCGTTCTCTGCTTTTCATATGAACCCCTTCATTTCAGGAAAATGATTTCTTGTAAAATTATATGGGATTTGCGGCGTTTCGGCAAGAGGAGATTCTTTGAAGCTATTGCGCTGTTTTATCATAATCCTGCTCTGCATTAGTAAGCGTTTTACTAAAAAATGTAAAAGAGATAATTTTGCTTTACCCTCTTGACAAAAGGAACTTTTCATAATAAAATAAACTTGTTGAATCGATTCAACAAAAGAATAGACAGAGGACAAAATAAAGTGCGAGCCACAATCAAAGACATAGCGGAGCAGGTTGGCGTATCGAAATCTCTGGTTTCGATGTATCTTAACAATCATCCGCTTGCGGAACGAATAGCCGACACGACCAAAAGAAAAATTGATGAAGTTGTCCGCAACATGGATTATCAGCCCTCATCTATGGCGCGCTCGCTCCGCAAGGGAAAAACCAGGACTATAGGTCTTGTCATCGCCAGAATATCCAGCGTCTATTCCAGTTTTTATTCTGAAACTCTTTTGAATGAACTCGAAAAATACGATTATCAACTTTTAATCTCCCTTACGCGCTTCAATCAGGAAAACGAACGGAAATGTCTTCTGAATCTTATCAACCGTCAGACGGACGGCATTTTGTATGGACTTTACATTGACCCTGAAGAGCCGGTTCCGTCATTTCTGAAAAATTATCCTCTTCTGCTGACTTATCATCCTAATCCGAACTACAATACTATTCTGGCGGATGACAGGATTCCCATGCAGGACGTATGTGAGCTTATGAGAGAAAAAGGACTCAAAAAAATCTTCTCCGCCCGCCTCTTTTATAAGACAGCTCTTCCGGCGAATTCCGGAATTGAAATCAGTCATCATTTCTGGAGAGATTACAAAACGAATCGGGAGCTTCTTGAAGCAGTACGCGCTGAAAAAGCTGATGTACTTGAGCTTGGAAGCTGTCAGCATGCGGCCTCATTCCTGAATGAACTTGCTGGAGAAAAAGATCTTCCCTATATTTTATATCCTTACGGTCTTCCGTCCGATTATTTTGAACATCCTAAGATTCTTGGAGCAATTAGCAAACCCTTTCAGGAAATGGTTTCGGGACAGGTCAAACGGATCATCGAAATGGTTGAAGAACCGAAAAAAGAAATCAGCCACCTGCATATACCCGCGAAATTCATGAATCCCTCCGAGCTGAAAAAACTCTATCTGGAGCAATTGGCTGATCCTGCTTACAAAGTAATCGTTGATGAGCGCAAGATAACAAGCCCATTCTGAATGAAAAGGCTCGTTTCATCTTCTCATTGCATTGACTCTCATAAAAAGGTTTGATATGGACAGGATTTCTTATTCAACAGTTACAGGTTCAAAGGGAGCTATCGCTGTTCTCAAGGTCGGAAATTATCTCTATACCGCAGGCGGGGATACGCTCTGCGTCTATGACGTGAGCCGGGCAGATGAACCTCGTCTGCTCCGTAAACTCTCAGGATTCGGAGCCGGACGTCAGTTGGCAGCCTCAAACGGGAAGCTTTATTTGACAGCCCGTAATTTCGGGCTGTGGATTCTGAGTCTGGACAATCCTGCCTCACCGAAACGAATCTGCCGCTTCGACACTATTGAGCTGGCGACGGGAATTGCGGTTTCCGGCGATTTTGTCTTTGTAACTGAGCGTATTTTCGGAATTGAAGTGATCGACTGTTCAGATCCGTTTCATCCTCGTCATTGCTCCATGATCCGTACTGACGAGGCGCAATCTGCCTGTTTCAGCAACGGACTTCTTTACGCAGGAGAATGGGGCAGCGGAAAATTGAGCGTCATTGATATTTCAAATCCGTATAAGCCCAGAATACGCTCGCAACATGATCTTGGCGGCTACGGCGACGGAGTCGCGATTTCCGGCGATATCTGCTGTGCCGCGACCGGACTCAACCGCAAGGGGCTGAAAGACTCGACATCCTCTCTTCACGGAGACGGGCATGGGCTTGACGTGTTTCATCTTTCCGAAGATGGAGAGCCTAGGCATCTCGCTCGTCTTGACTTTCCAGTTCTCAATGTCAAATCCAACGATTTCTGGAGCGTCGCCATTGCAGGAAAAAGCGCGTTTGTTGCGGACATGCACAACGGTGTTTTTCAGGTGGATATTTCCACTCCTGAAAAACCGCGCTGTGTCGGGCATATCGAGCTGCCAACCGTATCTCGTTTTGATGCGCGTGAAGGCGGTCGAGTACTGATTTCAGTCCCGGATTGCGCCGGAGGCGTTGCAATAGGAAACGGTGTGCTTTATGTGGTCGGCGAGAAAAGCGGACTTCATCTGGCAAAAATCGGCGAAGCCGATGCAACACAGATCAGGCAGCCGGAGCCATACAAATTTTTGAATGGAAAGAGAGCGATAGAAGCGCCTTCAAGATTCCTTTCATACGAGCTCGGCGGACAAGTTCGCAGAGTCAGTGCAGATGAAAAGAATGAGCGTCTCTTTGTCGCCGCATCCCACGCTGGAATAAAAATCCTGAAACTTGCGGGAAAGGATATCCAAGTAATTGGAGAAAAAGCAGTCAAATCTTCCTATGATGTTTTATATCGTGACGGAAAACTTTATTCAGCGGAAGGCACGGACGGTTTTGCAGTTTACGCCGTGGAAGGCGATACTCTGCGCGAACTCGGACGTTTCAGGCGTCGTAGTATTATCTTTCAACTGATTCGCCTTTCAGGTAATGGCAGATTTGCGGTCTGCGGCGGTCGCGACGGACTCCTGCGTTTCCTTGATATCTCCGACGCAGGGAATATCCGCATGGTACGGCGTCATCTTCACGGCGGACTTCTTTACGGCGATACTATGCCGGAAACAGATCACAATGACATTATGCCTATCATATGGCCGTACTCTGGAATTACATGGTATGATTTCTCAGGTGACAAGCCGAAAATCCTTTATAATGATTGCAAAAACCGGTCGGCCGGACAGCGTGAAGGAATCACTTGGTGGAACGGCTACTTTTTACTGAGCACCGCAGGAAAAAGCTTTCGTCTTCTGAATCCCGCCGATTGCGGCAGGACATGGACGGAAATCCCGGACGGCTGCTCAGGTGTGCCGTCGGCAAATGGAAACATAATTGCCTTTTCCAATCGTCGCAATGGCGATTTACAGGTGTATAGAATGACAAAATCGAGTGCCGAACTGATAGTAGATCGATCCTTTTCCGATATTTCCGGAACGCCGGATCGTGTGGTATTTTATCATGGTCGCATGATAATTCCATGCGGTTATCAAGGACTGCTGACAGAAAATGCTGAGAACAGAGACTGGGAATAATAGAAAATGGAGCTTAATACAAAACAATTGCTGTACAGGAGTCCCGCTAATATGACTATGTGTAATTATCAGGTACGCAGAGGGAGCAGACATTGGCAGTTTTTTACTTTAATTGAACTTCTTGTGGTGATCGCTGTCATTGCGATTCTTGCCGCAATGCTTCTGCCTGCACTCGGAAAAGCAAGGTCAATGGCTTATACAATTTCATGTACCAATAACCTGAAGGGACTTGCTGTTGCGGCAAATATTTATATGGATGACTATGCGGATCGCATTGTCGTAATGAGCAGTACTTGGACAAATCTCTATTACAACAGTAACAGTTGCGGATATGGAATGCTTCAGAATTATGGTAAAAGCGATACTTGTGATAATGCCTGGAATGAATCGTATATTGCCCCTTCCAGACTTTGTCCGACTGCCTGGAAAATGCGCGGATATCAGGATTCATATGCATGCTCCCAATGGAAGGTTCTACATAAGGAGTCTCACTCTCAACACCAGCATTTTTGGCGCTATTACGGAATGCGTAGCGATAAGGGCGGAGGTGCAAGTATCATCGAAAATGATTTTTGCGTAATAATCCGAAGTAAACTTATTAGGCCGTCTCAAGCGCTTTTCTTCTCAGAAGGAGATGCGCAGATACAAAAACAGAATCATGGCTTAAACGATCCGCTGTCGCAGTACAGCTATATCCATAACAACCGTGTGAACATTACGTATTTTGACGGACATGTGGGATCTTTGATGCGTTCTCAAGCCTCCTGTTCGCACCTCGTTTTCACTTCAGGATGCGAAATTTGTCCGCTCTGGTTTCCCTTTGCTCAATAGTAATAGTTCCA
Organism: Verrucomicrobiota bacterium; assembly: GCA_022703965.1. Lineage (GTDB taxonomy): Bacteria > Verrucomicrobiota > Lentisphaeria > Victivallales > UBA1829 > JAKJHH01. Next base: position 10,477 of record JAKJHH010000142.1, read on the forward strand.
AGGGAGAGATAGTGCCTGAGTCGAGGAAAGAAAATCGCTCGGCGGGAAGGCGTCTCGCCTTCACCCGTTAAAAATGCAAAACATTTCACTTTTAATGATACATTTTAAAGGAGATGGTATGAATAATTAGCTGGGACTCGCGGCATCAGCTTTGAAGCGGTAGAATTAGGCGATGAACTC
>JAKJHH010000143.1 GCA_022703965.1 Verrucomicrobiota bacterium
TTGTACATTTCATCTATGAAGCGCGTATTATCGCCGATGAACTGGATCGGTGTGTTGATTTCATGGGCGATACCTGCGGCAAGACGTCCTATGGATTCAAGTTTCTGCGCCTGATTGAGCTGGATTTCTATCATATTTCTCTTTTCCAGCTCGCGTTTCTTTTCGGTTATGTCCTCGAAAACATAGAGGAAACCCGGGATCATGTTGAAAGGATCCATGGTGAAGGTCTGACGCACGTAGATGTTGCGTTTTTCTCCGTTTGCGCATGAGAAGACGACTTCTCCGGAAAAGCCTTTTTTATCGGCGGACCATGAAGCTGTTGCCGGCAGCGAGTTCCTCCAAGCCATAACCGAAGAGTTCCTTCATTGTTTTGTTTACATAAGTCGGCTTGCCGTCTCCGTCAGTAATCAGAATACCTTCAAGTGCGCCTTCCATCGCTGAATGGATGAGAAGAAGTTCCTTTTCCATCTTCTTGCGATCGCTGATGTCTTGCTTAACCGCAATGAAATTTGTGATTTTTCCTTCTATTTTGACAGGGGTGATGATCAATTCTTCGTTATACAGGCTTCCGTCCTTGCGCCTGTTGACGATTTCCCCTTTCCAGGTGCTTCCTGCGAGTATCGTCTGCCACATCATGCGGTAGAAGTAATCGTTGAATAGTCCTGATTTGAAGATCCTCGGATTTTTGCCGATCAGTTCCTCAAGCGCATATCCGGTCATTTCAGGGACGGTCTTATTCGCCCAGATGATATTTCCTTCCATGTCAGTGATGACGATTCCGCTTCCGGCAAAATCCAGCGCGGAACTTACAAGTCTCAGCTTCTGGTCTTCGATTTTCTTGAGCGTGATATCTCTGGCAAGGTTGATGAGTACCGGGTTATGATCGGAATCCATGCAAACGGAGCGTCTGCTTATAAAATGACGCTCCTCTCCGTTCGGCTGTTTTACGGAAACTTCATTCAGTGTACTTTGACGGCGTTCCAGTGCCTCGAGATCTCTGGCTTTTACGAGATTTGCCTCTGTCGGTTCAAATATTTCTTCGTCAGTTCTTCCATATATTGAGCTGGGGCTCTTGTTGACAAACTTGCAGAAAGCCTGATTGACAAGCAGATACTTCAGGTTTTTATCTTTTATCGTGAACATGTCGGGAATGCTGTTGATAAGTTCCAGCAGGAATTCGTTGCTGTCCTTGAAGGTCTCGCTGATCTGTCGAGCCATCACTGAAGTCGGACTGGCGGGCTGAGGTTCGACATTTATATTCTTGAAGATTTTTCCGCCTATTATCCTGAAGCGGTGCAGTTTTCCTGCCTTTTCAAGTCCGTCGTCTCCGGTTCTGGATAGATCATAATAGCTGAGGAGGGTGATTCTCTGTTTTTGTAGGAAGCCTGGCGCGCTTTTCTGCCACCTTTCAAATTCCTCTCTGAATTGAGGTTTTCTGTCCAGCCAGGTAAGTTCGGACGCTATTCTAAGCCCCTGATAGGATTCCTTGAGAGCCTTATCATAGAGTTCCTTAAGAGATTCCTGCATTTCTCCGACATTGAAATAGCCTTTGGGACAGTAAATTTTTTCCATCCTGGATATCAGCAATGCCCCTTTTTTGATGTAGTCTGGCAGTCCCGGGGATTTCTGTTGAAGATATCCTATTATTTTCTTATGTGATTCCGCATCGCAGAGATAGTAGACTTGTTCCGAGCCTTTCAAGCCTTCGACCAGATAGTCCGCTATGAGATTATAGGCATTATCCGCTTCTGAAAAAAGAGCTATATCCGCACCTTCAGGCAGCATGGTGGAGTCGAAGCCTATATTTATTTCCCGCAGTTCTTTCATTGCCGCCCCCTTTGTGCCATCCGCCCCTCTTTTTACTTCACGCTTAATTCTATATCCGTATCATTTCCATGTCAAGGCTCTTTTTGCGATCATTCTTCGCCTTTTATTACTCAGTTCGCTATAATAAGAGGTTAATTTTCTGTTAGTCGCTGTACAAGTTGAGAATCGTTATTATATTAATTGTGAATTAAATAACAATATAATATCGGAGTGATATACTTTATATGAAACTCAAGACACGTATGCTCGGACTTGTAAGTCTTCCCCTTGTTTCTTCCATAATTCTGGCCTTCATGCTCGTCAATAATGAAAGAAATACTCTGTCGGAAGCCTCAATCATGGAAAAAAATCTGGAACTCATGCGTTGCAGTTCTCTAGCTGTAAATGCTATGCAGAAGGAGAAAGAAGCCGCTTCCGCTTTTGTATTCTCCTCTGCCGCGCCGGAGCCCTGGAAGGAATCTATCCGTTCAAGCGATATGCTTTTGAATAGTTTCTCAAAAGCTCTTTGTAATGCCGAAATTTCTGAAAAAGAGAAGGAAAAGACTCAGCAAGTTCTCTCTTTTCTAGGCACTGTCCGTTCTGCCGTTTCGCCTTCCGCCAAGGATTCTCTTGAAAAATATGATCCACAGATCAACGCGCTTCTTTCTGTCCATAAGGCTCTTTCGCAGGCAAAAACAGGAAAGGGCGTCGGCAAAGTGATGACCAGTATAATCGCTCTTGAAGAGGCAAAGGAGAATCTCTGCCGTTTCCGCGAACGTGGCCTCAGATTGCTTGAGACTCAGGCAAAGCCTGATGCGGCTGCAATGCTTCCTCTGGAGTTCTCTTTCTCGTCTTATTCCGTCAATTCAAATTCACCGGTTCTCTGTCTTTCTAAAGACGGAACTGCCTTGCTTGATGCGCTGCTTAAATCTCCCGATAATAAAGCCGTCTCTGATTATCTGGATTCCTTGTCCCGTGGCGAAAAGCTTAACGGCGCTGATTTCAAGGCGGCATGCTCAAAGCAGATTGCCGGACTCGATGGAATTATTGCTTCAGAGATAACAAAAGCTCATGCGACTATCAAAAAGTACAAAAAAGATTCTGAATCTTCCCTGTTCATGATTTTTGCCGGTCTGGGCTCGTGGATGATTGTGATTGTCGTCATCGCCCTCTGGCAAACTCACAGGCTAGCCGGAAAAATAAACAGAATTTCTGATGAGCTTGAAAGCGGTGCCGAAGAAATTTCCGCCGAATCGCTTCAGATCAGCGCCTCCAGCAAAACTCTTGCCGACGGTGCAGGATCTCAGGCTGCCGCTATTGAAGAGACCTCGGCCAGCATTGAAGAGATGTCCGGCGTAATCCGTCAGAACGCCGACAATTCACGTCAGGCAAAGTCATCTGCTGATTCGGCTATTGCCGCCACCAAATCAGGTATCAAGGCAATGGCTGAAGTTTCAGAATCTATTTCCATGATGAAAAGTTCCGCGGATAAAACTTCCAAAATCATCAGGACAATCGACGAAATAGCCTTCCAGACAAATCTGCTTGCGCTCAATGCCGCTGTCGAGGCCGCAAGAGCAGGTGAAGCCGGAAAAGGCTTTGCCGTAGTCGCCGAAGAAGTCCGTAATCTTGCACAGCGCTCAGCTTCAGCCGCAAAAGATACCGAATCACTTATTCAGGAAGCCGTGAAATCTGCCGAACTCGGCGTAAAAACCGGAGAAACCGCTGCAAATGAACTGCGTCGTATCGAGTCGGAAATTGAGAAGGTTAACGCTCTTATTTCCAATATCTCCGCCGCCGGAGAGGAACAATCTAAAGGAATAGAGCAGATTTCCGAGGCTATACAGCAGGTCGAAGCTGTCATCCAGAGTAACGCGCATGATTCAGAGGAATTCGCTTCAGCTTCCGAAAACCTGCATAGCCAGGTCAAGTCCGTTGAAGATGCCGTAGCGCGCCTTACAGCAATCTCCGGGTCTCATAAAAATGTATAGTTCGGCAGTAACTTAAGTGCTTGATTCTTTTATATATTAGTGCTTATTGCAGGCTTCTGTTTTTTCCTTGTTTTTTGCCAAATCCCCTCTTGCATTTCATCCCTCTGTGACGATATAATAACAGCGGGATAAGGATGATTTTGGAGGGGATATCAATGAATCTTAAGACTCAATTGCTTGCGTTGCTGTGTATTGCACCTGTTTCGTCATTTCTTCTTGTGGCGATTCTCGTCTCAAGAGAGTCGTCGAGCATTCAGGAAGTCACCGTCATGGACAAGAATTTGTCTCTCATGCAGAAGAATACCGGACTGCTACGCAGCTTGCAGGCAGAAAGGGAATCCTTTTTTACAGCGGCGTCCTCGGAGCTTCTGAAAAAGGCTGAAGCAAAAACAGATGAAGCCGTTTTGCTTGTAAGTCAGTCTCTCGCTGATTCCGTTATCGCGCCGAAGGCAAAAGAAGGAGCTGAAAACGCGCTTCAATCTCTCAGAACCATTCGCACATCCTCCCCGAAAGAGCGTTCAGTTGCCTATAAAAACCTCAGCCGTTCTCTGCTTGCCTTGGATAAGGCTGTGACTCAGGCGAAGACTGGCAAGGGCATCGGCAAGATTATCACAAGCATTGTCGCCCTTGAGGAAGCCCGGGAAAGTCTTTGCCGCGTGCGGGAAATGATTGAGACTGCTTCAAAAATGAAAGAGCAGCTTCCTCCTGATTTTTCTGACGCGCTGGAATCGGAGTATATTTCTTATTCCGCAAACTCCAGGTCTCCTGTTCTCTGTCTGTCGAAGGAATCAACTGCCGCATTGAGCGAAATGCTCAAGTCTCAGGAAGAAAAAAGTCTGAGTCAGATCATCAAGACAATGGATAAAGACAAGATACCCGACTGGACAAAACTCTCCGCTCTTGTGAGTTCCCAGTCTGCCCGTCTTGAGGCAATTATTGCAACGGATATGAACCAGTCGTATTCGACTATCAGAGCTTTTAAAAAGGAGTCCGTTTCATATCTTATTAAAGTACTTGCAGGACTTCTTGTGTGGCTGGTAATCGTTCTTTTGGGCTCGCTTTGGCTTTACAGGCGCATAACCGGCTCAATAGGCGGTATCGCCACTGCTCTTGATGCGGGAGCCGCTGAAATGGCTGCAAAATCACATTCCATCAGTGATTCCAGCAGATTTCTCGCCGACGGCTCAAGCAATCAGGCGGCTGCCATAGAGCAGACTTCAGCCAGTATTGAAGAGATGTCGGGCGTGATTATGCAGAACGCTGAAAATGCGCGTCAGGCAAAGAATTCTGCTGATGCAGCTTTCTCCGCCGCCCGTTCCGGCATTTCCGCTATGGAGAAGGTTTCTGAATCCATTGCTCAGATGAAGAATGCCGCGGATAAAACAGCACGAATTATAAAGACGATTGATGAAATAGCATTCCAGACGAATCTTCTTGCTCTTAATGCGGCTGTTGAAGCGGCGCGGGCAGGGGAGTCCGGCAAAGGTTTTGCAGTTGTCGCCGAAGAAGTCCGCAGTCTGGCTCAGCGTTCTGCCAGAGCCGCAAAAGATACCGAAAATCTCATTCAGGAATCTGTAAATTCCGCCGAAAACGGAGTGAAAATCGGAAGCGCCGCCTCTGCCGAGCTTCATCGCATCAATTCTGAAATAAGCAAAGTCAACTCGCTGATTTCCGAAATCGCCGCGGCAGGTGAAGAACAGTCCAAGGGGATTTCCCAAATCTCGCAAGCTGTTCAGCAGATCGAACTTGTTATCCAGAGCAATGCTCACGATGCAGATGAATTTGCCGAGGCTTCCGAGGCTTTATATGCTCAGATTCAGTTCATGGAAAAGTCTATTGCCACTCTCGCTCTCGCTTCCGGCGGACGATGCCACATTAACAGCGCTGCATTGCTTACGTGAGTTCTCTCTTTTGCCGGATTAAGGCTTGACATCGGAGCTTATGAAGTCTCAATTAATCCTTTCTAAATGCGAAAGGATTAACTATGTTCAGATTTTTTTGTATTGCGGCGCTCTGTTTCTTTTCCGCTCTGAGTCTTTCCGCTCAGAATAATAATTATCTTGATACTCTTGATTTCAAATATCAGACTCCTGAGCCTGAATCTTTCACTGTTGTTCTGGACGGCAAAGAATCTCCGCTCGGAACCGATACTTATTTTGTGCGCTTCGGAATCAAAGCCGGGGCTAAAGCCGATATCACTGCCTCAATTGCTTTTTCTCCAAGGGAAGTGCAGAATCTCCGCAATGTCGAAGGATATTTTAATGATACATTGAAAGCCTCGAAGGGCTTATCTTCGTCAAGGGTTTTTGAGTTCAGACTTAACGGTTCCGTTCAGCATAAGCTCAAGAATGAACTTGTCTGCATAAAAGTTTTTGTAAACGGCTCTAAAAAGCCTACGCAGACATTGATTTTCAAAGTTTCAGACATTGCCGGACCCTTCAAAGCCGGAACCGAGAGCTATCGTCTCGCCTGCGCCGCCGCACTGCTTCAAGGAATTGATAATGGAGTCTTTCCATCCGAGCCGTCAATTATTTCCACAGCTTCAGATATTGTAAACGAGCTTTATTCCAATGGCGTCTATAAAGATGACAAATCTCTGCTCCCCCTCATCCGCAGAAAATGAAAAGAATGGATACTTTTCAGAAATAAGCTGTACATGCGCCAGTGAGCTCCACTGCAATTTGTCAAGTTAATTTCTTTACAGCTCCTAAGTTGCTAATTCATATTGTGTGTGCTAATTTAATTAGACTTCTGGAGAGATATAATGATCACAAGAATTTCCATAAAAAACTTTAAGGCGCTGAATAATTTTGAAATGGCTGATATCGGTCATTTTACTTGCCTGATCGGTTTGAATGGAGCAGGGAAAAGCAGTTTCCTACAGGCTTTGGATTTTATCTCTCATCTTGTGCTAGGAGATTTTTCATCATGGCTATCTTGGCGGAATTGGACGAAAAGTGATTTGCTGACCAAAGGGAGTTCAAAGAGGATTATCTCTATCGAGTTGGACTTTCTGCTCAACGACCGGAATGCCGTCACTTGGACATTGCAGTTTAATGTGGATAAAGAACTCTGTTCCTATGAACATATAAGGGCTCATTACAGTAGCAATACAAATATTGACTATTTACGATTAGAGAAAAATACGCTCACCGCCAAAGATCAGTTTCACAGTATTGAGGTTAAAGATTTGAAATATCAGGGTTCAATTCTTTCTGCATATGAGTATAAGGACTCTGTGATAAAGGAACTTATTGAACAGATAAAAGGGCTTAAGTCTTTAGAATTGCTTTCTCCGTCTGCATTGCGGAGTCCTTCCCGTAATGACGGATCTCTTAGCATTGGAGGCGAAGGATTGCCTAGTTTTCTTTCTTCCTTAAGTGCAGAGTCAATGCGTCGGCTTGTGGAGGACTTGCATAAGTTTTATCCGCAGTTTTCTGCTCTCGAAATAAAACGGCGTCGCTTTGGATGGAAGAATCTGCTTATAAAAGAAATTGATAAGCATACTTTTGCCTCAGCTCACATCAACGATGGTTTCCTCCGCATATTGGCGATATTATCTCAAGGCTATTCAAGAAGTAGTTTTCTGCTTTTTGATGAGATAGAAAACGGTATTAATCAGGAGCTCTTGGGAACTCTGGTTGAATTCTTGCAGAATTTTAAGGGAAAACAGGTTATAGTTACAACCCATAGTGGACTTCTGCTGAACTTTTTGAGCGACTCTGATGCAAAAGCAAGTGTTTTCTTGTTGTATAAAGATTCTTATTCACATTCAGAAGCAGTCAGGTTTTTTGATATTTCTGAAGTCTTGTCTCGGCTTGAGTTTATGGGACCTGGTCAGGTTATGAGTCAAACTGACTTGATAAAGCTTGGAACAGAGTTGCAAAACAAAAATAAAATCAAGGATGAGGATTAGGAGACGCAATAATGTATTTCGTTGTTTCAGGGGAGGGAGCAAGCGATCTTGGCGTTAAGAGTAACGGTGAATTTAAAAAAGGTCCTCTTGCAAGACTTATTGAGATAATTGTAGAAAATGCAGGCGGGACAACGCCTGAACTGAATTTGATCTGTGAGTCCGAACTTAATGAGCTTTGTAAGAAATCCAATCCTAAAAATTATATTGCCAAAGGAGTTCAGCGTGGACTTGTTTTCGATTTCTATTGCAAAGCGTTGACTCTGGCACTTCATGTCGGAGACGAACTGATCGGAATTGTCTACTTCAGGGATAGTGACGGCACAAATTCCTCACCTCGTGATTTATGGCGTTCTCTGGAGAAAGCTATGGAAACAGGATTCATTGATGGCGGTTCTAAATATGGCGTTCCAATGTTGCCTCGTCCAAAGAGTGAAGCATGGCTGATGGGGTATTATCAGAAATTTGAACAGCATCAGTGCGAATATAATTCTTGTGAACGTTTTGAGGAAGAACCGGGGAATGACAATAGCCCAAATTCCTTGAAAAAGCGTCTTGCTGCTGCTCTTGGATGTTCCGTCAATGGAATATATACGCATATTACCTACGAATCAATGTCTGATATTACATGGTCTAGAATTGATATGCCAAGCTTCAATATTTTCAGAAAACGTCTGGAAAATGTTGCGTGCATGCTTTCTCGGCGCTCCTTACTTCATCCTAGCTCCGAAACCTCTTTGTTGTAGAGCCAGAGCAATTCCCGGATGAATGGTGGTGATGCCGTTTTTGAGCGTTAAGGCTCGGAGAAATGATTCATTTCAGGAAGTTTTTATCTCATTTTAAAAGTAAAATAAAAAATGTTTTTGACATCTATGAACGCGGGTGCATAGTATAATGCAAATCATATGAACCCTGATAAAACAAGGAGATTTTTGATGACAGTTAAAGTCGGAGTCGTAGGCGCTGGCGGAATGGCGGATTATCATATCAAAGGATTCCGCAATGCAGGTGCGGAAGTTGTCGCAATCGCGGATCAGAACACTGAAAGAGCCAAGGCTCTCGCGGCAAAACTGAACATTCCTTCAGTTTATTCCAGCCTAGGTGAGATGATTGACAAGGTTCCGGGACTCTCAGCCGTGTCCATTATCACTCCCAATAAGTTCCATAAGGCGCTTGCCGTCGAGGCTCTCAACCGCAAGATCAACGTTTTCTGCGAAAAGCCTCCGGCGCTCAGCACTGCCGAGACAATCGAAATGCAGAAGGCGGCAGCGGACGCAGGTAAGACTCTTATGTTCAACTTCAATAACAGAGCACGTCCCGAATCATACGCAATGATGGAATACATCAAGAAGGGCGAAGTCGGAACCATCAATTCCAGTCAGGCCGTATGGACTCGTCGCACAGGTATTCCCGGATTCGGCGGCTGGTTCACGACAAAGGCTCTTTCAGGCGGCGGCCCGGTCATTGACCTCTTGCACATGATAGACCTTGCTCTTTACTTCATGCAGTATCCCGAGCCCGAGTATGTGCTCGCTCAGACATTCAACGATTTCATCAGCAACAAAGGCTTCAAAGGCCCCTGGGGAATTCCGGACGTCGAAGGCGGCGTGACTGACGTTGAAGCCGCATGTCTCGGCTTTGTCCGCTTCAAAACAGGACAGGTCATGATGCTCCGCAATTCATGGGCTGAAATGATCAAGCGTGAGGAAGTTTCTGTCACATTCCAGGGACAGAAGGCCGGTGGTATGGTTCAGCGTCTTTTCGGCATCGATGGCAATGATGCGACAAGCATCGACACCTGCGAACTCTATGTTCAGGAAAACGGACGTTCGGTCAACAAGTCCATCATCGTCGAAAAGGACGAGTCGATGGGACGTATCCGTTCTGCCAGCAACTTTATCAAGGTGCTCAAAGGCGAAGAAGCTCCGCTCAATACTCCTGATGAAGCAGTGAAGCTCATGAGGATTGTCGACGGCATCTACAAGTCGGCTGAAACAGGAGCTCCTGTTAAAGTCTGACATCGTTTGATTAAACTTGAAAAGTAAAAAGTCCGGATATCGCAAGATTCCGGACTTTTTTATTGCAGCTTTTCTGAAAAGACTCAGACCATGTAATGATCCGGTTCCTCGAATACTTTTGAGAGTACCATTGATGCCGAGCCGCATGCCGCGCTGTATTTGAGCTGGCTTGCGCTTATATGTACGCAGGAAAATACGTCCTGAAGAGATTCTTCTCCGGCTGATTTCAGGATATACGGCATGATTTTCGAGCCCAGACTGTCGATTACGGTTCCGCCCAGAAAGACGGTGCCTGGACTCATGATATTGATGAGCGCGGCTATTCCGCTACCGATTTTCGTTCCTGCGTCGGCGATGATTGCGTTTGCTTCAGGCTTTGTCCAGTCGTCGGGTTTTGTTTCTGAAAGATGCTTAATGTTTTTTCCGGTGAGTTTATTGTATTCGTTCAGAATTGCTTTTTCCGTACCGTAGGCTTCGAGACATCCTTTTTTGCCGCAGCTGCATTTTTGTCCGCCGCGCTCAATGACTACATGTCCGAGTTCTCCGGCGTAGCCTCCCGCTCCTCGGTATACGGCTCTGTTGATTATAAGTCCTAGTCCGATACCGCCTGATATATCCATGAAGACAAAGTCGCGCGTATTAATGCCCGCACCGAACCATTTTTCGGCGAGAGCCTTTGTGTTTGTGACTTCTTCAAGAATCAGCTCATCGACTCCCGGCAGGGCGAGGAGATCCTTCAGTTTTTCTCCCTGAAGACAGGGGAGATTTACGGAGTATTTGAGGATTCCGTTTTTTACGTCCAGAACGCCGGGCATTGAAAGCCCCCATGTTTTT
>JAKJHH010000144.1 GCA_022703965.1 Verrucomicrobiota bacterium
TTTTCTGACACCCGACGCGATTCCTTCCGTCTGACATGAGACTGTCATGGATTCCTTGTAAAGCAGTTGCTCGAAGGCTTCAAGAATTCTGAGTGCCATGCCAGGCCCGATAATGCCGAGCTGAACCGCGCTTTCCGGCCAGAGATCGCTGATGTTCATTATCATTTTTGCCCTCTTCAAGTACTTCAGCTTTAAGGCTGTAAAACCGAGAAAGAGCGGAGGACTTTCGCAGATGACCAGATCTGTTCTTCCGCAGAGAAAGAGTCCGGCAAAGAGAGAGGAAAACACAAAGGAAAAATAGGAGATCAACTGCGGTATCGTGCTCTTGGTTCTGGATGCGAAAATCCAGCTTCTGACCACTTTTATGGAATCAATTTCCTCACGGCAGAAAAGCTTTCCGGCATATTCCGGGAAGACTTCACCCTTTGGATAATTCGGCATGGCGGTAAGAACTGTTATATCATGTCCGGACTTTTTCCAGCGCTTCGCCAGATCGTGCAGACGATTCTGCGGCGCACCGTGTTCCGGCGGATAATATTGAGTCAGAATAAGAATTTTCATTAATTTTTCAACCTGTGATATCGCGGTTTTTCAAGCCTGTAAATATATACCGTCAAAACTGATTGCGCCACATAAGCCTCCTTGCGGTTTGCAAATAAGTGTCTGTACATGTCAATTATATGATACAAGTTTTTCAGGTGATGAAATGAAAAAAGCATTATATCCGGGCAGTTTCGACCCGGTAACAAACGGACATCTGGACGTTATTCAGAGAGCATCCAGACTTTTTGACAAGATTATTGTGGCAGTCGCTCTGAACCGCGAGAAAAGCCCGCTCTTCACAATCGAAGAACGGCTGGACATACTGAAAGCCGTCTGCCGTGACATCGACAATGTGGAAATCGTATCCTTTAAGGGACTGCTCATTGATGCCGTCAATGAATTCGATACCTGCGCCGTTGTGCGCGGACTCAGAGCCGTATCCGACTTTGAATACGAATTCCAGATGGCGCTGATGAACAGACAGCTTAATCTCAAGTGCGAGACTGTTTTCCTCATGCCGAGTCCTGAATATACATTCGTAAGCTCAAGAATGGTCAAGGAAATCGCAATGTGCGGAGGCGACGTCTCCACCTTTGTACCCGAAATCGTGATGAGCTCCTTCAAAGCAAAAAGAAAGGGAAACTGATTTATGATTAGCTTCTGCCCTATGAAAATAGACCGCATTGCGGGTATGACTCTCAACGACGCTCATGAACCTTCGATTCTCGAAATCGACGACATGCCCGGCCTCCTCTCCATGACGGATATCAAGTACAAGCTGCATCTGTCCGTTGTCAACGAAAGCGTGCTTGTCAAAGGTTCCGTCTCCATTACCCTCGAAGTCGAATGCGGACGCTGTCTTGATAAGTATAAATTCGTCATCGAGGATAAGGATGTCTGTCATTTCTACGATGGCGCCGCCGAAAAATCGCATTTAAACATAACTGAAGAAATCAGAGAAGATCTCCTTGTAAAACTTCCGCAGTATTTTATATGTAGGGAAGAATGCGAAGGGCTCTGTCAGTATTGCGGAGTCAAAAAGAGCAAGTGCAAGTGCGACGGAGCCGAAAAGGCCGCCGCGATGATCTTTGAAGAAGAGGAAGTCGAATCAAGCCAAAAAGCAAGCGGCTCCGGCGGCTAAAAAGGCGTCCGCCAAGCCTGCTCCCAAAGCTAAAATGCCTGCTGAAAAGGCGGGAAAAAAGCCTGTCAAGAAAAAAACGGCGGCTCCGAAAAAGAAAAAAGACTGACTAAAACTAAGGAGGATCTGAAAATGAAAATTCTGAAAGGAAACAGAATTGCCAGAAATGCTAAACTCCGTGCCGGAGCATCAGCTTCCATTTTCAACGAGACACGTGATAAGATCCTCCTTACCAAACGAACCGATAATGGCCGCTGGTGTCTGCCCAGCGGCGCCATTGATCCCGGAGAGAGCGTCTCCGAAGCCTGTGTCCGCGAAGTCGACGAGGAAACCGGCCTTAAGGTCGAAGTCGTAAGACTCATCGGCGTATACAGCGATCCCAATCTTGCAGTACAGTATGCCGACGGCAATCTTTATCAGATACTCGCCTTCAGTTTCGAGGCAAAAGTAATCGGCGGAACTCTCGGTCTCAGCAATGAAACAACCGACGCAGGATACTACAGCCTTGCTGAGATCGCAAAAATGGATATCATAGAAATACATCAGGAACGTATTCGCGATGCCTTTGCAAATAATACTCAGGTAATCGTAAAATAAATGCTCCGCGTTCTCTCTTGCTGCTGGTTTACAGTCAGAAATTGCGTTATATTAGCGTATACAATATCTGAAACGCGGAGGATTTAAATGATAAGAATCGTGATTGTCGGCGCTGCCGGTCGTATGGGCAGACACCTTATAACAAACATAATGAAGTCCAGCGATCTCAAACTCGCCGGAGCTGTCGAATACGCCGCTTCTCCTTTTCTCGGACAGGATGCCGGAGTTGTCGCAGGCATGGGCGAGTCAGGAGTAAAAATTACGGCAGACCTCAAGGAAGCCGTTAAAAATGCCGATTCCATCATTGATTTCAGTACTGGAAACGTAATTGAAAACGCCACTGTCGCAGCCGCGGCCGGCCTTTCAATAGTCGTCGGCACTACAGGTCTCAAGCCTGAAGAAAAAGATGCTCTCGCCAAGCTCGCCGCAAACGGAGCCAGAATCCTTCTTGCCCCGAATATGAGCGTCGGCGTAAACCTTCTCTTCCACCTCGCAAAACAGGTTACGGAGATCCTCGGAACTGATTACGATGTCGAAATTGTCGAAATGCACCACAATCAGAAGAAGGACGCTCCCAGCGGAACTGCCGTGAGACTTGCCGAAATCATCGCAAAGGCTCGCGACCTTTCTTATGAAAAGGATGTGATGCACGGACGCGAGGGGTTGGTCGGAGCCCGCAAGAAAAATGAAATCGGAATGCATGCGGTTCGCGGCGGCGATGTCGTCGGCGACCATACTGTTATCTTTGCGATCAACGGAGAACGTGTGGAGCTCACTCACAAGGCATCCAGCCGCGATACTTTCGCAAACGGAGCTTTGAGAGCTTCCCGCTTCCTCGCAACTGCCAAGCCCGGCATCTATGACATGCAGGATGTGCTCGGTCTCAAGTAAGAAACGTCAAACGGAGTACCGCTTTAAACTATGTCAAAGCGGATTGAATTCGGATGCAGAAACTCTTCCGAAGCTGTAAAACCAGCTTCGGAATGGCTTGCTTCGTTTCAGGACAATTTCACCGTTTACGGCGGAGGCATGGATTTTAATTATATCTGCTCCTCCGTTCCCGGCTTCAGAGAACGTATCGGTTCCGTTATTGACGACAGCGGCGCTCCCGGCACAATCAGCATTGCCGCTGCTCTGACAAAGAATCCGGCCTATATCTTTGTCTGTTCAAAAATGCATCAGGAGGCCATGTGCAAACGGCTTGAGAAATCCGGCTTCGCCGGAACTCTCGTAACTGTTTTTGCAGGAAGTCCTGATATCGGAACCGCTGCTCTTTTTGCCTATAATCCGGCTGAAGACTGGCCGGTTTTTACAGAGGTTCACAAGCCGAACCTCAAGCGCAAAAGGCCGGAAAGAATCCGCAAGATTCTGCTTGTCCAGCCTCCTTTCAGCAATGCGAACAATAGACACAAGCGCACTATGCCGCTGAGTCTTCTTTATATTGCCGCTTCAATACACAGAGCATTTCCGGAAATCGAACTGAAGCTTTTCGACGCGCACGTCAAAAATACCAGCTGGACGGAAATGAAGGATTTCATCCGTAAAACGGATTTCGATATGCTTCTCTGCTCCGCCTGGAGCGCTCAGATTGATGCCGCAACGCTGATCAGTTCCTTTGTCATACACGAGAAGAAATCCTGGCTTGTGCTTGGAGGCGTTCACGCCACTCTCGCCCCCGAAAAAGTCGTCGACTACGCTGATTTTATCGCAGGTTACGAAGGCGAAGACTCCATAAATCATATTATCGATGCCATCAATATGGGCTGTCCGGAATCCATTCCCAAGCTGAGCGGCTCGGAGTATATCGAGGATCTGGATTCAATCCCTTTCCCTCTTTGGGAGATACTTGAAGACTATAAACTTTATAACCACCCTATGCATGTGGTCGGCGGTCTGAGATTTCCTATTATCGGCAGTCGTGGATGTCCCTTTAATTGCAGTTTTTGCAGTTCTCCGCTTTTCTGGAAACGCAAGGTACGCTGGCGCAGTCCAGCAAACATAGTCGATGAAATGGATGAGATCTTCAAACGTTACGGAGTCTCTAGCTTTCATTTCTGGGACGACAATTTCATTATGAATAAGAAGTTTGCGTTCGGCATGGCCTCCGAGCTTATGAAAAGGAAGCGTGCTTATAAGTGGTGCGGACTCTCCAGAGCCTCGGATATCATCAAAAATTCAAATCTGCTGCCTGAGCTCAGAAAAGCCGGATGCGTCGGTATTGAAATCGGCGTTGAATCATTTACCGATCAGGCTGCCGAAATGCTCGATAAAGGCGAAACCGTCAGCGACACGATCAAAGCCGCAAGACTGCTTAGAGAAGCCGACATTCATCCTCTTTATACTCATATGCTTTTCACGCCCGGCGAGACCATAAAATCCTACATCGAAAAAGAAAAATTTCTGCGTGAAAACAACAGCGGACTTCCTGCCGCCCTGCGTTCGGATTCGACCTTGGGACAGCTTACGACTCCGCACATAAAAACCCCCTTTGCGACAGAGGCTCCTGAGATGGGGCTCGTGCTCTGGCGCGGCCCGCGCGACTCCTATCATCACAGAGTGAATTTCCTGCCGAACACTCTGCTGGATGAAATCCCTGTCAAAGTTTCGGATGAGCCGCCTGAAACAACGGAAATACTCTCGAAAATTCTCCAGTCAGTCTTTGACTGGACGGAATCCGACATGAAGCTTTTCGCCAAAATCTGTCCTCTTGTCTGGACGCTTATTAACGGCACAAAATCCGTCCGTGAACTTGCCGGTACGGTGACAATAAAACTCGACGCCTCCTTCGAGCGCTGCGCCGCGATGACATGCCTTTACATCGCCCTCCTTGCAAGAGCCGGCCACATCAACTCAAAGAGTTGATCGGAAAATACGCGGAGAGCGGCCAAGCATTCTTTTGCAGAAGCGTGAAAGTTCACAGGAATCACGGAAGCCCATTGATTCGGCTATCTGGGCAGGACTCAATTCAGCCTGTTCAAGAACCTGCTCAAGTATTTCAGCACGATGTCTGTCGATATAGTTCTTTAGTGAAATACCCGTCGATCTTCTGAACTCGTGCGAAAGGTAGCTCTTGGAGCAGTTGAGCAGTTCGCAGAGTTCCTTGACGGAAATACGGCCTCCTCGTGATCTTTGGATCAAGCTCATCGCTTTGGAGGCAAGCCCGGATGCTTGCGCGGGAACTGCAAGTTCATCGGCAAGCAGGATAGAAAAAAGAGCCGCCAGACAGTCAGCGGCTGCATCCCCGTGACGACTTCCTGCACTGAAGGACGGCGCGGCAAGGATCATGTCCAGACAAGCAAAAAGTCCTGTCGAAATCTCCGTTGAAGGAAGTCGTCGCGGACTCATCCAGTCATCAAGTCCTTTCATGGAGAACCAGAAACTCATCCACTTCACCGTTCCGCCGCGGTAGATGAAATAATGTTCCTTTTCAGGCGGAATCAGAACAAGCTCGTTTTTTGAGATGACAGTCTTTTCACCGGATGCATCCACGAAAATGGCAGAACCTTCTGTTATCAAATCTGCCTGCCATGAGCCGTGACTGTGTTTTTCTATTGTCCGTGCGGACTCCATCAGTCCGCTGTGGGCGTAAAGCAGAGAAAGTTCTATTTTTTCAGAACTAAAAGCACTTTTTGCAATGTTTTCGACAGATTCAGCCATAAGGATATTCTAGTTTAAGCATGATTTGTGTGAGATAATTATATCATGAAAAGAAAATACAGCAATAAATGCATATAATTTTAGAGGAGTTTTTATTATGAGTCTCAATCCGAAAGCATTTCCTCAGTACAAGGAATTCAATCCTGATGTGCCTGTTTACTGCGTCAGCAACGGGAATGGGGGAGTCTTTCATCGTTTCTTTGATACGTCTCCTTTCAGTCCGACAGGAAGATATATCGCAGGTTTCAGAATGCCTTTCGAGGACAGACTGCCTTTGCCCGGGGAAAAAGGAGAAATCGTTGTAGTCGATCTTCAGACAGGCGAGGAAAAAACAGTGGACTCCACTTGCGGCTGGGAGCCTCAGCTCGGCGCAAATCTTCAATGGGGAGCCGATGACTCGATTCTCATTTTCAACGACGTCGATCCCGCCGACTGGTCGGAATTCGGCGTAAAACTCAACTGGAAGACAGGAGAGCGCAAGCGCCTCGAAGGAACCGTATATAAGGTGTCACCGGACGGTAAAAAAGCCCTTTCAGCCAAGCTGTCATGCATGCGCAGAACTCAGCACGGTTACGGTGTGATGCTTCCGCCTGAACGAGTCCAGAACAATCTCGGACTCCGAGATGACGAAGGGCTCTGGCTGACAGATATCGATAGCGGCAAGAAGACGCTACTCATATCGATCAAGGAAGTTTTCGAGCGCACATGCACTAAAAAAGAACTTGAATTTTACAAGGACAGAGAGGTCTATCTTTTCCACTCGAAATGGAACAATCAGGGCACGAAGATAATGTTCTCGGTGCGCAATTATCCCCAGAACGCCGGGATAGAATACGACGCGATTTGCGGAAAACCTCTGAGGTTCGATGTCTTTACAATGAACAACGACTGTTCCGAACTTTATAACGCCATTCCCGATATTCACTGGGAGCGCGGAGGACATCATACCACCTGGCTTGCCGACGGACAGCGTCTTTCCTTCAATCTCGGCAATCTGAACGGCGGAATGCATCTAATGCAGGTGAAATACGACGGCAGCGGACTGAAGCTCCTGACACGGAATACTCCCGGCTCGGGACATCCTTCCGAAAATCCGAACTGCGGCACAATGGTGACTGACAGCTATGTCCGCGAAGTAGTAGCCAAGGGCGACGGAACGACTCCGATCCGTTTTATAGATCTTGCTCAGGACAAGGCAAAGGACATCATTCGCATACAGACCGAAACTCCGTATGAAAAGCAGATATCCTGCTTGAGAGTCGATCCGCACGTCGCCTGGGACAAGAGCGGCCGTTACATCGCCTTCAACGCTTTCACAGGCGGAACAAGACGTCTCTTCGTCGCCGACATGAAGGATTTCAAAATCTGATCAAAGCGGAACAATATGCTTCTTTACAAAAACAGCGAGCTCTGACTTGGAATATTTGCCTGATGCTGTAAGAAGGACTATTTCAGTCAGCTCGTCACATGAAACATCCATATCAAATCCGTTAAGATCTAAAAAAAGAAGCATGGCGGCAAGTCCGACTCGTTTGTTGCCATCAACAAAAGGATGATTCATGCAAAGATGGTAAAGATAAGCGGCAGCCATTTCTTCCAGAGATGGATGGAGGAAGCTGCCTCCAAAACTTGCAAGCGGGGTTGCAGCAGCCGATTTCAGCATTGAAATATCACGAATCCCCTGAGCTCCGCCATAACGGGAAATCTGATCTTTATGAATCTCTATGATCTCTGACAAAGTCAAAAACTTGATCTTGGTCACTTTGCCAATTCTCTAAAACTTGCTGCAAATTTGGAGTTGATTCTTTCAAGAGAAGCTCGTACTTTTTTCTCACGTCCCTTGTCCTTTATAGGGGTAAGTATAAGAACATCGCCATCAGTGGTGACATCGAATTTTGTAGTCGCATCCGCACCGATAAGATCAAGGACAGGCTTTTCAACAACAAGAGCCAGACTGTTCCCGTGTTTTGTGAGCGTTTTTATCATAATAAGAACTCCAGTGTGTAATCACAATGTTACAACAATAGTAACACATGACTTGAATCATGTCAACAGAATAAGCTTAGTCCCGGACAAGATTCATGTTGCGGAAGCATGCAAAACAGGCTGTCTGCCACTGTCCCACTCCTTGCCTTTGCCCGTCGTGAATGCGTTAAAACATCAGGATATGTAAGAGGCCAGGGAGCGGGCTATCAGCTTTGAACGGTTTGAATGTTCTTCTCGGGCTTTCCGATCCACTTTTGCAAGAAGGAATTCCGGAATAGTTATATCTACACGTTTTGAGCGTCCTTCCGGAATTTCAACAGTGACAAGAGCCAGCATACCACCCGGATTTTCCTTCATATAATCCAGAATCAGCGAGGCATTGGAAGAGAGCGGAATATCTTCTTTGTCTTCAAGCATTCCTTCAATATGCAATTCCAAGGCTTCCCTTCCATTTTTCAAGGCGTTTTCCAAATTATCCCCTGAGCTTATGCAGCCCGGGAAATCAGGAAAACAGATTCCGACAGCAGAGTCTTCCACATATAATATTGACTGATATACTCTTTCCATATGCTGCTCCAATCCAGGCTCTATTTGAGTCCCGCCTGCTTCATTACGCTGTTTAATGTTCCCTTCGACAAATCTTTCTCCGGATGAGGAACAGTTACTCTTCCTTTTTTCACAGGATGCTTGAACTGCCAATGACTGCCCCTTATCCAACCATCCGCTTCAATCAGTTTTATAAGATCGCGACTGTTCATCGTCCAGACCCTATCCCCTTACAATAATTATACACACAATACACATAAAAAGCAAGTAAAGCTGCTTATTGCCGGACAAGTTTCATATTGCGGAGCCAGGCGGAACATGCTGTCTGCCACTGTTTCCATTCCTTGCCTTTGCCGCAGCCGAGTCCATGTTCGCCGGAAGGCAGTTCAAGATATTCGACAGGAACGCCGTTCGCTTTCATTGCGTCGGCAAAAAGGACGCTGTTCTTGTAAGTGACGGCGCTGTCCTTTACCGAATGCGCAAGAAATGCCGGAGGAGTATCTTTTGTCACATGCAGTTCATTGGATACTTCATCAATCTGCGCCTGAGTCGGAGAAGCCCCGAGCAGGTTGTTGCGGGAGCCGCCGTGTGTAAGCTGTCGCATCGTTATGACAGGATAAATGAGGATCATGAAAGAGGGACGGCATGAGATCGCGTCCTCAGGATATACCGGAGACGGTACCGCAGTCATATAGTGCGTTCCCAAAGTGGAGGCAAGGTGTCCGCCTGCCGAAAATCCCATGACACCGATCTTGTCTGAGTCCAGATTCCAGTCTTTTGCGTGCGAACGGACAATTTTCATTGCCCGCTGCGCATCTTGAAGCGGAACAGGATGGCGGTATGGGCTGATGCGGTATTTCAGAACGACTCCGGCAATGCCGTAAGAGTTCAGCCATTTTGCGATATCGTGACCTTCATAGCTGGAACAGAGACATTCATAACCTCCGCCGGGACATATCAGAACGGCCGCTCCGGATGCTTTGGATGCTTCCGGCAGATAAACGGTGATATCCGGTTTGTCTTCGGGTTTATTGCCCATCGCCCACGGGACTCCGTCGGGCCAGAGAGGCATTGTGATTGGTGCAGCGTTACAGATTCCCGATATTCCGGCAGAAAGCGCAGTCATGATTACAAATCTCCATATTCCGCTTGATTTCATTCTTAAATTTCCTTGTCAGGAATAATAATTTTCTGAATATAGACCTGAAAGACGTAATTGCGAAAATTATAAGCAGGATTTAATGGGAGATAGAGGAAGCTGATGGAAAAAAGCGTGCGGTTTGATTGCTGGAACCGCACGCTTAAATGGTGGGGCTTGTGATTACTTCACTCCGATGCCGTGGTGCATGATGAAGTCGATTACCGGTGTCGGATTGCTCAGGCCGTGAGGATGATGCTTTCCGGGATGGCGTATGACTTCAATATGTCCTCCAAGTTCCTTGTATTTCTTTTCCAGCTTGTCGGTGTTTTCCTCGACAGGAACGATTTCATCGTCCGTTCCGACCGCATGGATAAGCGGGATTTTAGCTTTGGCAAGGGCTTCAAGATTATCGATCGGATTTGCTCGGAAATTGAGCGCGTCCTGTTCAGATGCGAAACCGTAAGTCTTAAGAAGTTCTTTCCAGTCGCCTGGACTTCCGGGGCCTTTTCCTTTTCCGCCAGGCCAGCTTTTGAAGTCGCAGACAGCGTTGTCCGCATATATACACGCTACTTTGTCAGTATTTTTTGCAGCCCAGTTGTAAACATAGAGACCGCCTCGGCTGAGTCCTAAAAGAATAGCGTGCTTGTTAAATCCGAATTTGCCTGTCATCTCCTTGTAAAAGACATCCCAATGTTTAAGTGCGGATGGAGCACCGAATGTGTTTCCCACTGTAATGAAGGCGACATAAAAACCTTTTTCGAGCATTTTCAGTTCGAAAGCTGGGAATGCACTGAAGAATTCCGCTTTCCATACCCACTGCTTTCCTTCGCGCGGGATTTTGGGCTCGACGATGTAACACTCGCAGCCGTCGACTTCAAATGTATATCTGTAGTAACCGTTGTAGTCGTCTTTTCTGCCAGGAAATGTGTTCATATTGCGTCCCCTTTCTGTTA
>JAKJHH010000145.1 GCA_022703965.1 Verrucomicrobiota bacterium
CCCGCTCGGAACAGGGCAGGGCGCCGAGCTTCTCGCCAACGTCTGGGGCTATTGCCTCGGTTCTCCGTTCACTGATGACAAGGATGTGCCGGAAGGACTCCTTCATCCCCGCAGACTGCGCGACGGCGTCCACAAGGGCGTTATCGACGGCGGTAACCAGAGCGGAATTCCCTATGGACGCGGCTGGGAGTATTTCGATGAACGTTATCTCGGCAAGCCTCTTGTCTATTGCGGAACAGTCGGTAAACTGCCGAAGAAGATCGGCAAAGTCAAAGGATTCGAGAAATCCATCAAGCCCGGCGACCTCATTGTCATGGCTGGCGGAAGAATCGGAAAAGACGGTATTCATGGCGCGACATTCTCAAGTGAAGAACTTCATCAGGACAGCCCCACACAGGCGGTTCAGATCGGCGACCCGATCACTCAGAAGAAGATGAGCGATTTCATTATTGAGGCTCGTAATAAAGGGCTCTATCGATTTGTTACAGATAACGGTGCAGGAGGTCTTTCCTCAAGTATCTGCGAAATGTCTTCGATCTGCAATGGCTGTCGCATGGATCTCAAGAAGGCTCCGCTCAAATACGCAGGACTTAATCCCTGGGAAATCCTTGTTTCTGAAGCTCAGGAAAGAATGAGTTTCGCGGTTCCTGTTGAGGATATTGAAGAATTCAAGGCTCTTGCCGAAGCCCGTGACGTTGAAGTAACCGTTCTCGGTGAATTCACTGACGACGGCAAATTCCACATGCTCTATGGCGACAAGACGGTTGCTTACCTTGATATCGAATTCATGCATGACGGCTTGCCGAGAATGAAACTCAAGGCCGAGTGGAAGTCTCCTGTCTATCTTGAGCCCGAGTTCAAGGGCAGAGATGTGAAGGATGACGTTCTCGAAGTGATCGGACGCCTCAATCTTTGTTCCAATGAATATAAAGCTCGCCAGTATGACCACGAAGTTAAAGGTCTCAGCGTAGTCAAGCCCTTTGTCGGCGCTGGACGTGATATTGCCGGTGATGCCAGCGTATTTATGATCGAACCTCTCAGTCATGAAGGTTTTGTGCTTGCGGAAGGCATACTGCCGCGTTACAGCGATATCGACACTTATCATATGATGGGATCGGTAATTGACCTTGCTGTCCGTCGTGCCGTGGCTGTCGGCGCTGATCCCTCGAAAATGGCCGGACTTGACAACTTCTGTTGGCCTGACCCGGTTGAAAGTGAAAAGACTCCGGACGGAAAATACAAGCTTGCTCAGCTTGTCCGTGCCAATCAGGCTCTTTATGATTATACCAAGGCATTCAAGGTTCCTTGCATATCCGGTAAGGACAGCATGAAGAACGACAGTACTCGCGGCGGTCGCAAAATCTCAATTCCTCCGACAGTGCTTTTCAGCACAATAGGTATAATTGATGACATCAGCACAGCAGTAACTCTTGATGCTAAATTCGAGGACGATATTGTCTATGTAATCGGCCTTACCAAGGCTGAACTCGGCGGCAGTGAATATTATGCCATACTTGGCGCAACGGGAAATAACGTGCCTAAGCTTGATGTCGAAACAGCTATTAAGACATACAAGGCGGTTCATGGACTCATAAAGAAGAAGCTTGTGCATTCTCTGCATACTCCTGCGCTCGGCGGTCTTGCTGCTGCGTTTGCGCGAGTCGCTATGGGCGGACGTCTTGGCCTTGATATCGATCTGGACGCTGTTCCCTCTGAAAAGAATATTTCTCTGCCTGAGCTTCTCTTCTCCGAAAGCAACAGTCGTTTTATAATGACCGTTGCCCCTGCTGATGCCGCCAAGGTGGAAAAGGCTCTCAAGGGCATTGCTTTTGCCAGGGTCGGAACAGTGACCGGAGAACAGGTTCTGAATATGAAGTCTTCTCATGGTGAGATCGCAATTCCGATTGAGGAGCTTCTGAAGAATTACAAATCAACTCTCGATGGAATCTGATAAGAAGAAAGGTTGAAATTGATGTACAATCCCGCTGAAAACAGATATTCGTCTATCGCGTATAAACGTTGCGGAGCCAGTGGGCTGAAGTTGCCGTCGATCTCTCTGGGATTATGGCAGAATTTCGGCGAGAAGGATGCTCTTGAGAAATCCAAAAAGGTTATCTTCAAGGCATTCGACTGCGGGATAACTCATTTTGACCTTGCGAATAACTACGGTCCGCCGCCGGGATCGGCTGAAGAAACATTCGGAAAAATCCTCAAAAGCGATCTGATGCCGTGGCGCGATGAAATGATCGTTTCCACTAAGGCAGGTTATACAATGTGGCTCGGCCCTTATGGGGATTTCGGCTCCCGCAAGTATCTGCTTGCCAGCCTTGATCAGAGCCTTAAGCGCATGGGGCTTGAGTATGTGGATATATTCTACAGTCACAGAGTCGATCCTGAGACTCCGCTGGAGGAAACTATGGGGGCTCTTACTCACGCTGTGCGTCAGGGAAAAGCTCTGTATGCAGGTATTTCCAATTATCCTCCTGAAATAGCCGCTAGAGCCTTTGATATTCTGCGCGATAATGGGACTCCATGCCTGATTCATCAGCCGCGTTACAGTATTCTTGCAAGAGAGCCTGAAAAGGGACTCTTTGAACTGCTTCTTAAAAGCGGAGTCGGCTCAATAGTATTTTCGCCTCTCGCGCAGGGGATGCTTACTGATAAGTATCTCGGGGGAATTCCCGACGATTCCAGAATCGGCAAGGGAAGTCAATTCCTGCGCAAGGAAAGCATAACTCCCGAGCTGCTTGCAAAAGTTCAGGCATTGAATGAGATCGCGAAAAAGCGCGGACAGACTCTCGCTCAGATGGCTTTGACATGGGTTGCCAGACAGCGTGCTGTGACAACAGTACTTATCGGAGCAAGCACTCCTCAGCAGATAGAAGAGAATCTTGCGGCAATGACTGCAAGCCCTCTAAGTGATGTTGAGCTTGCTGAAATCGATAAAATCGCTCCGGTGGCCTGATTCGATGAGCTCCGGCATCTATCCTGAAGACGCTGTGATTCTGGCTCCGCTTTCGGGCTACACCGACATGCCTTTCCGCATGTCCGCCCGCAGGCACGGATGCCGCTTTGCGTTTACTGAGATGATTGATGCCGGTTCACTTGTCTTCGGCAATGAGAAGACTCTGCGTTTTCTGACTCGTCATGAAGATGAAGACTGGCTTGGGATTCAGCTGGTTGGCTCTGATGTCGCCACACTTTCCAAGGCTACGGAAATCATCAACCGTTATGAATTTTCAGTTATTGATTTCAATCTCGGCTGTCCAGCTCCCAAAGTCGCCAAAAAGGGCGAGGGCGCTGCTTTGGCCAGACGTCCCGACGAGGCTTTGAAGGCTTTTGAATCTATAAAATTAAAATCACGTTTTCCTGTTACTGCCAAGACCAGGATTCTGGACGAAACAGATCCGGCTCCGACTATAAAGTTTTGTAAGCGTCTTGAGGCCGCGGGCGCAGAGGTTATAACCTTGCACGGACGTCTTGCCAAAAATTTTTATTCAGGCCGTGTCTTTACCGAGATAATCTCCGCTGTACGTGAGAATCTGCGTATTCCTCTTGTCGCTAACGGGGGAATAACTGGAATCACTTCTTATAATCAAATCCGTTCGGAAAGCGGGTCATCGCGAGTGATGCTTGCCCGGGGAGTCATGGGGCATCCATGGCTCTTTGCCGAACTGGCTGATCCGCTTTCCTATCAGCCTCCGACTGTTAGTGAGCTTGCTGATGAACTCGAACAGCATATAAATGATATGATCGAATTTTACGGAGAGGAACTCGCCTTGAGAATGTGCCGCAAGGTCATTCTTGATTATACAAGCGGCCGAGGCTATTCCGGACAACTTCGTGCCAGTGTGTCATTTCTGAAAAGCATTGCCGATTTTGCTGTTTTTATGGCTGAAGTCCGAAACGGACCGTCGGAACGCTATTGGAAATGGCTTGAAAACAATGTCGCAGCCGACCGAAGAATTCGTCCTTGATCAATTTTTATATTATGTTTTTCTTCCTTTATCTACATTTTTTTTGATCAGACTGTTTATGTTTTTTTGTTTTCAGGCTATGGGGGGTATTATATGATAGTATTTGCATTTAAGTATGTATTTTGTATTAGTGTTTTTTCTTGGGATTTTTAAGTGCCTGTCTTTTTATGAAAATTGATAAATAGCCTAAGAAATCTGACTTTTATTCTGGAAGCAGCTTGTCATGTCTTTTGTTTGCGTGTAATTTGCGAAACATACTTAAAAGATATTCTATCGAAAGGAGGCATCATGGACACCATTTTCTCAATATTGTTTTACTGTAAGAATGTACTTTTACATTTGCATGATGCGATTGTTGGTAATTCCAGTCAGATGCTTGTTACAGCAGTAGTCATTATAGTTCTTACCGGACTTATCGGGGGACTTATGGCGAAAAAACTGAAACAGCCGTTGATCCTCGGCTATATTCTGGCTGGTGTGTTTGTAGGTATAGCCTACAAGGCAAGTTTTGGAGAGTCTGCTAATGGGGCCATTGATTCCATGGCTAACATAGGAGTTGCTTTGCTGCTTTTTTCGATGGGGCTTGAATTTTCAAAGGATGACATCAGGCCTATTTATAAGATTGCCGTCTGGGGATCACTGGCCCAGGTATTGTTTACCCTCATAGCCGGAGCAGGGATTGCGTACATCCTGAGCAAAACGATAGGACTGTTTACGACAGGAACTTCTATGCTGCTTTTCGGTGTCGCATTTGTATCGACAAGTACGGCGGTAATCCTGAAAACCTTGACAAGTAACGGTCAAATGGGGACGCTTTCCAGCAAAGTCATGATTGGCATGTCGATCGTGCAGGATCTTACTGTGATTCCGCTGATGTTGATAGTCAGTAAACTCAGTAATTTTTCTGAAGGAGTCATGAGTGCGGTTGAGCCTCTTATACTGGGTGCGGTATTTATGTTTGTGATCATGACTGCGGGCGCGCGTTATTTGCCAAAGCTGCTTGAATTTGTGCTTACTTTCAATTCACGTGAACTTTTTCTGCTGGCGGTAATATGCTTATCACTTGGAATAGGCTTTATTTCGGAAGCCATGCAGGTATCCTTTTCGTTTGGTGCGTTTCTTGCAGGTATCGCATTGAGCGATTCTTCTTATGGGAAAAAGGCTTTATCGGAGATGATTCCAGTTCGTGATTTTTTTGCGATGCTGTTCTTTGTATCGATAGGAATGATGCTTGATTTTCAGTATCTGTCTGCGAATTTCCTGCTGGTCATGCTGCTTGTCGTGTTGACTAGCATGTCCAGAACTGTCTTCCTTTCAGCTGTTACCTGGTTTTCCGGTTACAGGAACGTTATTCCGGTCGCAATGTTTTTTGGAATGGTTGCGACTTCGGAAATCGCTTTTATCGTGATTCAGGTTGTGCAGACGGAAGGGCTTATTTCAGCCGACGTCTATTCCTTAATTCTATGCGTCGTAGTGTGTTCAATGATACTGGGGCCTGCGGTGGACAATCTTACCAGTCCGGTTTATCGCATGCTTTCTAAGACTATATTGAAAAAGTGTCATGTTAGCGATGTAGTTCTTCCGCTTCCAGATTTGCATAATCATGTGATAATCGCAGGCGGGGATGCGACAGCACGCTCTATCGCCAAGCTCATGACGAGTCTCAGACAGCAGTATATCATCATTGAATCCGATCATCGTGCTTTTCAGGCAGCTAGAAGCGAGAAACTTGTGTGCATGTTCGGCGATCCTCAGCACGAAATTATTTTGAGTGCTGCAGGTATTGAACGAGCAAAACTTGTTCTTGCTGCATCTTCGGCGTTTGTGGATAATCTGGCAACTGTCAAATGTGCCCGCGAGCTACGCCCTGATATTCCGGTTGTTACCTGCGCAGAGTCAAAGGATGAAGTTGACATATTGTTCGCCAATCAGATTTTTGAGGTAGTACAGCCCGAGTTTGAGTCTGCGCTTGAGATGACGCGCCTTGCTCTCCTGCGTCTTCAGGTTCCGGCTGTAGCTATTCAGAACTATATGGATACAGTACGTTTTGAGCACTATAGACCGTTCTTTGAAAGCCGCATTGAGTACGGCACTGTTAGCAGAATGCGCTCTCTTGCCGGAATGCTTGAGCTTTATTGGATGGAGCTTGATGACAGCTGTTTTGCTGTAAACAAGACGATTGCCCAGTCTAATATCAGAGTTGTCTCTGGTGTATCTATTGTCGGGGTCATAAGAGACGGTAATATGATCATGAATCCTGCTCCTGAGCTGAAACTGCTTTCCGGTGATCTTGTTGCAGGAATCGGTACCAGAGAGCAGAAAATTGCATTTGAGCATGTGATGCGATCGGGTAAAGATGACACGACAATTCCATTGCCGCCTGTCGGAACGCCGATTCCGGTTTGATTATCTTTGCGGACTGAACTGCTTAGTCCGCAATTTTACCGATTATCTTTTTCATTCCGTCTGTCAGGAGAGCCATCCGGCGGTAGTCGAGCTTTTCCCATGTATCCTGACTGCTGTGATAGTAAGGAGTTCTGTAGAGCGCGGTGTTGCTTACCATTACGGCATTCCAGCCGAGTTTAGCAAAAGACCAGTGATCCGACCAGTCCGAGCCAGGGATGAATGAGGGTACGGCAGTTCCTTCCGAGGGCAGGGCACTGTTTTTTCTGAATGTTCCGATACAGTCTCTTAAAAAGTCTATTGAACTCATATTGCTGACGAAGGCGATGAAGTTCCCTTTATTAGGATAATATTGATCAAGTGGCGGAGGATAATTCTGGGAGCCGGGCTCATCGGAATAATAACCGATAGTGTCGAAGGCGATCATTCCTCTGATCTTTCGATTTTCCTTTTTCAGCATTCTGGCGAAAACCATGCTTCCCATTGTTTCTGTGTGGAAAAATGGAGGTTCCTCATTGGCGAAAGCTACGAAAATCAGACTGCACTTTTGAGGCTTGTCTGTAAAGTGTCTTGCAAGGGCTAGAGTTGCTGCGACTCCTGACGCGTTGTCGTCGGCTCCCTTGCAGTTTGAGACGCATACGGAATCATAATGAGCTCCGACAACTATATATTCGTCAGGCTTTTCAGTTCCTTTGACTTCAACGTATATATTGCTGAAGACTTGTTCAGGGCTGAAGCCGAGTTTGAGATATTCTTTTCCGATTTCTGCCGCTTTGACTTTGTAGTCATTGCGTTTGACTGCATAGCCTGATTTTTTCATTTCGCTTTCAATATAATTCTCGGCTTTTTTGAGGCCTTTGTACGCATGAAATCCGCGTTGACCGACTGTTTCGGAAAGATAGAATACATCCTGCTGAAGCATTTGCGCCAGTTTTGCGTCTGACTCCTGATGAACTCCGTTGCGGTCGCCTGGCATTTCCAGACATATCATACTGAAAGCTCCGGCTGCCGCAATCAGCGAAATGCCGGATATTCCCAGCCTGAAAGTCCCCTTTTTATCCAGCAGTTTGAGTGTCTTCATTGTTTTTCCCTCCATTACAATTCTATCATGAAAATGCGCCGTTGGTTAATTGATAAAATCTATATTCAGTATTGATTTTAATGATGATGTCCGATTTTAATGATGATGGCTTTTCCTGCATGCAGTACGGAAATAAAAGTCAAGTGCGGCAAGAGGAAAAAAGAGCGGTTAAAAGTCTTGAAAGGCGTTTGTCTTTTTGCCTTTTCGGGATGATATTATAATCCCGTAATACTTACCGGATAGAGGCTGGTTTTATTTGTCCGGTTTAAAAACAAATAAGGTACAATATGAGTAAGCATATTTTTATTACGGGCGGTGTTGTTTCTTCTCTTGGAAAGGGAATCACGGCGGCATCGGTAGCACTTCTTCTTAAACGTCGCGGTTACACCGTCAGCATGCAGAAACTTGATCCCTATCTGAACGTTGACCCCGGCACTATGTCTCCTTATCAGCACGGCGAAGTTTATGTGACTGATGACGGAGGCGAAACAGATCTCGACCTTGGCCATTATGAGCGTTTTGCCGGAGTTACCTGTAATAAGTCCAGCAATTACACGACAGGCAGAATCTACAGCACAGTTATATCAAGAGAGCGCGAAGGCGGATATCTTGGCGGAACTGTTCAGGTGATTCCGCACATCACAAACGAAATCAAGGCTTCGATTCTCTCTCTTGATGATCCGGATACCGACATCGTGCTTACCGAAATCGGAGGAACTGCCGGTGACATCGAATCTCTGCCCTTTCTCGAAGCAATCCGTCAGTTCCGTCATGAATTCGGAAAAGACAATTCCATATTCATCCATCTGACTCTTGTTCCTTACATCAAAGCCGCCGGTGAAATGAAGACAAAGCCGTCTCAGCAGTCCGTCGGTATTCTCCGTGAAATCGGTATTATTCCCGACATCCTGATTTGCCGTTGCGAACATCCGATGTCCGACGATCACAAGCAGAAACTTTCTCTTTTCTGTAATGTTCCTCAGGAACTCGTGATAGAAGAACAGGACGTTGAGAATTCAATTTATGAAGTTCCCGTTGAGCTTGCCAGACAGAATCTCGATAAGCATATTCTCGGACTTCTCAAGCTGCCTGAAAATCAGCTTGACATGAGTGACTGGGAGGCAATGATTGCTGATGTCATCAAGCCCAAGAATGGAATTGTTGATATTGCCGTCGTCGGCAAATACATCAAGCTGCGCGATGCCTACAAGAGCATATACGAAGCTCTCGGACATGCAGGGATTGCTAACAGCGTCAAGGTTAATATCCGTATGGTTGAGGCTGAAGAGCTTGAGAAATCCGCTGTCGATGAATTTCTCTTCGGTGTTGACGGTATTCTCGTTCCCGGCGGCTTTGGCGATCGCGGTATTCCGGGCAAGCTCAAGGCAATCCGTTATGCCAGAGAAAATAATATTCCCTTCCTCGGCATCTGCCTTGGAATGCAGTGCGCGGTCATTGAGTTTGCAAGAAACGTTTGCGGCATGACTGACGCTGACAGCACTGAATTCAACCGTCAGACCAATCATCCGGTCATCGACCTCATGGAAGCACAGAAAACCGTTACCGCCAAAGGCGGCACAATGCGTCTCGGCGCTTATCCCTGCGTAATCAAGGAAGGTACAAAGGCAGCGGCTTCTTACGGAAATCTCAAGATATCTGAAAGACACCGTCACCGCTATGAGTTCAACTCGGCATTCGGACAGAGGCTTGCGGAAAAGGGGCTCAAGGTTTCGGGCACTTCTCCCAACGGTGCGCTTGTTGAAATGATTGAGCTTGAGGCGCATCCGTGGTTTGTGGCCTGTCAGTTCCATCCGGAGTTCAAATCAACTCCGCTCAAAGCACATCCGCTTTTCCGTGATTTTGTAAAGGCTGCGTTGACATACGGAGATTAAGCTCATGTCTGTAGCTGACGAGTTCCATGATGCCTGTCTTGACGCCTTCATCTCTTATTTGAAGAATGAAAAACAGGCATCGGAACATACGGTAGACAGCTATAGAATGGATATCGCCCAATTTGTATTTCTTGTTCTGCACGACAGCAAAAAGGGCGAATTCAAAAATTTGAAGGTTGACTGGACTGCAATAGATGTATACAAGGCTCGCAGCTATATAGTCTGCCTTCAGAATGAAAAGCTTTCAAGGAATTCAATTTTGCGGAAGATTTCCGGGATGCGCTCCTTCTATAAATTCATGCTGCGCGAAGAAATGGTATCATCCAATCCTTTTTCCGGTCTTGCTTCGCCAAAGAAGCAGCAGCGTCTTCCCAAGTTCATGACCGTGGGCGAGGTCGGCTCTTTGCTTGATGCGCCTGCCGCCTACTGGAAGGAGGCTGCCGAAAAGGAGACCGCTAAAAGCGAGGAAAGCGCGGCTCTTGCCGAGGCACGCGATTCGGCTCTTCTCGAAGTCATTTACAGCGGCGGAATGCGAATCAGCGAAGCGCTTGGACTCAATTTTTCTGACATTGACCTTATCAGCGATGTCGTGAAAGTAAAAGGCAAGGGTAAAAAAGAGAGAATCTGCGCGCTTGGCGGGCCTGCTGTCCGTGCTCTTCAGAAATATCTCAAGATACGTTCGACTTATTCGACCAATACAAAAGCATCTGCTCCAATTTTTGTCAATAAGCTTGGAACCAGATTGAATCCCCGTTCCTTTCAGCGCAACTTGAAGGTATATCTGGCGAAAGCCGGACTTCCCTACGAAATGACGCCTCACAAGCTCAGGCACTCCTTTGCGACTCATCTGCTTGACGCAGGTGCTGATTTGCGAAGCGTTCAGGAGCTGCTGGGGCATGCGAATCTCAGTA
Source organism: Verrucomicrobiota bacterium (assembly GCA_022703965.1). Taxonomy (GTDB): domain Bacteria; phylum Verrucomicrobiota; class Lentisphaeria; order Victivallales; family UBA1829; genus JAKJHH01. The sequence goes on from JAKJHH010000145.1 coordinate 10,265, forward strand.
CAACACAAATTTATACGCATATCAGTACAGAACGTCTGAAAGCGGTGTATAATAAGGCACATCCGCGCGCTTGAATAAACGCGCTCAACAATTAAGGAGATGGTATGAATAATTAGCTGGGACTCGCGGCATCAGCTTTGAAGCGGTAGAATTAGGCGATGAACTCTACT
>JAKJHH010000146.1 GCA_022703965.1 Verrucomicrobiota bacterium
CAGAGCCATTTGCTCGGGGCTTGTTCTTTCAGTCCATTTTAAAATCTTCATATATATCATAATATCACAATTAATATAAAAATAAAAGCAAGATTTTATGCTTATTATTAAGTATAATTAATTATGTAAATCATAAAAAGATATATGGAGTATTTGATATGAATTCCAGAGAACGCTTACTTGCCGTCTTAGGCGGTAAAATTCCGGACTGTGTTCCGGTCTCCCCTGATTTTTCAAATATGATTCCTGCAAAAATGACCGGGAAACCCTTCTGGGAGCTCTATCTTTATAATGACCCGCCGCCATGGGAGGCGTATATTGAGGCGGCAAAGTATTTTGATATAGATTCTTTAATGGACGGCTATTTTCCCCTTGAGCTTCCTGATGCTTCTTTCAATGGCCCGGACTGGGAGACTGCTATTGTTCATGAAGATTCTGATATGATTGTGACTCAGAAAAATTATAAAGAGTCAGGACGTTACATCTGGAATGAGAGAGTTTCTGTTTATTACAGGGCGGACTCACCTTCGCATAATGTAAGGCCTGAGAGTATCGGACTTTCAGCCGTGCCGCTCAAATGGCGTCCATTGGAAGGCGTGAAATTTGTAGATCGCGGACCTGAGGGGCTCAAGCACGTGAAATCACTTATGGGCAATCAGGGGCTTGTCGGTGTATGGGTTACTTCGACAGCAGCACTTCATTCAGAAGAGGATATCATGAATTACTACGATCATCCGGAGAAACATGAAGAATGGGCTGAAAAACGGATTGAAGAAGCCGTGAGGCGCTTTAACAAGATAATGCAGTTGGAGGTTAAGCCTGACTTTCTCTGTGTCGGCGGTTCCGGGTCACTGATCTTTCAGACACCGGATATACTTCGCCAGCTGGCTCTTCCTGCGGTGAAAAAAGTGATTGAACTTGCGAGTGCCGCCGGAATGCCTACTCATGTGCATTCCTGCGGACCGGAGAAGGAGCTTGTGAAGATAATGGCCGAGGAAACTTCTCTTACTGTGATAGATCCTTTGGAAATTCCCCCGATGGGCAACTGCAATCTGGCGGAGCTTAAAAAACTTTATGGCAATAAAATTGTTCTGAAGGGAAATCTGCATACGACCGAAGTCATGTTGAAGGGTACTGTAGAGGATGTTATAAAGGTCTCCAAGCAGGCTATTGATGATGCGGCGACAGGCGGTCGCTTTATACTGTCTACCGGAGACCAGTGCGGACGCGACACTCCTTATGAAAACCTGCATGCAATGGTGAAATGCGCAAGAACTTACGGACGTTATTGATGACAAATGGAGAACGGGCTCATGCGTTAAGAGCCCGTCTCTCTTCCATTTGCGCTGTTGCTCCCGTGCCTGAAATGCTCAGGAGTTTTCCTGTCAGATCATTCAGTTCTTCAACCTGTGTTTTCAGTTCGCGACTTGCTGAGGCCGATTCCTGAGCGCTGGCGGCGTTTTGCTGCGTATTGGTGTTCAGCTGGCTTATTGCCTGATTGATCTGGTCAAGTCCCTTGGCTTGTTCCTGCGATGAAGCAACGATTTCTTTTACGAGTCTGTCCGCTTCTGCCGATTTTTCCTTTATCTCCTCGAAAGAGCCGGAGAGTTCCGTTGATATTTTGACTCCGTTGGCGACGTGGGGCTTGGATGCGTCAATCATAGAGGCTGTGTTTTTTGCGGCTTCCGCACTTCTCTGAGCAAGATTTCTGACTTCTTCGGCAACGACGGCAAAGCCTTTTCCGGATTCTCCAGCTCTTGCGGCCTCAACTGCGGCGTTCAGGGCAAGAAGATTGGTCTGGAAGGCTATTTCGTCAATTGTTTTGAGTATTTTTGCTGTTTCATCCGAGGATTTGGAGATCGCCGCCATGGATTCTTCCATCTTTTTTACTGCTGTAGCCCCTTTGGAAACAACGTTTAGAGTTGTTGTCATGATGGCACCGGCATTTTTTGAATTCTCCGCATTCTGATGAGTGCTTGCCGAAAGTTCCTCGATGCTTGCGCTGCTTTCTTCAATGCTTGATGCCTGTGAGCTTGAGCTGTCCGCAAGCGATTGGCTTGTTGATTCAAGCTGTTCTGCCGCCTGATCGGTTCTTCCTGATACTTCAGCCAGCATTCGAGCCAGGTTTCTGAGCGAGTTTGTAAGTTTTCCTGCTGTAAGAAAACCGAAGATCACACAAACAATAGCTGTAGCTGCTCCGGCTATGGCGAAGGCCCATATATTCTTTTTTGTTTGTATTATCATTTCCTGCGTTTTGGAATCTATGGTCTTTTTCTCTTTGTTTATTGTTTCTGAGCTGGCTATAAGCATTTCCTTTTTCTTGTTTGTGCTTGCGAAAAGGTTTGCTACCTGAGCTTCTACCGTAGCTTGCAACTGATCTAGACAGCTTCTCATCTTTTTGAAGCTCTGTGCTGCACTGCCTTTGTCGCTTGCTTTTCGGGCATAGTCGATTTTTCCAGGTGTCGAAGCGTTTTCCATGACTTTTAGAGTTTTTGACTTCCAGTCCTCAAAGAGACTATTGAACTCAGTGTGCAGTTTTTTTGCGTTTTCGTCAAAGACCTTTGAGGCCTTGGCGACTCTTTCTTCGGCCTGTTGAATGTTTTCCAGATGAGTTTTTATTATGTCCGGCATTTCTTCAGGTGATGCGAAGAGCGCTTGTTTTTCCGCGATTAATGTCTGATGTACATCCCTGTCTGCTTCCAGAATCAACTCTATGGCGTTCTGGAGCGCCTGAAGTCTGGGGATATCTTCATTGATAAAGGGGAGCATCTGCTTTTCCAGCAAGGGACTTATGTTATTGTCCAAAAGAGGATTGAATTCGTGTTTGACAATACTTTCCGTCTTGCCGGAGAGATATTCCGAAAAGAGAACGCCTGCTGATATGCAGGCCAGCATCGCTACTGCAAAGACAGCAACGAGGAGAATAATTTTCTTGCGGATGTCCATATTTGCACCCCCTTGCTTTTAAAAAGATGGAATAGTTTTATTACTGAAGTTTAGATACTGCTATGCCCCAGGTGACGGCACCTATTACCTTGCCGTCCTTGTCATAGATCGGCAGAGATATCTGCTGCACTTCGGCATTGCTTGATTTGTCGAATTTAGATTTACCTATGTCGATTCCACCCTTGCCGGAATTGTATGAATTTACCCATTTTTCTTCGTCGCCCTGCCAGTAGTCGCTTGTGAGGGAAGACTCTCCGACAACGGCGCCCTGATTGTCCATGACAAAAGACTCTAGAATTGCAGGATTCTCCTTCGCGATCTTTTTGAGCTCAAGAGCCGATGGACTGTTCAATTTTTCTTTCTGGAGCGGTATTTCTTCCTCTGCTTCAATCCATTCCTTGTCTGCTTTTTTTATCGAATCAGGACTTAGTTTTTTTGCGTTCTGTTCCTGAATATCTTTGACAAAAACGGGGTTTGTCGAGTGCGGAATCAGCTTGCTCTTGAGAAAGGTTTTCAGTTGAGGTGGCAGTTCGGATTTTGCATCAATGCTTGTCGATAAGGAATCAACTGTCATTTGTGCATTTAAGCCAATGCATGTGAATGCGCTTAAGGAAACGAGAAAAATCATAACTGAGCTTTTCATGAGACCCTCCCATTTTTGCCTTTGTTCCAATTATATTATTCTCGTTTGATAAGTCAAGGAGGAAAAAAGAATATTCAGGAGAACTTTGTAGTTTTTTTGAATGTTTTTGAAGCTTGTTTATGGCAACTGCTTGGGCCAGAAGCTGTTTAGCCATTCGGGAACTCTACGTTTTTCGTGCGCCGGATAATTGGAAAACATTGGGGCTATGGAACTGCTGATTTTTATTTCAAAATGAACTTTGCGGTTTTTGTGTGTGCTTGGTATGCTTAAGCAAAATGGAGGCCAAAGCATTGTTCCCAGAGAAGTTCCGTCCGCAATAATTTCAATCGGCATGTTCTGATGGGAAACGGAAATAAACTCATAATTTTCAGTGTCAATTTCTCCTTTGAAGACAGTTGTTCCTGCATATTCCTTCAGGTCGTTTTTTAAGATTTCAGCAATTTTCCCTTGGGTTTTGCATTTTTTTAGTTTTTTGTTCCCGCCATTTGAGAAACTCCCTCTTAATAGGCATAGCGGAAGGTACGGATAATCTTTTGCACCGTTCAGCAGACTGAGTTTGTGGAGACCTTTAGTTATTGCGAGTTCTTCTGTTTCCGTGTAAAGCTGAGAAAAGCCTTCCGGCATAGATTGGCATGAGCCTGTACTTTTTAAACTCTGTCCGTCCAGCGACAAAGCCGGGGCTCCTCCGTATTGGCGTATTGCAAAAGAAGCCTTGAATTCGGACTCAACCTCGAATTCCCAGTCCTTGTTTTCTGTGAATATGCATCGGAAACTGTTGGGAGATTCAAGTTCATATGTGAAACTTTTTTCATTAAGCTCAAGGATAGCAGCAGATTTCCGTTTTTTTAGAGGATAAATGAGAGGTTCCAAGCTCAGGAGATCAAAGATCTCATTGCCGATTCTGAGACCATGTAAATCTTTTCCAGAGCAGTTAAGGATGCAGGCAGTTCCATCGTCAAAGGATTTTATGAGCAGCTTTTCTATTGTTCTGCCGTCCTTTTCCACATGTATTCTTCTTGGGACAGCTTTGTCAAGATATGAAAGCATGCCGCTAAGGTCTGAAAACTCTTTTTGGCTAATCTCGTCTGTGATACCATTGTGGCAGAGTTCCAGAACTGCTTTATACTTACCTTGGGCATTTTCGTCATCGCCAATGATTCTAAATTCGTGCTGTGCGTTTATCAATGCTTTGATGGTAGCCGGAAAGTCGATTTTTAAAGAGAAGTTTTCTTTGTGATTCCATTGTGAGCAGAAGAGCTTCTGAGGATAACGCAATGCGATCGCTGAGCTTGATTGTTTTCTTGTGAGAGCGGCGGCTTCTCCTGCGCTTTCGTTGAGTAGTCCTATATGCCTGAACCATGGCTGAATTGGACTTACCGGATTGTAGTAGAAAGGTTTTTCAATATTGGCTCTGGCATCCAGAGCAGAAACCGCCGTTACATAGTGATTGACTCCGTGGAGAGCTGCAAGATATATCTGAAAGCGCATAGTGTTCATAGTCATGTCAGACGGGCCGAGAGCGAAGAGTTCTGCCAGCGCTTCGGTACGTGATCCGTTCATTGCGCTTTCGAGCAGCTTGAATGTTTCCCATTCAATTTTATCGAAGTCGGTATGTGAGAATATCTCATCAAGTCCCGGCATAGAGAAGGCTCGTATTGCGTCGACCGGACTTCCCGAGGCTTTTATTGCGCTAGGGACATGGCTTTCACTCATCAAGTGACCGGTTGACAGAATATTGTGCTTTTCGCACCAGACTCTGATTTTGTCCATATAGGATTCGCAGAACCGTTTCCCCATGAGATTCCAGTACTCAGTCCAGAGAGTTCCCGCATCTTCTTTTGCGAGATACTTTTCAAGGTCGCTTATCAGATTGCGTCCTGTAGCTTTCTGATAATCGCTTTTGAGCCCGTCGTAATAGGGGATTTCCATACAAGAGCCGTGTATGGGCTGAAAAAGCGCATACATGAGGCTTGGTTCGTCTGAGAATATTCCCTTTATGACGCTACCGAAATATTTGCCGAATTCTTTGTAATAAACTTCGTGAGTGGTTTCGATGAAACAATCGACCGCAGCAGGATTAAGCAGGTCGGCATAAAGCGGAATTGAACTGACTGTCCAGTAGTAGTCTTTGCAGGCTTCTTCGCTTTCGTCTCCCATAAAATTCCTGTCTGCGAAAGCGACGAGTTTTTTCGAGGCGAAATCCGGATTCGTTCTGACTACTTTTCCTTTACATTTTCCGCTTGGCCAGTTGTACTCGTCATAGAGCCAGATTTTCATATTGTTTTCATCTGCGAATTCAATGATATGGCGACAGCATTCCAGCCATTCCGGACTCATGTATTCATATTCGAGGCCGCTTCTAGGATAGATCAGGAATTGAGTGATGCCGTGTTTCAGGTATTCCTCCATCATTTTTCGGAGTTCAGCCCTATCCGGTTTCCCTGTTATCGAGCCCATTGGTATAAGAGGTGATTCTTTCATTTTCAGCTTCCTTTTTATTTAAAGAGGGCAGGAATGGATTCCTGAACCCTGTTAAAATGCTTCGCATCTTACTTTTCCTGTTGGGAGAACAGAGCTTCCTTTTTATTTTATTCCCAGCATCAGGAGTCCCGCTATGAGCAGGATTGAAACAAGAACTGAGGCCGGGTTGAACTTCCGCTCCGAATATGAATGATATGCCACAAAGCCAAGTATGCTGAGGCCAAGGCAGACCGGATAGGCGATTGCCACCATTTTCAGCTCGGCTAGCGCATCTATCGCCTTGTACAGAGTGAAGCGTCCCGCGTAGGTCAGCAGTGCGAAGACGAGCCCGTGCAGCCATAAAGTTCTCACTGCGTTTTTGAATCCTCCGATGCCAGCCCAGACGAAAAGCAGTCCCAAGCCGCCAGTCGCTTGAATCGGAATTCGTAATGCGTATTTGTCTGTCCAGTTTTCCCAGTAGGACGGAATGCTGAAAAGATATTGTCCTGCTCCGATGACCAGAAAGCCGACAAGGCTGATTGTAAACCAGTTCGCTTCCGCAAACTGAGTTCCGCTTCGCTTCTTGCCTTGTCCGAAAATCGCGATTCCGCCTAGTATTGCCATGATTCCGGCTATGTTGAACATATTGATTGTTTCCCCATTCAGCAGGACTCCAAGTGAAAACGGGATCAGCATTGAAGACTGACATATCGACCATGCCGCATCAGGCCTGCCTCTGTTCATGGACTTTATCATAATTATCAGCCCTGCCGTCATTGTCATTCCTGCCGCCAGCATGACGACAGCCAGCTTGAACAATGATGTCGCTTCAATTCCCATTGTGCTTGAGAGGCTTCCCCATTTCACAGTGAATAGACAGATTATGAAGAGAAATACTGCGCTGCTGATGTTGAAGTTCACAGGATCATGAGCCTTGTCGTTCAGTTTTTTGAAGTATATTCCTACTCCAGTCCAGAGAATGCCTGTCGCCAGACACCAGAATGCGGCTTCTTTCATTTTGAGTCCAGTTCTTTGCTGATTGTTTCTGCGGCATCCTGAAGATCGGAGATCATCTTTTTCTGATAGCCGCTGTTGAGGAAATACGACGAAAACGCTATAGACAGAGCTGCTTTGACTTTGCCTTTCTGATAAATCGGTACTCCAATGGAGCTTATTCCGAATACGCTCTCATCACGGCATACAGAGAATTTTCTGAGTCTGATTTCTTCAATATCTTTTTCCAGACTTTTCCAGTCAGTCAGTGTGTTTTCAGTCAGCTTCTTGAGCTTATAGGATTTTTTGAAGTCTGCAAATCTATCATTTTCCATTCCGGACAGCAGGATTTTTCCGGCTGCCGTACAATGAAACTGATCCTTCCATTCCTGAGTTTTCGGCACGCTCAAAGGACCGTTTCCTTCGACGAGATTTACGCATATAATCTCACCCAGATATTCGACTCCAAGAAAGCAGAGTTGTCCGCTTTTTCTGCTGAGTTCCAGCATCGGCGCTTTTGCGAGATTCCTCAATTCACTCCATGTGTCCGCTGCATTTCCCAGAAGATATGACTGAGCTCCAAGGAGATAATGTCCGGCTTCATTCTGATCAAGATAGCCTCTGATATAGAGTGTTCTAACTATGTTATTCGATGCTGTAGCACTCAAGCCTACGCTTCTGGCGATGTCGATGGCTCTGACTGGCTTTTTGCTGTCTCTGACAGTTTCAAGTATGTTCAGTGCTCGTTCTATTGACTGAATTAGATTTTTTCTTTCGTGTTCCATGACCTGTTTTCTTTTTTTTATACAATAATATTGTATTATATGTTTTATTGTTGTATATATTATATGATAAAGCATGTTTTTTGTCAATAGGGGAATGCTTGCCGGACTTGCGGAGACGTGTGCTTGTTTGTGCTATCAGTTTGAACGTTAATGACTTAGTTGTTGTGGAAATTGGAGTCTGAAAAGAGTGTGTTTATCTGTTGTACTGATTGCCAAGAGCTTGACGGAGTTCTTCTTTTGCGAGTTTATACACGAATATTGTATCTCCGGCAACGGTATCCGGCTCGCGAGGCTTGAGATACTGGATTAAGGCGCAAAGTCTGGCGTGCTCAAAAAGACGTACTGCACCATTGATTTCCTCCGGACGGAAGCGACTGAGAAGTTCTTTCAATTTATTCTCGTTTCCTTCGCTGTCAAGAAGTTTGTAAAAGACGGTTTTTGCGTTGCTGATTTCAGATTCACTGAAAGGCGCTTTGTCGGTCTGACGCAGGAAACTTTCACTTACGCAATAAAGTCCCGGCTTGTATTCGTAGGGATACTTTTCATTCTGTGGGAAGAAACCGCCGTTTTTGATGAGTTTAAGTCCTGCTATTTCAACCGGTGCGGTTCCGAAATAGCTTATGTAGATATTTTCCGAGTTTGCGGCATCTCCGAGAGTCTCTTTCAACTTTTCGAGATCCTGTCCCCAGTCAAGAGAGCTGTCGCTGACATATTTGTGAGCGTTCATGCTTCCGCCCGCCAGTCCGTTGAAGTAGCTGATACTGGATGGATATGAGCTCAGTGACTCCGCCGCCATCCAGAGACAAAGGAGGAAGGGGGCTGCTTTCAGGTAGCGGCTTTCAGCGTGAAGTGCATAACGAAAGAAGAGTCCGCAGCAAAGCAACACAAAAGGAAGCACGGGCATAAGATGTCTGAAGCCGATGTTAAGTCCGGAACTCAAGGCAAAATACATATATATAATACTGAATATTCCGGTCGGAATGAGAATCGGCATTCTGTAGCGTCCTTTCAGAAGCAGCAGTACTAGTCCGCTTAGAAACGCGGCAAGCAGGGCAGGGGGATTCTTTACAAGGAAAAGATAAGGGAAGTACCAGAGATTTCCCTTTGAGGATATTTGTCCGTTAAAGTATGAGACACGCTCTTTTGAGGTCTGATATGAGTAGAGAAAACCGTAAAGATAGGCTTCCGGCATGATCTTCAGTCCGGCAGCCGTCCTGACCGCTTCTGTTATAAATCCCTGCTGATTTCCTGCCAGCAACTCTACTCTTTTTGCGTTAGCATCCACTGGCGACGCGCTCATCGAGTAACGAAAACCGTAGGCTGTCCATATGGAGACGAAAGCGCAGAATCCGCAGAAGCCCAGCATTGCAGTGCGGATTATCCCGCATTGAAATAAGCCCGAAATTTTATGATTTCCCATTCTTAGCGCTCGTTTTTGTATTCCCTTGAGGATGATGAAAACAATTGCCGTCGGTATAATTATTACCGCAGACATTTTCGAGAGGAAAAGCAGGCTTACGGAGAGCGCCGCAAATAGAATGTTTTTCAATGAGACTTCTCCGAAAAGTTTCCAGAGACTCAAAACTGAAATCAGAAAGCTGAAGCTTGCGGCCATGTCAGCTGTTGCCAGAGCCCCGTTCGAAATGAAAACAGGCGAGAAAATGTAGAGAATCGCAATCATGAATGCCGGAATTTTTCCGAAACTTTGAGCAGCAATGAAACATAAGAGGATTCCGAGCGCAGTGCAGAGAATCGCTATCATCAGACGTGACTGAAAATATAGATCCTTGTAGTTTGCGGCTCCGTAAATCCACGATTTCGAGAAGTCCCACTGGTTGTAATTGAACAGCTGGGATTCTGCCTTGGGGAAGCTTTTTGCGTTCCCGCTCAATACTGGAAGCACGGCAGCCCAGGCTTGAGGCAGAAAACCGCTTTCGGGATTTATGCGGAAATCCCTGTTCAAAAGCATATTGATTCCGCCGCAGATATGAACCGGTTCGTCGAAAGTCGGAGAGTTGTTCCTTATGAATCCTGTCAGAACAGTAAGATGCAGTATCGCCATAAGCGCAAGCGAGAGCGCAAAATGCTTATTCAGGAACTTGTCCAGTCTTACTGCGAATTCCGACATTATTTTCCTTGACCGTTACAAAAAAGCCGGACTTGGATGTCCGGCTTCAATAATTGATTTTAAGCCTGAGTTATTTTGCGTCGTCGTCTTTTATATCAACGAGTACCAGACCGCAGACGGCATCCGCTATTTCAACGGGGCTGACTGAGACTTTTGCGTTTACGAGTACGCCTGCTTTGACGGAAATTTCCCAGAAGTCGCGAATGCCTTCCTTGTAGATTTCCGCGTTCGGAGATACAGCGTGAAAAGCTCTGTCCTGCATGAAGAAAGGCTTGACTGTTCCGAATGTATCGCTGATTACAAGTTTTTCCTTGGTGACAATGGTATCCTGAAGGAAGAAGCCTTCTTCAATAGCTCCTC
>JAKJHH010000147.1:0-326 GCA_022703965.1 Verrucomicrobiota bacterium
CATATTTGCCTGCCGGGGCGTTTTCGACGAGTCCGGAGAGATCAAGGGCGCTTCCTTTTTTTATTCTGATGTCCGACATGTCAGCGGCTTTCCAGCCGTCTTTGCCATCAGTGAACCGCTTTTTCTGTGAGTCTATGTAGATTTCCTTTGACGATACTGTCAGTCCGGCGATAATCCAGACTGCCTTGCCTTGGCTTGTAATTTTTATCGAATCTATTTGTCTGTCCACATCTGATATACGGAATTTTGAAAAATAAACGCCGACTTCTGTGCTTTTGTTTTCGCGTCTTACCACAACCTGTGCGTTATCCAGATTTCCGGCTCCC
>JAKJHH010000147.1:336-10271 GCA_022703965.1 Verrucomicrobiota bacterium
ATCTCCTATGTCTCTTCCGTTCCAGATTTTCTTTTCTATGCCGGAACCGTCTTTAAAAAGAACTTCCATTGAACCTATTTCAGTTCCGGGAGCTTCCTGATTCCAACAACTTGTGTGCAATAGATAGATGAATTTTCCTTTCACTTCTTTGTCCGATAAATCAAAGAAAGATCTTTTCAGTCCGGTTTTTGCCTGAGGACTGTCGAATGTCATTACAGCCTTACCATCGTTTTTGAGGGGATCAATGATGGAAAACTCAATACCGTTATAGTTTTTTCTTGTGATATCGAAATTCCTCATATCATTTTCAGGTCCTTGATCCGACCAGCCGCCCTTTCCATCTCCGGGCTTATCATCCTTGAAATCCATGTTGGCTGTTTGGCTGATATCCAGAGGGAATTCGCCTGCCTTTAAAGACAAGCAACTGACGAGCAGTGCAGATGCTAAGAGTATAAAATAGTTCATCATTTATTCCTTGTGTTTTTATTCTGCCGCTTTGAACCAGAAACTGATGCGGACTTCCTGATTGCCTTTGACTGCTATTTCCTGTGATATCCCATAATCATGTGCCAGTTTTACCGCATTGCTGCCAGCTTTAGCATCTTTTGATATGCTGGCGGAAAGATCGGCTTTTTTGAATGGAGTCCAGCTTTTAATTTCGGACTCGAATCCTCCGTTTTTTATCTCAGTACCTTCTGCGGTGACTTCATCGATCAGAGTCCAAGTCTGTGTGCCGTCCTTATTGTAGGCTCCGATGATGCTCAGAGTGACTTGTCCATCCTTTGACGGAGTGAACGTGAAACTTGCTTTCTTCCAATCCTGATTTGCCGGAAAGAATGCGGTTAGAGCGCGCGATGCCTTGGCCGGATCTTTTTCCCATTCATAATTCATTATTCTTCCGCCTTCTCCGAACGCCTCGCCTTTCACAAGAACAATTCCTTCTTTTTCTCCAGAGACGTTGACACGTCCCTGTTTCATCGGTTCTTCAGCGTGTATTCCTAGGCCTAGCAGTATAAATAGGGCTGTTGTGATAACTTTCTGCATTTTATTTTCCTCTTTTATTATTTGCTTTTCGGGGTGTAGTAATAATCTTTTCCAGCCCATATCTGAGGACTGTTTGTGGTGTCTGCGCTTTTTTCTGTGAAGAGTGAAATCTTTGTCTTCCAGTTAGCATGCCCGTCCAGCCAGAGGTTGTTGTAGCCGCTTCGATGTTTTGCAAGCATTATGGTTGACTCTGAATCATTAGTGCTTGGCGGAGCATTATAAGCACAGCGGGACGGTTCTGTGACATAGTTAGGCGCTGCCAGAGAATCTCCTATTGCTATTGTCTCAAGCGGATTTTTTAATTGAGTCAGTTTTCTTCTGGTTTTAAGGTTGACTCCAAGACTGAAGCTCCAAGCCATTCCGCCGGAACATCCTTCCTTGTAATAGCCGTTGCCTACCAGCTCCATTTCCGTCCAGTCCGGACAAAGGAATATTCCGCTCCTGGCCCACTTGATATTGCTGGCGCTGGGATATGGATTAAAATTTTGCATCACATACGGCGCAATATAAGTTTTCCAGCCGAAATAAAATGATGTCGTATAACTGTCGCAGCTCAGGAGCCATCCGTCATAGTCATTTGAGTATGAGGCCAGTGCCAGTCCCTGCTGCTTCAGATTGGATAGGCAGGATAAAGCTCTTGCCGCTGATCTCGCCTTTCCCAAAGCTGGAAGAAGCATTGCGGCAAGTATCGCGATGATCGCAATGACAACCAGTAGTTCAATCAAGGTAAAAAGTTTGCGCGTGGACTGCCGTGCCATTTTCTCCTCCATTGCAGGACTCGTTTTTTCGTTTCTTAAATAATAGCACAAAAACTTGATTCAATGAATAGATTTCATCCCTGTTTTTGTGTATATTAACACAAAGACTTTGATTGCTATAGAGGGTGTTTGAGTGTTATGAATGTAAATATTCACCTTTGTGACTGTGTTACTCTGGGTGGAGAAAAAAAATGGGATTGGGAGCAGAACTGCGTTTCCGCACCTTACTGGAGATTTTACTGGAACAAGCGGAACGGTGCTTTTATTCGTATTTCCGGCAAGCGTATTGAATTGAGTCCTGATTCAGTATATCTCATGGCGCCTTCCACCGTCTACGACAGTTGGACAGAGGCAATGACAGAGCATTTTTACGTTCATTTTTCTGCCGATGCCCCGCTTTCCGATGTCAGTACAGGTATTTTTCGTCTGAAGAATGAACTTCTCCTTTCTCTTGCTGCTGAAACGGCTTTATGTTTCCTCAGAAACCGCGAATCATGGGACACTGATTTTAGAATACGGATTCTGCTTATGAAGTCTTTGCTGAGTTTGCCTTCTGGAACTGTTCCGATCCAGAAACAGTATGATCCCAGAATCAGCCGGGCTTTTGAGATTATAAATTCCGATTCCTCCGCCTCCAATAGATCAATTGCAAAACAGATCGGCATGAGTGTAAACAGCTTTCTCGCTCTCTTCAAAAAGGAAATGGGCGATTCCCCTCAAAAATGGTTGCGACGCAAACGTCTTGAGCTGGCATGTGAAAAACTCCATTTTTCAGAAATGACTATTGAGGAAATTGCTGAGCTTTGCGGCTTCTGCGACCGCTATCACTTCTCCAGATTCTTCAAACAGACATATGGTGTCGGCCCGTCGCTCTATCGTCGTCAAGGCCGCATCCTGCAGGACACCGGCCGCGTCCGCAGTGGATGAGTGCGCTGGTGCCTCTCTCATAGTTTTTTGATGGCTTTTGAGAACAAAGATTGATATGTCTGCTTTACTGAGCCGCCTCTGGTTTTTCAGAAGGCGAGGACGGCTTTGCCGTTTCGTTCGTGGAATTCGGTAGCATGATTTTCTCTTTTAGGGCTCTTAGATCAGAACTGAAATCATATTCTGAAAATTCATTTGTAGCTAAATGTTTGCAGATAATAGTATTCAGTTCTTGTGAAGCTGTCTTGTCTTGCAATAGTGAAGACAAATCTTGCATGCCCATTCTTGTATATATGAACATATAGTGTGTTCTTGGGGTTAAAATAAGGGATTGAAAGAGGAGTAATATTCCTAATATTAGGCTTAGAGTTACAAGTATTTTCTGGAGTATGGAGATTTGCTTTGCCCAGATGATTATGAATGGCATTATAGCAAGTATGCCAGCCGCAAGGAGCTTAATTAGGAAATTTGCATCTATCATTTTTCCAATGCTCCGTTTTGGAGAAAGACTTTGCTTTCTGAGTCGAGTTTTTCCAGAATGCGGCTTCTATTGGTGGCAACATGATTGTATAAAATCTCTCGGAGTTTTTCTCCGTATGCTTCAGCTTTTCCTTGCTTGATGGCGGTTCGGCAGGTTTCTAGTATCTGCTTGTAGTATTTTTCGTTTGCAGTTGAAAAATCTTGACTGCTGTGCCAGCTCATGTAGACAAGTCCGAATACAATTCCTATAAGCAGAATGCTAAGCAGTATTGTGGTTACTTGATGCTTTCGAAGCAGCAGAATCGACGTGTAAAATATCAGAATACCTACTAGGGCGGGGATGCTATGATCTGGTTCTCCTGAATCGTCAATTAGTATTCCAAAGATGAATAGCATAATCAAGGAAACGGGTATAAAGATATTCAATCCCAGCTCAAATTTCTGTTTCTTGCTGAAGCTTGAAAATGAGCTCCGTGTTTTGTAAAGTTTGTAAAGGCTGTGTAAGAGCCAGCCCGACATGACGACTATAGCTGAGATTAACAAATCGATTTTCCCCCTTGCAGTATGGTCAAGCAATATATATTCTTCACTTGCCTTTTCAAATTTACTTTTTTAGCATTTGGGATTTGATGAAAGGCCTTGCATGGGCTAACTTGAATGGAAATTTATATGAAGGCCGGAGCACTTTATGAAGAATCTGAATTTGAATGCGGCAACTGTCGCCGCTTTGCAGAATATAATGGACGACGAAGTCGAAAAAGGCAATGAATGCGGTATTCAGCTCGCTATATATCAGCATGGCAAGCCTGTTTTGAGCCTTGTTTCAGGTTATACGGATGCATCTCATTCGAAAAAAGTGGATGAAAATTCACTCTTTCCTGTCTTTTCCGTAGGGAAGGGGATAATGGCGACGGCCTTTCATCGTCTGGTCGAAAAAGGAATAATCTCATACGACACCGTGCTTGCCGATCTCTGGCCTGAATTCGCCTGCAATGGCAAGGAAAATATCCGCATCTGGCAGGTGCTTTCTCATCGGGAGGCACTTTTTGAGCTTCCTCCTTCAAATTATCCCGAACAGGCCGATTGGAACCTGATGTGCAGTCGTGTTGCCTCGATGACGCCCGCATGGACGCCCGGAACAATTTGTCGCTATCATCCAGTTACTTACGCATGGCTGCTTGGAGAACCCGCCGCACGTGCCGCCGGAAAATCCTTTAGTCAGATAATTCATGATGAGGTCTTTGCTCCTCTCAAAATCGATTCATTTTTCTTCGGGACAAATGCCGAAGCGGATGCCCGTATGATTAAGCTTGATCTCTCCAAGTTGCCCGAGCCCACAACATGGCATACGGTCTTCATCGGTTGTGATGAGATCCGACATGGATTTGTGCCTTCCGCAAACGGCGTAGGAAACGCTTTAAGTATTGCCCGTCATTACGCCTCGCTTATTGGTGAAGTCGATGGTGTTCGTCTTCTCAAGCCTGAAACAGTGGAAAAAGCTTCGACTCTCTGCCGCTCAAAGGACGATCCTCTGCCTCCACAGGGAACATGGGAATGTTTTGGTATGGGCTATGCCTTGCAGAATCTCCAAGGTGAATCCGCAAGGATTTTCGGTCACGGCGGTGCCGCCGGAGCCGAGGGCTTTGCCGACAAAGAAAACGGCATCGCCTGGGGCCTGACAAGAAACAAACTCCTGCCGACTCATCCGCGTTACAGTCTCCGCGACCGCATTTCCGCCGAACTCGGCTACTCCCCACGCCACTGGTGATATGACAAAATTGAGCAATGCTTCAGCCTAGTTGGATATTCACGAAGCGCAGGGAGTATACCAGTGCTGGAACATTGCCGTACAAGGCGATAATCCATGTAGGCAGGAATAAATTTATGCTGGATTGCAACTGAATATTCTGTCCGTCAATCGGTGCGCTTGTCTATCGAAATTGTCAATCATAAGGGATTTAAGTCTCTTGCTTTTCCTGTGATAGGATCAGGTTCCGGGAATCGCTCGAAGAAATGGTCTCTTGACTTGATGCTGGATGAAATGGAAAAACTTTCTTCCGATGCGAAAGTTTATATTGTGGAGTATTCCGAGCAATAAGATAGTTTATTTCAGTATCATGCTATAGTCAATTGGAAAAACTGACTGAAACAGCTTGTTTTGAACTTATAATGAAAAGCTTTTGCGAAACACAAAAATTGGAGTTGGGTATTTTCAGAACAAGCGGCTGAGAGGAAGAAAATCGCTCTGCCGCCGCTCGGCTGGCTGGAATGAATTCCTGCACTCTGTTAAAATGCTTCGCATTTTACTTTCTTATGGGATGGCTGTGAGTTTATTTCAGGGATGCGGTGTTGCTACATCCCCGAAATTGAGAGGCTCAGTGGGTCAGGAGTTCGTAGCACTTGGCGGTGCTGTCGGCTTTGAGAAGGGCATCCTTCAATGTGCCGTCCTTGAGAGATGAGCTGATAGAGGCAAGAATTTTCAGGTGTTGTGCCTGCTGATCTTTTCTGGCGGCTATCATGAATATAAGTTTGACCGGCTGTCCGTCCATGGATTCGTAATCGGTGAGGCCTTCGGGACATACTGCGACTGCGGCAATGATGTCCTTGATGCTGGCAAGTCTGACGTGCGGAACAGCAATACCCATTCCGATACCTGTGCTCATAAGGCTTTCACGGTAGTATATGCCGTCGGCAAGTTCGTCGCGGCTCTTGACTTCCTGTGAGGCGGCCATGACATCAATAAGAGCTTCAAGGGCGTCGTTCTTTTTCTTGCATGAAAGAGTGATGACGCGCTCGGGAGTAAGTACGTTCTTCAGAAAAACAGGCTGGCTGTCCTTATGGACAACGCCGCTGATGGAGATTTTATTGTTAACCCATTCCTGGATTTCATTGCGTTTGAAGCGCCAGACAGTGCCGATTTTTCCGGCGGGGATTTCGCCTTTCTGTGCCCATTCGTAAACGGTGCGCTCGGAAACTCTGAGATAGGCGGCGACTTCCTCAAGTGTCATTATTTCGGGTTTCTCGTCCATTGTGCTGCCTCTTCTTTAGTTCTTTAGTGGTTTGTTGACACATATAATATATATCAAGCTTTTCTGTTTTCAAGAAAAGCTTGACATATGTATGAAAACACTGTTTGTGAATTTATCAGTTGATGACGATTTTGCGGATATTCTTTTTGCCGGCTTTAAGGATGATGAACTTGTCCTTGAAATCAGAAAGCTGAAGATTGAGTTCCGCATTCTCGACACGAGTTTCATTAATGTATGCGCCGCCGCCCTGAATGAGACGTCTGGCTTCTCCGCCCGACTTGCAGAGTCCTGAATCGGTGAGGAGTTTGACTATCCAGAGGCCGTTGGCAATAGCAGCTTCCGGAACTGAATATGTAGGCAGATCTGCGCTGAGACTTGCCTGATCTGCTTTGACGGCTGTGATTGAGCTTGTGGTCTCAATTTTGAGTTCAGGATCGGCAAAGCCGAACTTGCTTCCGGCGGCAATGAATGTATTGGCAGCTTCGTCCTTGCCGTGAGCAAGGCATGTGGCCTCGAAAGCGAGGATTTCCTTGGCTCTGTTGAGTGCCTTGGAGTCGGTAGTGGCAGTGAGACGATGTATTTCATCGACCGGAAGGCTGGTGAAGTAGAGCATAAGCTTTCGGAGGTCGGAGTCGTCGCAATTACGCCAGAACTGGTAGTAATCGAAGACAGAAGTTTTGTTTTTATCAAGCCAGACTGCCCCGGCGACTGTTTTGCCGAACTTCTGCCCCTGACTGTTCATGAGGAGTGGGAGGGTGGCACCGGTGACTTCCTTCTGACTCATGCGGCGAATGAGGTCGATACCGGAGACGATATTGCCCCACTGATCCTGACCGCCGATCTGCATGGTGCAGTTGAATTCGCGGTTGAGGACGTGGAAGTCGTAAGCCTGAAGTATCATGTAGTTGAATTCGAGGAAGGAGAGGCCTGTTTCCAGTCTCATTTTCACGGATTCGGCGCCGAGCATCCTATTTACGCTGAAGCGTGAGCCGATGTCTCTAAGGAAGTCGATGTAGAGAAGATCTTTGAACCAGTCGGCGTTGTTGACGAAAATGGCGTCGTCCATCGATATGAAATGGGCGAGCTGCTGTTTAAGGCAGTTTGCGTTTTCAGCAACTTTTTCTTTTGTAAGGATGGGACGAGCTTCCTGTTTGCCCGAGGGGTCGCCCACGAGAGCGGTAGCGCCTCCGACGAGAACGATGGGGCGATGTCCATACTTCTGAAGACGTCTCATAGCCATGACAGGGAGGAGGTGTCCGACATGGAGGCTGTTGCCGGTCGGGTCAAACCCTGCATAAAAAGTAACTGATCCGGCAGAGAGTTGCTGGCGCGTAGTAGCTTCGTCGGTCAACTGGTAGATGAAACCGCGTTCCTTCAGATCGTTCAATGCACATGCTTTCATAAGAATACCCATAAAATTACAGTTAAAGCTGAACAGTCAGAAAAAATAAATCATGAAGGGCTTTAAAGCAAGGAATTGCAATAAAAAAGAAAAACATATCTCTAATATTACTGTAAAAATGCACTGGCAAAGTGTATATTGGGATCAGACTAAACTCAAAGTGCCGGAAAGGGGTTGTCTGATGTCCCAGAAAAAGATTCTCATTATAGATGATGAACATACTCTGCTGCGTCTCAGCCAGATAATCTTTCAGAGAAAAGGATTTCAGGTTTTCGTGAGCCTGTCGGTAAAAGAAGCAAAATCTATTTTGTCCGTACAGGGAACTCTGGATGCGATAGTCCTCGACCTTATGATGCCCGAGGAAAACGGATTTGACTTCCTCCGCTGGAAAATGGAACAGCCGGACGCGGTAAAAAATATTCCGGTAATAGTCAATACCGCCAAGAGTCTTACAGAGGAAGACAAGGATTTTCTGGATAAGACTTCCAAAAAGATCATGCAGAAGGGCATCAACTTTGCCGACAAGCTTGTGTCGGAAGTTGAAGACCTTTTTAAATGAGAAACCGGTTCGGAGCCGGAAAATAATGCGAATAAGATCATTTAAATTCATTCTTGCATTGCTTTTTCTAGGAGCGCTCTGCTTGTCTGGCTATGCCGGAAGCATACCTGAAATTCCGCCTGTCTATACGGTTGAGACAGCTTCGACATCTCCTGATGGAGAACCGCGCTATCGTGCGTTGGGACCGCTTTTTGAATACAGGGAGTCGGGGCAGGGGGGCAGAACACTTACAGCTTTTCGTCCCTTGTGGAGCCAGGAGATATTTTCCGGAACTGAAGAGAATGATTTTATCTGGCCTTTGAGTGCTTGGCGTTACTCATGGCATTCAAATTACTGCTGGGTCTTACTTTATTTCAATGCGCGCGGAGCGGACAATCGCAGTTCTTATCATTTGATTCCCGTGTGGTTCAGCGGAGACAAACGTGACGGCGGTTTTTACTGGTGTCTCTTTCCGGTTTACGGAGAGACCGAGGACATTGTCGGTTATGATAAGATGTTTTTCCTGCTCTTTCCGCTTTACTGGGAAGCCTCGAAGAATGATGTCAGCGGAGAGGCGTATGTCTGGCCGATTGTAAATATGGATCGCGGAAAAAATATGGACAAGTGTCGTATTTTTCCGTTCTATGCATATAATCATAAGTATGATGAGCAGTTTAACGAGTCCTACTTATGGCCTTTTGTGCATAACTCGCGTTCTCTTGATCCCAAAAAGCCGGAGGAGGGGTGGATGTTCTGGCCTTTTACCGGAAAGAACACTGCGAACGATTCTGTGAGCTGGAGCGTGCTCTGGCCTCTCTTCAAGCAGAGAACTGCGCCTGAAAACGGATACGAGCTGACGGCTCCGTGGCCGTTTTTCATATACAGAAGAAATCTCGAAAATCAGGGCGATTATCAGCTTTATGCTTTCCCGTTTTACGGACAAAGCCGCAGGATGGACGGGGATTACAAGACAGTCCTGTGGCCGATTGTGGTGGCAAAAGAGGATCGCGGGGACGAAAGACTTGAGCGGAGTTATTATATTCTGCCGTTCTATTGGACTCATTTGCAGTGGAATAAAAAAGGAGTCAGAACTGATTTATACAGGAGATTCTGGCCTTTTGCGTCCTATGCGGAGAAGGGCGATGACGTAAAACTCAAAGTTCTTGACATTTGGCCGCAGCGCGATTTCAAAGTGATAGACAGAAACTGGTCTCCGCTCTGGACAATATATGAATACAATGGGAACAAGGACGGTTTTGCATGGGATTTTCTCTGGGGACTTGTCCGTCATCATGAGAATAAAAACGGTTCCCGCTTTTCGCTTGCTCCCTTTTATAACGCATCCTGGAAGGATGGAGAAGAGAGGACAGAGAGAGAAATTTTCTTTGGAATTCTCTGTTTTTCACCGGAAGATGACAGAGAAAGCTCGACAAGACTTTTCTGGAGCCTTGATTTTTAGATAAACAGGTACAAAGTAAACAGAATTTGAACAAAAGAGAGTGGTGGTTTTCAGATGTTCATACCGCATGAGCCGGATTATTTTCCGCCGACGTCGAATCCTTTCACGTTGCTGGGGCGGACGGTGATCGTATATACCCGCGATGTTGGTCGCGGATTTCTGATGGTTCTCGAAGCCTTCATGTTCATCCCACTCTGCGTAAAAGCCCGTCACGAGGTCAGCCGTCAAATGTATCTTGCCGGGTTCAAGAGCCTTGGAGTTACGGCGACGGTAGCGCTTTTTACCGGAATGATCCTTGCCC
>JAKJHH010000148.1 GCA_022703965.1 Verrucomicrobiota bacterium
TGATTGCCGACTTTTGCTTCCGCTATTCCGGCAAGAAGGGATTTTTCGGTGAATTCGAGAAGTCTTGCGACATCAGGAGAAGGATTGCTTCCGACGATGACTGTTTTTGCAGTGTCGCCGATACAGCCGTCCAGATCGACACCGATGTCAAGACTTATTATGTCGCCGTTCATCAGGATTCTGTCGGGACGTCCGATGCCGTGGACGACCTCATCATTAACCGATATGCATATGAATCCCGGATATCCATGATAACCGAGGAATGCAGGTTTGCCGCCTTGAGCCTGAATGAGAGAATCTGCCATTTCGTCGACCTGCCGTGTGCTCATGCCGGGACGGACGAGTTCCGCGACTTTTTCGCGGACGTATGCGGCGGCGGCCGCCGCTCTGCGTATTCCCTCGATTTCTCGAGGTGTATGGACTATGAATTCTTCTCTGGCCATTTAGTTAAGTGTTGCTAAAAGATTTTTAGCAGCTTCCGGTTTTGGCAGGGCGGAGTCGATCTCCATAAGAAGGCCTTCCTTCTTATAGAATTCAATCAGCGGAGCTGTCTGTGTGTTATATACTTCGAGACGTTTTTTAGCGGTTTCGAGTGAGTCATCGGGGCGCTGATAGAGTTCGCCGCCGCATGAATCGCAGAGGCCTTCCTGTTTTGGAGGCAGGAAGGTTTTGTTGTAGTTTTTTGCGCACTTGCGGCAGGTTATGCGTGAAGTAAGGCGTTCGAGAAGGAGTTCTTCGGATGCCGCAAAATATACAACGCAATCAATTTTCTTGCCGATTCTGCTGAGTTCGGCTTTGAGGAGTTCTGCCTGTGGAACAGTTCTCGGAAAACCGTCGAGGATGAAGCCTGCGTTGCAATCGCTGTTCTTGAGGCGTTCAGCAACCATGTCTGTAACAACCTGATCGGGAACGAGTTTACCGTTGTCGACGCATTCCTTGGCTTTTTTTCCGAGTTCTGTGCCGTTTTTGATTTCGGCGCGGAGGAGGTCTCCGGTTGATATATGTGCAAGTTTCACCTGACGGAGAAGCTCTTCAGAAAGAGTTCCTTTGCCTGCTCCTGGAGGTCCGAGGAAAATGAGATTTTTCTTCTTAATCATTAAATTGCTCCTGCTCTCTTCATTTCTTTTTATATTAAGAGAACTTATGAATATAACAGAGTTTTGCTTAAAATGAAAGTTCTTAACCTAAAAATAATTAATCGAAGCTTCCGTTTTGCGGCGGAAGCTTCTCTGTTCTTCAGATTTTGCCTTTGAGAAATGTCATGGCATCACCAGGGCTCAGATTGCTCTGTTCTCCGGATGACATATCTTTGCAGACGAGAATATTCTGCTGGAGCTCTGAGTCTCCGCATATCAGCACGAATTTAGCGTTGATGCGGTTGGCCGTGCGCATCTGTGCTTTCATGCTTTTGTCCTCGACTTCAGCGATGACGGGGATTCCGCTTTTGCGGAGTTCGTTTGCGAATTTCATATTGAAGTCGCGGGCTGCCTGTCCGAGTGATATCAAATAGACCGGAACCTTGAAGGGGTCTTCCGGGGGACTTACTTTCAAAGCTTCCTGAACCATGAGAAGTCTTTCCATGCCAGCCGCAAAACCTACGCCGATAACGGGTTTGTTGTTGTCAGGCAGGTAGAGCTCATAGCGTCCGCCGCCGGCAATGGCATTCTGGGCACCGAGTCCGCTGTGGCTGATTTCAAAGACTGTGTGCACATAGTAGTCCAGGCCTCTGACAAGACGCGGTTCGACAGTGAATTCGATACCGGCATTGCGGAGGGTTTCGCATACGCGCTTGAAGTAGTTTTTGGATTCTTCGCTGAAGAAATTCACTACATCAGGAGCGTTTTTTATGGGATTCTGGCACTGTTCTTGTTTGCAGTCGAGGATGCGCCAGACGTTGCGTTCGAGACGGCTTTTGCAGTCATCGCACATAGAGCTTATAAAAGGAGTAAAATACTGTTTGAGCGCGTCTTCCGCAGGTTTTCTGTCGGCGATTGCGCCTCTGGTATTTATCATCAGTTTTGAGCCGCTGATCTGGCATTCTTCGAGGAAGTGCATGAGCATCGCAATGCATTCGGCATCCAGTTCCGGAGCCATACGTCCGACGTTTTCGACTCCGATCTGATGGAATTGGCGGCGGCGTCCGGCTGCGGGACGTTCTCCGCGGAACATCGGGCCTGAGTAGAAGACTCTCTGTTCGATTCCGTTCATGACTTCAGTATTGAGCATGGCGCGCATGACGCCTGCTGTGCCTTCCGGTCTGAGTGTAAGGCTGCGGCCTCCGCGGTCTTCAAAGGTATACATTTCCTTCTGAACGACTTCCGTATCGTCGCCCAGGCCTCTTTTGAAGACTTCGGTGTACTCGAAAACGGGTGTTCTGAGTTCTCCATATCCGTAGAGAGAGAAAACTTTGCGTGCGGCGGATTCGAGGCGGTACCATGAGGCTACTTCCGCAGGGAATATATCGGCTGTTCCCGGAGGCGGTGCTGACTTGAATGACATTTTTAACCTCTTATGACTTATGAGCTAATTGTAAAAGTATTTCGGTTTTTTAATGTTTTTTCCGGTATTTTGCTGCCCTTTGCTCGTTTGACGTAGCGCTGCTACGACAGAACTCGCAAAAAACAGCAAAACCCTCGTAAAAACTCATTAAAAATCTGTCGAAAAGTACTTTTGAAATTAGCTCTTATAAAAAAACGCGCCCGGCGGCATAGACCGCAAGGCTCTGTATTTGGAAAGGGATGAGCCGGAACTTACTTGCCTGCGACAAGCTTTTCAACGCGTTCCTTGAGCTCTTTCCCGGCGCGGAACTTTACAACGATGCGCTCAGGTATGACGACTTCGTTTTCGGGCTTGTTCGGATTGCGGCCCTTGCGGCTCTTGCGTGTCTTGATTTCGAAAACACCGAAGTTTCTGAGTTCGATGTCTCTGCCTGCTGCAAGTTCGTCCGCCATGTAGTCAAGTGTTTTCTGGACGACAACTGCGATGTCGCTCTGTGTCAGGCCTGTTTCTGTTGAAATTTTTACTACCAGATCTCTCTTCGTCATTTTAATATTGTCCTTTCTTCCTGCATTTCTTTTTCAGGAAAAATTAATTTTTTGCAAATCAAAGACTTTAATCTAATCTGTTGGTGTTGAACTTTCAATGTATGAGACTCACAAAATGAAAAATTTGTAGTTAATTTCTTTAAATAGAAGTCTTTGCAGAATTGGCAGGCTCAAGACTTATTGCAATCTCAAGAATAATTCTCAGTTTTTCCTCTGCTTTCAGCTTCTCATCAAGGATAGGAATCCTGCCGTTTATTCGTAGAATGCCGTTGTTTTTTTCGAGTAAAATCTTATTGCCGGAGATAGAGAGGGAGTGGGCTCCGGTTTTCATGACGGCGATTCTAAGGCGTTCAAAATCAAGCATGTGTCTTGCCTCTTCAGGGAGTTTTCCGAATCTGTCTGTCAGGGATTCTTCAAGCTGTCTGATGTCTGAATAACCGCTGGCGGATGCGAGTGTTCTATAAGCATCCATGCGCAGTCTTTCCGCGCTGATATAAGAGGCAGGGAAGCAGGCTGAAAGAATATCTTCATTTTTGCTTAAGCCGAAGCGAAGGAACGGGATTCTTATTTCAGGCTTAACTGCTTTGCCGGGAAGTCCTTTCATTGATGAAACGGCATCACGCAGCATGGCGCAGTAGAGATCGAAGCCGACATTGTTGATGTAACCGCTCTGTTCATGTCCGATCAGATTTCCGGCACCTCGGATTTCGAGGTCGCGCAGGGCAAGTTTGAATCCTGAGCCGAGACTGCAATAACGGCGTATTGCTGAGATTCTCTTGCGCGCGTCTCCTGTAAGTATATGTTGGTGAGGCAGAAGCAAGTAGGCGTAGGCTTGTCTTGAGCATCGTCCAACACGTCCCCTTAGCTGATAAAGTTCGGCGAGTCCGAAGCGGTCGGCTCTTTCAATAATGATTGTGTTGGCGTTCGGGATGTCCAGACCGGATTCGATGATGGTTGTGCAGATCAGAACATCCATTTTTCCTTCCATGAAGGATGCCATAACTTCCTCAAGTTCATCTTCTTTCATTCTGCCATGAGCGATTCCAAAGCGGATATCCGGCATCATGGCTTGAAGCGTATCGCGACACTTTTCAATTGTACCGACACGGTTGTGCAGGTAGAAGACCTGTCCTCCGCGTGCCGATTCACGTCTGATTGCGGACATGATTATTTCGTTGTCGTGTTGAGCCACAACAGTTTGAACAGGGAGTCTCAAGCCGGGGGCTGTGGTGATGGTGCTCAGATTCTTGATGCCGGCAATGGACATGTAAAGAGTTCTCGGGATTGGAGTTGCAGTCATTGTCAGAACGTCGACAAGAGTTCTGAGTCGCTTGAATTTTTCTTTATGTTCGACTCCGAAACGCTGTTCTTCATCAATGATGACAAGACCGAGCTCTTTAAATTCAATATCTCCCTGAATGAGCCTGTGGGTGCCGATGATGATGTCAATGGAGCCTTCCTTGAGACGCTTGATGATCTCGCGCTGTTCGCTCTTGTCACGGAAGCGGCTGAGCATTTCGACAATAACCGGATATTCCGCAAAACGTTCGGTGAAGCTGTAGAAGTGCTGCTGTGCAAGTACTGTAGTAGGAACTAGGATTGCGACCTGTCGTCCGGCTGAGATGCATTTGAAGGCGGCGCGCATTGCGACTTCGGTTTTTCCGAAACCGACGTCTCCGCAGAGGAGTCTGTCCATGGGTTTGTCTGCTTCCATGTCGTTTTTGATCTCCGCGCTTGCTCTTGACTGGTCACGGGTGTCGTCGTACTCAAAAGAGTTCTCGAAAGCTTTTTGATCCAGGTTGTCCGGTGGAAAGCTGAAGCCGGGGGATGCCGAGCGAGCGGCCTGTATTTTTATCATGTCGCCTGCGAATTCCTTGGCTGCCTTGGCGGCTTCGGCTTTCTGTTTAGCCCATTTTTTGCTGCCGACTTTGCTGAGTTGGACAGATGCGCTTCCGGCACCGATGTAGCGTCCTACCTGATCCGCCTGCCATACGGGGACGTAAATTTCGGTGCCGCCGTCGAACTCCATTACAATCGACTCCTGAAGAACTCCGCAGGTTTCGATTTCGCGGATTCCTTTAAATATGCCGATTCCGTGAGTGATATGGACTGCGTAATCTCCCTCATCAAGATCTGCAAGGAGGGCGTTTTCTTCGGCGGCTCCATTGCCTGAGCTTTCCTGAGTGCGCAATACCTTCTTTCTGAAGGCGGAGGGAAAAAGTTCTTTTTCGGTTATGACAGCAAGATTGATCTCAGGAATGATGAATCCTGAAGAAATTCTCTTTGTGACGGTATGGATGGCGGAAAGGTCGATTTTATGTGCTTTGCACCATTCGGATATCTGGTGCATGTTGCGCTCGTCGGAGACAGTGAGAACGATTTCGGTGTCGCTGTCAAGCCACTGCGCAAGTTGAGAGGCGACCATCTGGCGAAGAAGTTCGGAATTTCCTTCGCTTATTCCGAGGGGAAGGCTGCCCGTTATGTGAGCTGATGCCGGATATATGCCTGCCGGAACGGCTTCGGGGATGGCGGCAGTTTCGGCAGCGTCGAGAAGGTTGAGTTTGTCGATTCCGGCTGTTGAATACCTTATGTCATGCCAACGTTTCGGAGCCGTAAGGTCTCCATATTTCTCAAGATGAGTTTCGGTTCTGGCAGGATGCAGGAAACAGAGAGATGCCTTGATCCTAAGGAGATAGTCAAAAAAATCTATGCCGCTGTCCTTGTTGGCTGAACCGCTTCTGGGAGAGACTGTGTAGGAATTGATTTCTCCGTTTGAAAGCTGGGTTACGGTGGAGAAATGACGTATGGATTCCACTGTGTCGCCGAAGAACTCGACGCGGACAGGACGGGAATCTGATAAAGAGAATATGTCTATTATGCCGCCGCGCCGCGCGAATTCGCCTGGAGACGAGACTTCGATTTCATCGTCGTAATCCATGTCGGTAAGTTTTCTGAGCAGCTCTGAAAAGGAATAATCTTTTCCTTTGGTGAGGATGATTTCTCCGGAACTGGCATCGTCTGGCGGCGGCAGAGGAGCCAGCATGGCTTCTATGCTGCCGATGTATATTGCGGGCGCTTTATTTTTGAGAATAGCGTTTACCGTATTGGAGCGCATAGCTTCATTACCCGGAATATATGTTCCGGCACCTGCGGAGATTTCGGGCAGAAAGAAAAACGGGACTTCCCCGATGCCGCTCAGGTTCGCAAGTTCCTTGATTGAAGCTGTGATTTCTTCCGCATCAGGCAGGGAAGGGGCAATGAGCGCACAGCTTTTTCCCGATCCCGAGAAGAATCGGAGCAGGAGTGCCGCCGCCGGAAAGATCTCCGTATCAGCCATGAATGAAGGTTCGAGAGGATTTGCAAACCATTGCTTAATCCTTTCTGTCCAGCTTTTTTTCAATGCGCTTTTTCTTGACTTTTCCATTGCAGTGAGTATATTATTCTTTTGCGTTTAGTTTATACTTAACAAACCATACAGAGTTGCATATATATGGCGAAAATTAAAAAAACAGCCGGGACTGAAAAAAGCAAGGACCGGAAGGGAAATCTTGTTGAAGATAAATCTAAAAAGGCATCCGTGAAGGCGAGTGCGACCAAAGCGCCTGCACCTGCCAAAAAGTCTCTTCCTCCGGTCAAGGCGGTCTCAAAGACTCCTGCGAAACCGGTGAAAGCTGCTCCTGCGAAGGCTCAGCCCGTGAAAAAGGCCGCGCCTGCGAAAGCAGTTGCCAAAGCTCCTGTAAAGGCAGTCAAGGCACCGGAAAAAGCGGCAAAGTCCAAGGCTGTTCCGGTTAAGGCAACTCCAGCAAAAGTTTCCGCTCCTGTAAAAAAGGATAATAAGGCTAAGGCTGCTCCGGTTAAAGCTCCGGTAAAGCCGCTCGCCAAAGCTGCCGTTAAGACAGTTGAGAAAGCTACTCCTAAAAAGCCCGAGCCTAAGAAAGCTCTTCCTATAAAGAAGGAAGCAGTAAAGGCTCCTGCAAAGAAGGAAGTCGCAAAGCCTGAGAAGAAATCTGCAAAGGCTCCTGAAAAGGAACTTAAGAAGGATATTAAGCCTGTAGCTCCCGCAAAAACAGCTCCTGCCAAGGCAGTCAAGAAAGAAGTTTTTGTTGAGGAAGAAGCTCTTTCAAAAAAATCAAAGGAAAAGGCACCTGTAAAGCCTCTTGCTCCTGTCAAGGAAGAAAAAGTTGCGAAAAGCTCGAAGTCCGTCAAGATACTTGAGCCTGTCGAGCCTGTAAAGCCTGCTAAGGGCGGCAAGGGAAAAAAGGAAATTGAAATTGCAAAGCCCGTTGAAGCGCCTAAAGCTCCTGTAAAAGAAGCTGACGACGAAGATTCAGGCAAGGAAGAGTTTCCGGAACTTCCTGAAAATTTTGACAGCGATGAATATGAAAATATAGACCTTGATTCTCTCGATCTCAGCGATGAGACTCCGAGAAAGAAGCGCTCCGCCAAGGACGCCAAGGCAAAAGATGAGAAACGCGATCCCAAGAATCGCGGCGCGACCTCCAAAAATGACACGATGAAAGTCTATATGCAGGACATCGGTCAGATTTCGCTCGTCAGCAAGGAGCAGGAAGTCGAGCTTGCCGCAAAGATTCACGGATACAACCAGTTTGAACACGACGAGGCCAGAGCTACCCTGATTCAGGCGAACCTGCGTCTTGTTGTAAAAATAGCACACGACTTCAAAGGACTCGGCCTCCCGCTCCTCGACCTCATTTCCGAAGGAAACATAGGTCTGATGAGAGCTGTAGAGAAGTTCGATCCCGCGAAGGGCGCGAAATTCAGTTCCTATGCCGCATGGTGGATCAAGCAGTCCATGCGCAGAGCTCTCGCGAATCAGAGCCGTACAATCCGAATTCCGGTTCAGTCGGCTGGCAAGATCAACAAGATCAAGTCCGTTCGTATGAAGCTTGCTGAAAAGCTCGGACGCGAACCCACAGACGCGGAAATTGCGGAACATCTCGACTTCAGCGAACGTACCGTTGCCGGACTCCGTCTTGCCGATCTCCGTACATTCTCTCTGCACGATCCTATTCAGCAGGGTGAAGACGGCGAATTTCAGGATATTATTCCTGACCGCGGTGCGATGACTCCCGACAGAATTCTCGGTGACGTAGAATCCGTAGACCGTCTCCTGAATCTGCTTCAGGATCTCGATGAGCGCGAAAGAATGATTCTCAAGATGCGTTTCGGTCTTGATGGAAGCAGACCGCGGACTCTCGAAGAAGTCAGTCAGGAAATAGGCCGTACACGCGAACGCGTACGTCAGATTCAGAATCAGGCTCTCTCCAAGCTTCGTTCGATGCTTGCCGATGAAGCAGGATTCGCCAGCGAATAAGTATAATTGTATTAATATAAAACCTCAAGAACCCGGAAGGGGGTGAAGAAAGATGGAAGCAACAGAAGTAAGACTGAAGAAAGGCGAACCGATCGACAGAGCTCTTCGCAGACTCAAGAAGAAACTTGATAAGGAAGGCACTCTGAAGGAACTTCGTAACCGCAGGCACTATGAAAAGCCCAGCGAAAAGAAGCGTCGTACACAGAGACACGGTTCCAAGAAGATCTGAGGACTTTGTTCTTTGATTTTTGCAGGGGCATTCTTACCAAAGGGTGCCCCTTTTTATAGAAGCCTGAATTTGTTCAGGCAGAGTTAGATTCTGGGATTTTATTTTGAAAAGCCCGGATATATTGTGGATGCACAGTCCTGCAGATCAGGTGGTGCTGAATAATTAACACTTATCCACGAAAGATTTAATGAAGACCGGATATATTGAAAATGTAAAAAGAAAAGTGGGGATATATCCTGTTCTTGACAGATATGTCTTCCGTGAATTCATGATACCTTTCACGGTTCTCCTCCTCGCCTTCAGCATACTTTTCATCATGGGGGACATCTTCAGCGACCTTAACGAGCTCCTTGAGGGCAAGGCTTCGGTTGCTGTAATGGTCAAGTATTTTACATTGAAGATTCCCGGCAACATCCGCTTTATTCTTCCTATTTCCGTTCTTCTCGCCTGTATGTATACGATGGCGAACTTCGGAAGAAATCGCGAAGTCACAGCAATGAGAGCTTCCGGTATCTCGCTGATCCGAAGCGGGGGCTCCATTTATTTTGCGGCATTTATTGTGACGCTCGTCAATTTCTGGTTCAACGAGCAACTTGTGCCTTATACCGAGCGGGAAGCGTTTCTGACTTACAGACGTGTCCAGTATCCTGATTATGACGTTGAGCTTTACAGCAAGCTTCAGTACAAAAGTTCCGATAAAACCCGCATATGGTTCTTTAATAATTTCGATGTCAACGGAGTGCAGAAGGATGTAATCCTTAAGCAGTACCGCATGGATGACGCAAATCCGAAGATTCAGCGTCTTGCCTGGGATTTGAGAGCAAGGGAAGCTGTTTTTACGCCAGGCGTGGGATGGACTTTCACCGATGTGATTAAGACTCCTTACAGCAAGAAGTTCCATATTCCCGGCAATCCTGAGAAAATCGAAACGATGAAGGTTTCCATTGATGAAATACCGGAGTATCCTAACGAGATACTCAACGCCATAAAGGAACCGGATAATCTTTCATCATGGACAATTTTCAAGATTCTACATTCCAATAAGAATATGGCGGAATCTCTGCATGATGTTTATAGTACGATTTTCTATAGCCGTCTGGCTTTTCCGTGGGCATGCTTCCTTGGTGTATTCCTTGGTATTCCGCTTGCCGGAAAGAATGAAAGAAGCGGTATATTTCTCTCGATTGTGGTTGCTGTCGGTGCCGTAGTTGTTTATCAGGTATTGACAAATATCTTCCTTGTTCTTGGGAAACAGGGTTATGTTCCGCCTATTATTGCAGGACTTGCTCCTACTGCGGCATTTATAACATATGGATGGATCTTTGTAATCAGACGCAGCGGCTGAACGGGTCATAATATTTCTGTAAGACTTAAGAAAAATTCGACTTTTTTGCAATCAGCCCCTAAATTATTATCACGGATTGCCGAAATAAAGGCTTGTAAGGGAGGGGTCTCTTCAGGTGGATGCCCCGTTTGAAGAAATCCCGAACAGGAAGGCAAAACAATGAAGATCAACAATGAAAATAGCGGAAAGCATCTGCTGAGAGCAGGCGGGAAGGTATCGATACTTTCCAA
>JAKJHH010000149.1:0-9684 GCA_022703965.1 Verrucomicrobiota bacterium
TGGAGAAATACACAGATTTATCATCCGCCTGATAAGCAAAGCCCTTATCAAAAAGAGTCTGTATGATAGAGATCATTTCAGGAACGTGATCCGTGGCAGCTGGATAATATTCGGCAGCTTCGATTCTGAGTGTTTTGAGATCCTCGAAAAAAGCCTTTTTATATTTTTCCGTAAAATCTCTGAGCGGAAGTCCGGCAGCCTTGGAGTCACGAATGGTCTTGTCATCGACATCCGTAAGATTCATGACCTGAACTACCTGATAGCCGCAATATTTGAGGGTTCTTCTGAGGAGATCCTCAAAAGTATATGCTCTGAAATTTCCTATGTGAGCATAGTTGTAGACAGTAGGGCCGCAAGTGTAAAGCCCGGCTTTTCCCGGATTTATGGGCTTGAACTCTTCGACAGAACGGCTCATTGTATTGAAAAATCGGACTATCATCTGGTTTTAGCACCTTTCTGTATATGAAAAATAAAAATACAGAGTAATTTATATTAAGTTTCATGTTAATCAAAAGATAAAAGCAAAACAGCCGGGCAGTTTTTTAATGGAAATAAAGCGGATATACGTTTACTGGTTCTCCGGAACCGGCAATACATTGAATGCGGTAAGAACGTTCTGCGCATCCATGAAACAGAAAAACATAAGTGTCATCCGCAAACCTATTCCCGGTAACTTCCTGCGTCCGGTGGAAGGCGACATGGTCGTTTTCATGATGCCGGTTTACTCCTTCGGAATCCCGGTCTTTGTCTGGGAGTGGATGGAAGAAATACCTAAAATAAATACAGGCAATCCGGCTGTCGTCGTAACAACAAAAGCTGGAGTTTCCGGACTTGTAAAGGAACCTTTAAGAAATCTGCTTGAATCCAAGGGATTCACTCCTTACGGAATAGATGAACTTATTATGCCCTCGAACATTTTTTATGTCGCGGACGAACTTACAAATGTAGAATCTACGGCTTCCGCAAAAAATGAAGTATCAAAATTTGCGGACTCCTGTCTTGAAGGAAACTGTCAATGGAAGCATAAAAACTTCTTTGTCAACATGGCCTACCGCTTCCTGCGTCCATTCATCAAATACTCTTACGGAATCACAGGCTCAATGTTTTTTGCGCAGTCACATAAATGCAACGGCTGCGGTGAATGTGTCCGGTTCTGTCCGACAGCCAATATTACGATGCAGGATACGGCATCAGTTCCTGTCTGGGGCTGGCGCTGCACACAGTGTCTCAAATGCTACAATTTCTGTCCGCACAACGCCGTAACAAGCCATCTGGCTCCTTTGATTTATCCCAAGTACAGAGCGCCGGGAGTCAACCTCAAGGACATCAGTCCTGCTTACTCACAGGAAGACTGAGCCCGGTACTTTATGCTGTTTCAGGATATTTCAACATTTCAATGGATTGTACTCTGTGCCTGCGGTTTTTTTGTCGGAGTCAGCAAAACAGGACTGCCGGGAATCGGAGTCCTCTGTGTTCCCTTCATGGCGCTGGTATTCCCGGCTAAAGCCTCGACCGGACTTCTCCTGCCTATGCTGGCAATGGCAGACATCGCCGCCATTATATATTATAGAAGGGACGCCAACTGGCAAATGATCCGCCATCTTATGCCCTGGGCTCTCAGCGGACTGGCGGCAGGTTCAATCGTAATCTACCTTGTCACGGATGAGCAGCTGAAACCGATTATCGGACTAATAGTGTTGTCAATGGTGATACTCCACTTCTGGCGTAACAGGCACGGCAATGCCGAAGCGCCTCAACACTGGTCATTCGCCGCAATTATGGGCTTTACAGCCGGCCTCGCGACTCAAATGGCAAACGCGGCAGGTCCCGTGATGGCGGTATATTTTCTAGCCATGAAACTGCCCAAGAATGAATTTGTCGGAACCGCCGCATGGTATATATTCATCCTGAATACAATCAAACTCGGACTATTCACTCTGGACAAACGCATTACATGGGAATCAGCCAGCGCTGACTTGATGGTGATACCTTTCATTGCAGTCGGAGCCATTCTCGGAATTTTTGTCCTGAAAAAAATTCAGCAGAAACATTTTGATCTCACTGTCCAGTGGCTTGCCGCCATTGCCGCGTTAAAACTGCTTTTCTGAAATGATGCCGCCTTCATTTTGAAAGCAGCTTTTACAGTATATATTTAAGCTCCATCAAAGATTGAGTGCATAATGGAGAAAAAGAAAATTCTCAAGACGAATGAGGCCGCCGCTTATCTCGGCGTTTCGCGTTCAAGCATTATAAACTGGGTGAAACAAGGCCTTCTTGAAGGCGGTTCGACCCCGGGAGGTCATCTCCGTTTTACTCTCGAAGACTTGAATTCATTCGCCGAAAGCCGTTCACTGGATATCCCCGCAAGACAGAGCGATTCCCCTGTAATGAAAATCCTTCTTGTAGAAGACGACGAAGCCTTCCGCCTCTTTCTGCGCGATGCTCTTGAATCCTTCAGTTCATACGAGCTAAAAGAAGCTCCTGACGGAATGAAAGGCGCAATGCTTGCCGGTTCATGGAAACCTGACCTCATTATTCTTGATGTTCGCATGCCTAACATGAACGGCATGGATTTCCTGAAACTGATACGCGAAAATCCCGAAACAGCCGATACCTCTGTCATCGTTGCGTCCGCGCACCTTTCCGAGGATATCAGAAAACAACTGGAAGACTTAGATGCCGATGTCATCCTTGAAAAACCTGTGCGGCTTGCAAAACTTATTGCCTCGGTGCAGAAGCTTCTTAATCTGCCCCTCAGCGAGTAAGCGCATCCGAGTCCGCATGCTTTCGGGAATTCTTTCCCTGCTCTTTCCTTTTCTGCTCAGCGCGGAGCAGGACAAAGCTATTCACGCAAGTATAAGCTCGGATTCTTCAAAAATATACCTGACCGTTTCTTTCAAGGATCAGGACGAATCACGTCTTGAGAGCCCGTGGATATGGGATCAGAAAACTTCTTCATATCAGATAAGCTCGCTTAAGGAGGACTCCCTGACCATTATTATCGAGACTCTTTCAGAAAAAAACTCGTCTTATGATGTATGGATATGGCGTGCCGCCTTGACTGATCCCTCCGGCAGAGCAATAGATGCCTACGCGCCGAACTCATCAAGCGGCATCATTTCCGGCATACGTCCTGATTCAGGAGAACTGCCCTGGACTCTCTCATGCCCCTCTTCCTATTCAGGCGAGCTGGTTCCGCGCTTCAGAACGCGAAGTCCCTCCGGAAGCCTTGCAGATGTCATGGCGTCCTCGGAATGGAAGTACGGTCTCTGGACTGTAAAATTTGCAAGAGACTTGAAGAGCAGCGATCAGAACGACGCCAACTTCGCCCACGGCAAAGGGTTCAAATTCTATATATTCAAAGGAACAGAATCCTTTTTTGACCTGAAAACGCAACGGAATACAGCTATCGGCTCCCGATCTCGCAAGGAGACGGTAAATGAAGAGAACTCTCTATGCAAAACTGCGCAAAGCGGCAATATGGACTTATGGAATTCTCTTCGCCCTTTTCTGTGTCTTTATACTTCAAACCGCTTTCTCAGGAATCTGGAAAGACACCCAATTAAGCAAAACCGAGACTCGTTTTACAGATGCCTTGACGGATGCTTTTTTTAAACTGTCCTCATTGAATTCAAAAATCTTCAAACTGCTTGCAAGTCCATCTGCCAATGAAGCATGGAGTGAAGTACATGAAGCCAAAAATGCCTTTGCGCAAAGCTCCTCTGAACTGGCATCCGCAATGACGGACTTTAATCCTGAGACTCGAAGCATAAAAGAATCGCTGGACTCTCAGACCTTTCTGCTTGTATCTTCAATAAATTCAGCGTTTCATGACCACAACTCAAATGATGTTTTTGCGTCTCTTATGAAAGAGGAGGCATTCGGAGAAGCCGGAACAAGTCTTTCGTCATTGAGCGCCCTGCTCCAATCTATGATGAGCTCCAGACTGAATATAGCAGAACAGGAAGCTAAACGGAATCTTTACTATTCAAACAGTCTGAAATATTCCATTCTCTTCTTTTTTCTGGCGACAGCTCTTTTCATTCTGCTTGTCTTTGTCCTGCACAGCCTGACTGTCCGCCGTGTACTGAATGAACTCAGCCTTGCCTCCCGACGCATCAGCTCCGGCGATCTCAGCGTATCAGTAAACAGTTTTCCAGACGACGAAACCGGAGCTCTGGTTGAGGACTTCAACCGCATGGCTCGAAAACTCGAATCGCACAGTCATGAACTGAATGCCGCCAACAGCTCGCTAAAGGAAAAAGCCCTGCTGCTTGAGGAAGCTCACAGACATAAAAACCGCTTCCTTGCCAATATGAGTC
The DNA here is from genome assembly GCA_022703965.1 of Verrucomicrobiota bacterium. Lineage (GTDB taxonomy): Bacteria > Verrucomicrobiota > Lentisphaeria > Victivallales > UBA1829 > JAKJHH01. Next base: position 4,323 of record JAKJHH010000149.1, read on the forward strand.
ATGAATTCAGGACTCCCCTTAATTCCATCATCGGTTTTTCTGAACTGCTCATACAGAGGAGCGCAAAACTTCCCCCAGCGAAAGCTCTTGTTTACGCGGAAAAAATTCTTGCCGCCGCCGAACACCTGCTTGAAATGATTTCCGAACTTCTGGACACCGCACGTATCGATGCCGGAGTCCTCAAAGCGGAACCGACAGAATTTGAACTTGGAGAGCTCATTGCATCTTCAATGGAAATGCTCCGCTCTATCGCTCTCAAGAAAGGTCTGGAACTTTCCTTTAAAAAAGATTGTGAGATTTTTGTTAACGCCGATAAAAAAATGATGCGTCAGGTTATCATAAACCTTCTTGGTAACGCTATTAAATTTACGGAAAAGGGATATGTAAAAATTACTTTGTCTCTCGATCAGGTAAATCATTGTGCCAGAATCGACTTCGAGGATTCCGGAATAGGAATCAGCGAAAAGGAATGCCGCAACATATTCAAGGACTTCTATCGCGTTGACTCCTCAATGACCAGCTCATTCGAGGGAGCCGGTCTTGGACTCACTTTAAGCCGTCGCATGGTTGAAATCCATAAAGGAAGTATTATTGTAACGAGTTATCCGGGAAAGGGCAGTGTTTTCTCAGTGCTTCTCCCGGTCTTAACCAAAGATAAATAAGGAGATACAATGAAAGTTTTCAATGCCTTTGCTCTTGCTCTGCCTCTTCTCGCAGCTGCCGCTTTTTCACCTCTCAGCGCCTTGGCAATGTCATCTTCCACCCCCGAAGACACAACAAGTGCTGCTCCGCTTGCCGACAAGCCCGCAACCAAAGCTCAGAAAATGGAAAAAAATGATGCCGACGCTGCCCGCACTTTCGCAAACGCAGCTCTTGAGGATATCCTCAGCGGCATGAAAACAAATGATCATGTTCTCTTCTGCCGCAATCTTACAGATGAAATGAAGGTCTCCATCAACAAGGACAACTTTAAGAAAATGATGGAAGTCTTTAACGAAAAACACGGCCCTTACAAGAACAGAGTTTATCTCGGCGAGCTCTCACAGGGCTTCCTCTATGTATATCTCTGGAAGGCACAGTTTGCTCCTGTCGTCAAAAAGGACAACAAGGAAGAACCTATTCAGAATGATACGCTCATCACTATGAACGTAGGTAAAGTAGACGGCAAATTTCTGGTCTTCGGAATCTGGTTCCAGCCCTGAGCCGGAAATGTTCCTGACACTTATAACATCAGTTGCAGCGGGAGCCGTTTTTGTCGCGGTTCCTGCTTTTTTTATAGTCCGTTCTCTTGTAAGAGCCGAAGCGGATAAGCGTTCCCTTGCCGAAAGCGCACTAGCCTCAGCCACAGAAAAACTGAACTTTAAAGAGCAGAAAATTTCTGAACTCGCCGCGCTGAATACAGAACTGAAAGGCAGTGTGGAAACTTACATAAAGGAAAACGCAATTCTGCGTGATTCAGCCGCACAGCTTCCTTTAAAAAATGAGCAGATTTTCAAACTCGAAGAAGCTCTTTCCGCTCTCGAAGCCCGCATTGCCGAAATGAACGACAACTCAGCATCAATAAAAGCTGAAAACGCAGCTTTGAACACCGCTTTGAACGCTGAAAAAACTCAGGCAGCCGAAAAGCTGGCCGTTCTCGATGACGCACGGAAAAACCTTCTCGAAGTCCTCAAAAATACCGCGTCTGAACTTTTCGAGGAAAAGAGTCGGAAATTCAATGAACTCAACAAGGAATCCGTTGAGTCCCTCATGAAGCCGCTTCATGAAAGACTAAAGGATTTTTCGGACAAGCTTGAAGAATCCAGACGCGACTCAGCGCGCGATGCTGCATCTTTACGCTCAGAAATGAAAATACTCAATGAGAGCAGCGTCAAAATCGGACAGGACGCAGTAAAACTTGCCAACGCCCTCAAAAGCCAGAACAAAAGTCAGGGCATATGGGGCGAAATGCTTCTGGACAGCATCCTTGAAGCGGCAGGCCTCAGAAAAGGCATCGAATTTACCGCTCAGGAGTCTTTGGACTCAAATGACGGCAAACGCCTGATTCCCGATGTCGTGCTGAATCTGCCAGGCGACAGAAAACTTGTCATTGACTCAAAAGTCTCTCTGACAGCCTACGCCCGCTATGCCGAAGCACCTGAAAGCGAAATCGGACTTACAGCCTTGGCGGAACATGTTCAATCAGTAAAAAAACACATTAATGAACTTTCTGCGAAAAAATATCACAGTCATGTAAGCGGATCTCCTGATTTCGTATTCATGTTCATCCCGCTCGAATCAGCTTTTTCCTCCGCCTTAAACGAGTCACCGGAGATTTTTTCAGACGCACTCAAAAAAAATGTCGCCGTAGTCACTCCGGCCACTTTACTTACATCAGCAAAAATAGTAGATTATATATGGAAGATCGAAAAGCAGAATCGCAATTCCAAGGAAATAGCTAAAATCGGAGGTGAATTATACGATAGATTCAATGATTTGATAGACAAACTAATTATTTTAGGAACCAGAATACGCCAATCTTCCGAATCATATGATGAAGTTATGAAAAAAATGAAGAGCGGAAGAGGCAATCTGATCGAAAAAGCATCCAGAATCAGGGAGCTCGGGGGAGCTGCCAGCACTCAGATCAGGACTGATCTTCTGTCTGAGGCTTTGGACTTCAAGGATGAGGATGACTCCGTTCAGGCTTAATTGCCCGACGTATTTTTGGTGTGTTCTTTGAAAGGGTAATAGTTAATTTGAAAGGGAGGGATTTTTCATGAAGGGTTTAACTGACAAACAGAAGAAGATGCTTGATTTTATCGAGAATTTTCTGGAAGAGCAGGGGATGGCTCCGACAGTATACGAAATTGCTGACTTCTTCAAGATCAAGACATCGACGGTTTTTGCTCACCTCAGAGCACTGCAGAGGAAAAGTTTTCTGAAGCGCAGTTCCAAGGCCAGAAGCATAAGCCTCATGAGACCTAAAAAGCGTCCGCGTCACATGTCGTTTTCACTTTCAGTTCCGCTTCTTGGCCGTATCAACGCAGGCATGCCGGTTGACAGCCCGGAACTCAGAGAAGGCGAAGTCTACTGCGACCCGTCTCTGATCGGCGAAACAGATCCCAAAAAGCTTTTCGCTCTTCGTGTAAACGGCGAAAGCATGCGCGATCTCGGCATCTTTGACGGCGATATCATTGTCGTCAGACAGACCGAGTATGTGAAATCCGGTGATATTGTGGTCGCTCTTGTCAACAACGAAACAACAGTCAAGAGTTATTTCCCGCTCAGAGGAGATAAAATTGAACTTCGTCCTGCCAATCCTGAGTTCAAAACGCAGACTTATTCCGCGTCTGAAGTAAAGGTTCAGGGCGTTGTAACCGTCCTTATGAGAAGAATCTAATCGTATTATTTCCATACAATATTCAAGGCGATCCGGCACAAGCCGGATCGCCTTTTCAATTTAGAAAAATTACACGCATATGAAAAATACAATCCGGATAAGTAAATACTTTCTTATTGCAGCGACTTTGAGTTTTTTGCTACTTAACGGCTTATACAGTGCTGAATCTAAACTTAAAGATGCAAAAGAACAGCCATCAGCCCAAATAGATTTGAGGCTTAATGAGAAAACAGCAATAAAAATTGCGGAACTAATTCTTGTGTCTGTATATGGAGAAACAGTTTTGACGCAAAGACCTTGGAAAGTAACTGACAATGGAAACTGCTTCACAATCCTCGGTACTTTTCATGGTAAAGGACTTGGAGGAGTTGCCGAAATTCAAATCAACAAATCCGATGCCAGAGTAATTAAATGCACCCACGGTAAATAGCCCTCCATCCGTACCATCCAGCTCAATTCCAACTCTTATACGCAATCATCTGCCCAAGGTATATATGTCCTCTGACAGACGATTGAGATACACTATAAAAAGCTATTCATTCACGCTTGAAATGGAATTATCATGCCACCACAGTTTTTCAGTCTCCTGCTCCAAGTATATTTTGGGCGGAGGACACTTTGTTGACCAAGTATTCCCTTCAATAAATACATTTGACGTGTGATGAAGCATGATTCCTCCGGCGAACTGATTATATTTGGCATCGACTGTATTTAAAAAACGGTTTTTGCTGATGACTATATTCTTGGCGGAACTAATATTGAACACCAGTCCGGTAATATTATAAAACTCATTAGAGGAAAAAAGAATGTTGGTCATCACCGGATAATCAGTACGTCCCATAGTTCCAAACATGCCGACATAAACCGTTTCCGACTGTCCATATTTATTTTTGTTCTCATAATTACAATTTTCAATGCGATTATTGCGCACAATTATATTGTCCACCGGACGTCCCTCCTGCCAGGTGATTGAGTAACCTGTACTAAACTGTAGAGCCGGCCCCTTAATCTGTCTGAATGTGCAGTTTTCCACCAGTCCGTTTGAGGATTGAATCAGCAATCCCTGTGCTTCCCCGTCCACAAACGTACAATTGCGGATAATAAAATTATCAGAGGCATAATCATGATTTATCAACAAGGTGCGTTCGGGAAATTCCGGCAAGTTTTCCACGGTATCAACGACATAGGCTTTTTTCGTTTTATCCCAGACAGCATTAGCAACAGTCCCATTCCAAAGCGGAACAAAGCTCCCGCTGAAAAGTTCAATATGATTTCCTGGATCAAATTGAGTTTGCCATTCCGGAATATTGAATACTTCAAAACGTTTTTCCGAAACACGCCTTATGCCGTAACAAAGTGCGCCTTTGATATTCATCATATCATCACCGCCGCCTTCAAAATGGCAATCCTCAAGCTTGAACCATCCGGCAGAGTACAAAATATGATAATGATCGCCGGAAACCGTTATCGGACGACTGGTTCCCGGACGTGGAATAATGGCACAGCCAAGCAACTGCCAATGAGAAACCTGTCGTTTAAAACCAAAACCTGCTCCTGGGAAAGAATAAATTTTCAATTGATTCAAAGTTATATGAGTACTGTTTTCAAGTCTGACAGCCTGACGGTCATTAAAGAAATGACGCAGGCGGAATTGGCGTCCTGGAAAAAACTCCCTCCGAACCATATCAGCCTGATTTTGAGTATAAAGCCGTACGACATTATCCTTAAGCCATTCCCTCGACAATTTAAGCTCACCGATGACCCCATTGCGCAAGGTGGAATTGAGAACAACGCGCCCCTTGTCCGGTAAAAGATTATCAAAGTAATGCATAGGAAGCTCCGGGGCAGGAAATTTCTCATAGTCCATAAAAAGCAGATCTGTAAATTTACCATCTGGATCAGTATTAAGGACTTTAACTCGGCTTGCCAGCGGAACCGTCTCCCAATCCCAGTCGATTATCAAATTTCTAAGCTCAACTC
>JAKJHH010000149.1:9694-10137 GCA_022703965.1 Verrucomicrobiota bacterium
GAAAAAATGTGTTCCAAATTTTGAATTACGGCAGATGAACTCCGCGCCATTAGCATTAATCAATAAGTTTTTGCAGCTTTCAACTACAGCCGGTACGGGATTGTCAAAATAGTATTTTCCAGGCGGAATTATTAATTCTCCGGCATTAACCTTGCGACACTGCTCAGTTGCCAGATTGAAAAAAAGCGTATTGTCGGCGGCATCAGGACTCATTCCAAAATCGGCGGCGTTAATAACAGGCATTCCCTTGATATCGGGACGCAGTATTTCAAAGTCTCGACATCCAGTAATCTTCTTCTCTTCATTTACCATCGTGTCTGGAATTGATCTTGCCTTGTCTGGCTCTATCTCTAATGCAGCAGATTCTATATTGTCCCCCGATAAGAAGGCGTGCTAAATTTAGGAGAAAATCGGAGGATGAAAGATGTCAAACAGGACTTGGG
>JAKJHH010000014.1:0-37630 GCA_022703965.1 Verrucomicrobiota bacterium
GGAGCCAAGAAAGCCGCTACCGCTATCGCCAGAAAAATGCTCGTCTACGCTTGGAGCGTTTCCCGTAAAGGACAGCCTTTTCAGTGGCCGGATCGGAAGAGCGCAGTTAATGATAAGACCAAAGGAACGGTCAATAGCTCTCAGGACGAAACGTTCTGTTATTGTATTTGAGCTGATTTTTGAGTAAATAAAGAGGCCGGAGCCTTCCTTAATAATATTTTTTTCTGCCGGGTGTAGGGCGGAGAATGTCTGCGAGCCACTTCTTGCGACCAATCCCATTGGGACAGAGTTCGCGTTAGTGTGAAGGCAGCTTCTCCGTCTTGCAGCCCGCAATCGGCGGCACTTGTCCGCGAATAGATGAAGACACCGGCAGTATTGTTGTCCGAGGACATCCGGCCATAACCTATTATAACGGAGTTCTTTCATGTTCTCAAATCCATTTTTAAACGATTCGTAATTTTTATAGTTCAGATATTCCGGAACCCGGAAAAATCCGGAGAAAATCGCTGTCTGGGCTTGAAAGGTACATAGATGAATGGTCTGGTTTTATTCATAGTGCAACCACCTTTAGTTTTTCCCTGTCCGTACCTGAGAACAGAGTTCCTTTCATATATATAATATTCTCGTTGATTTCACTTCCGCCTGAGAGAGTTTCCAGCAGGATTGAAGCACCCTTTCTGCCAACTTCGGTTTCTGGCAGAAGGTAATAGGTTTTCAGTCCGGATACAGCAGGATTATGCTCCCACTGCGAAGCAAAATGCAGGACTTCCGTCTGAGAAGAAAGATTTTTCGCTGCAGCAGCGTGGAATACGGTTTCGGCAAAATAAAAATTATAGCAGACAAGCGCATCGGGAATCTCATCACCTGCAAAAAACAAAGCGGCATCTGCGGATATATTTGAGATCGGAAAACGTTCCATGAAAATGCGTTTTCCGGATTTCTCCAATTCCATCTTGATTCTTTCATATCTGACTCTGCTGGAAAAGTGAAATTTCTCCTTGTGCAGGTAATCAGGTCCGAACCATCCGATTTTTTTCTTCCCAGAGCTGATTAGATGTTCGGCCAATTTTCTGGCTCCATCTTCTTCATCGAAGTTAATTGCATGTACTGTTTCAGGTGCGTCGTCTCTGTTGAGCCAGACTGCTGGAACCCCCATCGAGTCTATCATTTTGTCGAGCTTTTCAGGAATGGAACATCCCGGAACGCCTATTACCGCATCGACCGAGAGGGAAGAGAAAAAGTTGGAGGAAAGTATTTCTCCTGTTCTTGCATTGATTCTGACAGGTGCGAATACAAGCGAGTAACCTTCCGTTTCCAGCTCAGCAGCCGCTCCGTTCATGAATGCCATCATCTGAGGATGGGGCAGTTGTGAAGTAGATTCCGCCTGTACTGCTAGCAGTGCTACCCTTTTGAACTTCTTTGTCTTTATGGATACCGCTGCAGAATTCGACCAGTAACCGTACTTTTCAGCAATCTTTCCTATTTTCTCTTTTGTTTGATCCGAGACAAGAGGGCTTCCCTTGAAGTAAAGTGAAACTGTCTTCTGGGTTACTCCTGCCTTTTCAGCTATTCTTTTTTGTGTTATCGGCATTGCGATGTTCCTTGTTCCTCTTCTTGTATATTCATTTTATTACAAAAAATGATATGTGTCAATAGTTTTATGTATACGTATACATAAAAAAGTGAATTTTTCTCAGTTCGCCGTTTTCTAACCCAGAATCCTGCTTTAATTCGTTTTACATCTGCATTGTACAAGATCATTACGGATATCGGGATTGCAAAGGCCGGGAAATCTTTTCCAAGGGGGAGTGCTGGGGCTGAAAGAGGCTTGAAAGACAGTGAAATGGAGTTTTAGACTTGGAAGGGTGGAAAAAAGCATAAAAAATCTCAAAAAAAATTTGCCGAAAAATGAAAATATGCTACTTTAAACAGGTTTATCTCTGTGATAAACTGAACAAAATTGTTACAGAGTGACATTTTTGAAATAAGGATACGGGTAGCTAAGGGTAGGAACCGTCAAAGGTGCCAGCTTCAAATTCGAGGCGGAGGCCTGTGCTGTATGGCACGGGATCTGCTTATCTCCCCGGAACCTGAAAAAGCCGGATTCTCTGATTGAAATTTTAGGACGTGCGCGTAAAAGCGCACGTTTTTTATCAGTAGATATGAGATTGGAAAAAGAACATAAACTAATATAACAGAACAGGGAAACGTAACGGTAACTCTATGGACAAGATCAAAAGGTTTCATCCGGGAAAAGTCGGTCTCTACGACTTCGCAAATGAACATGACGCCTGCGGCGTGGGCTTTGTAGCCAATATTCACGGCGAAAAAAGCCATAAGATCGTCGAACAAGGTGTTGAAGTTCTTATAAAACTCCAGCATCGCGGTGCTCTCGGAGGCGACAATGCTACCGGCGACGGTGCGGGTATCCTCATTCAGATTCCTGACGAGTTCTTCCGTCTCGAAAGCAAGAAGCTCAAAATCAATCTTCCTGCTGAAGGCGAATACGGCGTAGCGATGATCTTCCTTCCGCACGATGAGAAGCTCAAGAAAATCTGCATCGGCGAAATGGAAAATGCCGTCAAATCAAACGGTCTCAGCCTCCTCGGATGGCGTGATGTTGCCGTCAATCCTTCATGTCTCGGACGCCTTGCCGCCGAAACATGTCCCTGCATCAAGCAGCTTTTTATCGGAACAGGCACACAGAAGCTTGATAACGAGGCTCTCGAAAGAAAGCTTTACATCAGCAGAAGATGCGCTGAAAAGGCCGTTGAAGCATATCCTGAAATCGGTGAATCCTTCTATGTAGTAAGCATGTCCTCACGTACAATTGTTTATAAGGGACTCCTGCTTGCTCCTCAGATTCCGGCCTTCTATCCTGATCTCAGCAGCGAAGCGTTCAAGAGTGCGCTTGCTGTAGTTCATCAGCGTTACAGCACAAACACCTTCCCGACATGGCATCTTGCCCATCCGTTCCGCTTCCTTGCCCACAACGGCGAAATCAATACACTCCGCGGAAACGTCAATCAGATGCGCGCACGCGAAAAGTCATTCAAGTGCGAAAAGTTCGGCGACGACATGCAGAAGGTTCTGCCTGTTATTAGAGAAGGACTCAGCGACTCCGCTTCTCTTGACAATGCGTTCGAGTTCTTCTATGAAGCCGGACGCACAATGCCTCACACAGCCATGATGCTCATACCTCAGGCATGGGGCGAGAAGTACACAATGGGCAAGGATCTGAGAGGATTCTTTGAATATCACGCCGGACTTATGGAGCCTTGGGACGGTCCCGCAGCGGTCGTCTTCTCGAACGGTAAAGCCATCGGCGCGATTCTTGACAGAAACGGACTGCGTCCTTCACGTTATACCATCACAAAAGACGGCTTCATGGTTCTTGCATCCGAAGCAGGCGTACTTGAAATCGATCCTTCAAACGTCAAGCACAAAGGACGTCTCAGCCCGGGTCAGATGATCTATATCGACATCGAAAACAAGCGCGTGATGTTCGGTTCGACACCGAAATCAAGATGCATATTGCCCGCCAGAAGCCTTATCGCCGCTGGGTTGAAGAGAACAAGATTGTTCTCACAGGCCTCTTTGATTCAGTTGTTCCGCCTAAGATCAACAAGGAAACACTCTGGAAGAGACAGACTCTCTTCGGTTACACAAGAGAAGAGCTCAAAATGATTCTCGAGCCTATGGTTCTCGACGGCGCCGAGCCGACAGGATCAATGGGTAACGACGCGGCACTTGCGATTCTTTCAGAGAAGCCGCAGCTGCTCTTCGCCTACTTCAAGCAGCTCTTTGCTCAGGTAACAAATCCGCCGATCGACTCCATCCGTGAAGAGCTTGTAATGAGCCTTACGGTTTTCATCGGCAACAAGCGCAACATTCTTCAGGAACTTCCTGAAAACGCACACCTTGTCAAGCTGAAATCCCCGATTCTCACAGACGAAGATCTCGAAAGAATCAGAGAAGCCCAGCTCCCGACATTCAAGGCCAAGACTCTTACATGTCAGTTCCCTGCCGGAAGCGGCGGAGAAGGCCTCAAGAAAGCTATTGACAGACTCAAGGCTGATGCGGAAGACGCGGTTCTCAACGGATTCAGCGTCATTGTCCTCAGCGACAGACATGTTGAAGCCAACCATGTTCCGATTCCCTCCCTGCTTGCGGTTGCCTCAGTGCATCATCACCTTGTCCGCAAGGGAATTCGTACAAGCACAGGATTGCTTGCGGAAACAGGAGAAGCCCGCGAACTCATGCACTTTGCTCTGCTTCTCGGGTATGGCGCTACAGCGATCAATCCTTATCTCGCGCTCGAAACAATCGCGGATATGGTCAAGGAAAAACAGCTTGCCAAGGATATCGACGTTGATGGGTATTTCGACACTGCGCAGCTATCGCGGAGCTCAGATCTTCGAAGCTGTCGGTCTCGCAAAAGACTTTATCGACGATTACTTCACAGGTACAGCCTCCAGAATCAACGGTATCGGTGTTGCTGAAGTCGCAAGAGAAGCTGAAATGCGTTATAAGCGCGCTTACGCTCCTGCTCCGGGCGTTCCGCACCTCCTCGATGCAGGCGGACAGTATCACTTCAGACTCGGTGAAGAAAAGCATCTCTGGACTCCCGAGACAATTACTAAACTTCAGTTCGCCACACGCAACAACGACATGAAGATGTACAAGGAATATGCCAAGTATATCAACGAACAGGCTGAACATCTCTGCACGCTCAGAGGTCTCTTCAAGTTCAAGAAGGCAGCTCAGCCGGTTCCGATTGAAGAAGTCGAACCTGCTTCTGAAATCATGAAGCACTTCGTGACAGGCGCTATGTCCTTCGGCTCAATCAGCAAGGAAGCTCACGAAACAATCGCTATTGCCATGAACCGTATCGGCGGCATGAGCAACAGCGGTGAAGGCGGAGAAGATCCTGAAAGATATATCCGTCTTCCGAACGGCGACAGCAAGTGCAGCGCCGTCAAGCAGATCGCCAGCGGACGTTTCGGCGTAACATCCGAATATCTCGCAAGCGCACGTGAGCTTCAGATCAAGATCGCTCAGGGAGCCAAGCCCGGTGAAGGCGGACAGCTCCCCGGCCACAAGGTTGATAAGTTCGTAGCCAAAGTCAGACACTCGACTCCGGGCGTTACACTTATTTCACCTCCGCCGCACCATGACATCTATTCGATCGAAGACCTTGCTCAGCTGATCTATGACCTCAAGTGCTCAAACACTGATGCCAGAATCTCGGTCAAGCTGGTTTCCGAAGTCGGCGTAGGTACAGTTGCCGCGGGTGTGTCGAAAGGACATGCCGACATGGTTCTCATCAGCGGCCACGACGGCGGTACAGGCGCATCTCCGCTTACCTCCATCAAGCACGCCGGACTTCCGTGGGAACTCGGTCTTGCCGAAACACAGCAGACGCTTGTTCTCAACTACCTGAGAGACAGAATCAGAGTTCAGGCAGACGGTCAGATGAAGACCGGACGCGACATCGTTATCGGTGCCCTTCTCGGAGCTGAAGAATTCGGCTTTGGAACAACAACTCTCGTTGTTCTCGGCTGCGTGATGATGAGAAAATGTCACAGCAATACATGTCCTGTCGGCGTAGCCACACAGGATCCTGAACTCAGAAAGCGTTTTGCAGGTCAGCCGGAACACCTCATCAACTTCTTCCGCATGATCGCAGAAGAAGCCAGAGAGATCATGGCAGAACTCGGAATCAGAAAGTTCGACGATCTCGTCGGACGCAGCGACCTGCTCGAAATGAACAAGGCCATCGACTTCTGGAAGGCCAGAAACCTCGACTTCTCAGCCGTCTTCAAGCGTCCTGATAACCCGAATCTGCCTGTCAGAAGAACCAAGGCTCAGGATCACGGCATCGACAAGGCATATGACACCGTCAATATCCTGCCGAAAGTTCAGGATGCCATCGAAAACAAGAAGAAGGTCACTCTCGAACTTCCGATACACAACGTCGATAGAACTGTCGGTACAATCACATCGTACCATGTCGCCAAGAAGTACGGAAACGCCGGTCTGCCTGAAGACACCCTGACAATCAAGTTCAAGGGCAGTGCAGGCCAGAGCTTCGGTGCCTTCCTCTCGCACGGTATGACATTCGAGCTCGAAGGCGAGTCGAACGACTATCTCGGCAAAGGACTTTCGGGAGGTAAGATCATCGTCCGTCCTCCGGTCAATGCCAGCTATAATCCGTCCGAAAACATCATTGTCGGTAACGTGCTTCTCTACGGAGCTACAGACGGCAAGATCTTCATTTACGGACGTGCCGGCGAGCGTTTCGCTATCCGTAACAGCGGCGTGACAGCGGTTGTCGAAGGTCTCGGAGACCACGGCTGCGAATAGATGACAGGCGGTAACGTTATCGTTCTCGGACCTACAGGCGTGAACTTCGCGGCAGGTATGAGCGGCGGTATAGCTTATGTTCTCGACGAAGAATACAACTTCAACGACCGTTGCAATCTCAGCATGGTTGATCTCGAAGCTGTATCCAGCGAGAAGGATAAGGCGTTCCTCAAAGCTACAATTGAAGAACACGTCAAGCTCACAGGCAGCGAAAAGGGTAAATATGTCCTCGCAAACTGGGAGGAAATCCTGCCCAAGTTCGTTAAGGTCTTCCCGATCGAGTACAAGAAGGTTCTCGGTCAGATGATGAAGGAAGACGAGGCCATCAAGCGCGACGTTCCGAGAGACTAACAGAATAATTAAATCGAAAAGGTTATAAAATATGGGAAATCCAAAAGGCTTCCTTGAAGTAGGGCGCAAAAATCCCGGTTACAGACCGGCTGAAGAGCGCGTGAAGGATTATAACGAGGTCGAAACTCATCTTTCAGAGGCCGACCTCAAGAAACAGGCATCCCGCTGCATGGACTGCGGTATTCCTTTCTGTCATGGCTGCGGCTGTCCTGTAAGCAACGTCATTCCTGAGTGGAACGACCTCGTTTACAAAGGCTTCTGGAAGGAAGCCCTCGACATACTCCGCTCGACAAACAACTTCCCTGAGTTCACCGGCAGAATCTGCCCGGCTCTCTGCGAAGCTTCATGTACTGTCGGACTCAACGGCGATGCCGTTACTATCCGTCAGATTGAGCTCGAAATCATCGAAAAAGGCTATAAGGAAGGCTACATCAAACCTGAGCCGCCGGCTGTCAGAACAGGCAAGAGAATTGCCGTCATCGGTTCAGGACCGGCAGGACTTGCCGCTGCCGATCAGCTCAACAAGAGCGGTCACAGCGTAACAGTCTTCGAAAGAGACCTGAATGTCGGCGGACTTCTTCGCTACGGCATTCCGGACTTCAAACTTGACAAAAAGGTTGTGCAGAGAAGAGTAGACCTCATGGTCGCTGAAGGCGTAACCTTTGAAACAGGCGTTGACGTCGGAACAGATCTTTCCGCTAAATATCTGACAAACCGCTTCGATGCAATATGCATCACAACAGGCGCAAAAGCTCCCCGCGACCTCAAGACCGCAGGACGTGAGCTCGAAGGTGTTCATTTTGCAATGGAATTCCTCTGGCAGCAGAACTGCCGCGTCTGCGGACAGGTTTTCGAAGGCGAAAACATAACAGCCAAGGGCAAGAAAGTTCTTGTCATCGGCGGCGGTGACACTGGTTCCGACTGCGTCGGTACATCCAACCGTCACGGTGCCAAGGCTGTTACTCAGATCGAAATCATGCCCGAGCCTCCGGAAACACGTCATCCCGGCACACCCTGGCCTCTCTGGCCCTATCAGAAGAGAACTTCCAGCAGCCATAAGGAAGGATGCACAAGAATGTGGAATATAGCCACAAAGAGCATCGAAGGCGAAAACGGCAAGGTCAAGAGAGTCAACGCGATCAAGGTTGAGTGGGAACTCGGCCCGACAGGCGCACCTCTCAAGATGAAGGAAATTCCGGGTTCGGAATTCGTCATCGAAGCTGATCTTGTTCTTCTTGCCATGGGCTTCACCGGTCCTGAGCAGGGCGGAATCATCTCCCAGCTCGGTCTTGAGCTCGATCAGAGAAGCAACGTCAAAGTCAATGCCGACTGGATGACATCCAAGCCCGGCGTTTTCGCAGCAGGCGACGTCGCCTCAGGCGCTTCTCTTGTTGTCAGAGCAATCGCAGCCGGACGCAAAATGGCTGAGAATGTCGACAAGTACCTTGGAAACAATAAGTAATAAGCTTATATGTTTTGTAATTACGGCAGTCATGCTTTTGGGCGTGACTGCCTTTCCTCTTTATTCCTCTGAAAGTGTTGACTACGCGGAGCAGGGCAAATATAAAGTTCTGACCGAAGATTCCATTCTCTATGATCTCTCGCGCGATAACCGCGATATCCCCTTCAAAGTCTATTATCCGGAAAACCCGCAGGGAAAATGTCCTCTGGTCATATTTTCCCACGGATTGGGCGGCAATAAGAATCTGCACTCCTTCCTAGGTGAATTATGGGCTTCAAACGGCATTATAAGCGTCCATGTCCAGCACAGGGGCAGCGATACCGCAATTCTCAAGACTCTGCGTCCCATGCACGCTCTAAAGGAAGCTATGAGCAACCCCGAAATATCCTCGGCCAGACCGAAGGACGTAAGTTTCATGATAAGCTCCATAAAAAGCGTCTGCAACGGCAAATTCAAGGAGATGGTGGATATGGACAGGATCGGGGTTGCCGGACACTCCTACGGCGCTTATACTGCCATGGCATGCGCGGGACAGAAGCTCCGTCCCGAGTACAATTTTAAAGATCCGCGTGTGAAAGCTATCATTGAAATGAGCTTTGGTCCTCCGAAGACGCGCGACGGAGTCAGTATTTATAAGGACGTCACTATTCCGGCGTTGCACATGACCGGAACCGAGGACGAACTTTTTGGGCGCGGTCCCGATGAAAAACGCATTCCCTTTGATTCTATAAGTGCTCCAGGACAATACCTCATTATCCTGAACGGTGGCGATCACATGGTCTTCGGAGGCAAGGGCAAAGCCGCAAGCGAGGACAATATGAATATAATCAAATCCTCCTGCATGGCATTCTGGAAGAAATATCTCTTCTCCGATCCCAATGCCGCCCTTTATCTCGATTCCGATAAGGACGGTCTCGTTACTCTCATCCGCAAGACCGGCTCCACTTACGAGCGCAAAAAGCCCTGAATTTCTGCTGTTCAAAGAAGTGGGGCGAAAAAGGTCTCTTCAAGATTATTCAGCCGAAGGGCGGCATAATCATCAAGATGAGTTTCTCCGTCATTTACAATGACTATTTTTCCGCCGTTTCTGATAGTATAAAGCGGTATTGACGCAGCCGGATGTACGACAAGACTTGAACCGAGAACAAGCAGCAGATCAACGCTTGATGCTGTTTCGATAGCTCTTTCGACCGCAATTTCGCTGAGTCCTTCTCCAAAAAACACGATATCCGGTTTGATTATGCCTCCGCATGAGCACGAAGGAACTTTTCCGGTTTTCACGATTTCTGCGATATATTCAAAGCAGTATTCCCTGCGGCAGGAAAGACAATGGTGATGCAGAGGAGAGCCATGAAGTTCAATCACATCGCCGGAACCGGCACGCTGATGCAGCATGTCGATGTTCTGAGTTATTACCGTTTTAAGTTTTCCTGCCTTTTCGAGTTCAGCCAGACGGACATGGACGATTCCCGGTTCTTTGCTGTCGATGTCATAAATGAAATCTGCGCTGTGTGAGTAGTAATAGGAGGGATCTTCCAGAAAATAATCAAGATCGAAAAGTTTTTCGGCATCGATGTCTCTACGCTTATAGATGCCGTTTTTTCCTCGGAAATCGCTGATTCCTGAAAGAGTCGAAACACCGGCTCCGGTGAAGGCCGCGCATGAGTTAGATTCAGCGATAAGTTTTCTGAATTTGTCCATATCCGCTTTCCGGACGTTCAGTTGTTTGTATCAGCTTTACTTTGACTTGCCTGATTCAGAGTGGAGGGATGAGGAATCTCAAACTGTGACGGCGAAATTTTTTCCAGATCCAGAAGTAGTCTGCGCAGACGTATTGTTTCGGTTTCGCTGAGCTGAGGCATAGTTTTCTTACGTTCCTTGTCGGCCAGTGCCATGCTGAGAGCGTCTGCAATGGAGTAGAGGAATTCACGCTTGTACATGTTGACAGTCAGAACGGTTATTTTCTTTGAGCCTACCGTAACGATCAGCTCCACATAGTTTTCGTATGCCCATCTGACCGCGATAAAGCACATGGAAATCACAAGGATTCCCACACTTCCAAAGTAGAAACTCAGAAAGGAAAGTAGAAAAAGAATTATCGATGTAAAGAGAGTGCCGACCTTCAGATTAGTGTCGACCATTGCTATTTTATCAATCAATATTGTATCATGCTTACATATGAATCTGACATCTGTGACTTTGATGTTTTCCTTGTCAAAATATACTTTTTCGGCTATTTCCATTTTCCTGATCCGTTTCTATTGCGCGGCAGCCTCCGCCTTAACTTCTTTGAGCTGAACTCCGCTTACTTTCAGTATCGGCTCATAAGGAGGCATATCGAAAGAATCTTTTCTTCCGGTTATAATTGCCGCTACTGCTTCACCCTGATCCTTGGCGGCGATCCAGAGCCCGCAGCAGTTACCGTTGATTTCTGCGCAGTCTCCCGCTGCATAGACGTCGTTGGCCGATGTTTTCAGGCCCGTTCCGACTTTTATACCGCGCCCTGTTTCGAGTCCGCCTGAAACGGCCAGACTGATTTCGGGCTTTATCCCCGCCGAGAATACTATCATATCACTGTTTATAATATCATTCCGGTTTGTATACGTTTCAAGGGAATCCCCTGAACATAAAATCTTTTCTGTTTTCCGGTCAAGGTAAAATTTGAAGCCCATAGCTTCAAGTTTCTTCTGCAGAACGAGTCCTTCCTTCTGATTCAGCTGACGCGGCAGCAGATAAGGGAAGAATTCCAGAACGGAGACGCTGAGGTTCCTCTGCATCAAGGCGTAAGCTATCTCAAGTCCGAGAAGACCTCCGCCTATCACGGTCGCAGTTTTAGCCGAAGCTGAACGGGCTATGATCTCATCAGCATCCTTCATTGTTCTGAGTGTGTATACGTGACGGGAACACGCGCCTTCTATGTCCGGTTTTGAAGCGGAAGCTCCGGATGCTATCAGAAGTTTGTCATATGCGTAGACTTTCCCTGTAGAACTTGTCACTGTTTTTGATTTTGTATCCAGAGAAACAAGATTTTCTCCGAGATGAGCTTCAATTCCTGATGCCGCATATTTTTCGGCAGATGCCAGAATCAGCTTGTCGGACGTTATTTTGCCTGCGACGTAGTCCGGCAGGCGGACTTTTGTGAAGAGTCCGCAAGGAGACGGGTCGAATATGGAGACTTCGTAGGAAGATTCAAGCTCCTTGATCTTTTTTGCCGCATAATAACCGGCCGGCCCGTTACCCGCAATAATTATCTTCATTAAAAATAGTCTCCGCTTTACTTTTTAACGTCTGCTGAAGGAACTTTATTGTCAGTTTCCTGATTTTCAAATTTTATATGCGCCTGAAGTATGGCAGAAAGCTCGGGTGGCAGGTTGGCTATAAGATTCTTTGTTATCTGAGTCTTCATCGACACAAAGGGAGGCAAGCCTGTGCGCACAGCGCTGAGACTCTGTTCCTTCTGATACTGAGTATGAACGAACAAAGCCAGTCTTTCATGAGCCAGAGCAGCGTCCATATCGCCGTAAACAACAAAAAGGCAGCTCGTATATATGAGTCCTGTGATGATTTCATTAGCCTGGCGGCGACTTGCCAGCTTGGCTGTTTCCGTCCAGACGGTCAACACAAACTGATCAAGAGGAACTTTGAATTCCCTGTTGTCCGGCATCTCCTTCTTGAGCATGTTCATATAGTCCTGAGCTTTTGTGTAGTTGCCGAAAGAATAAAGAGTAACAACTGCTTCCTTCATAAAGTTGCGTTTGGCGTCGATGAATGTCTTGGCTCCGTTGTTGCGTTCGGCGGTTTCCTCGTAAGTCCTTTTTACGGCATCCACGACATTAAGATTCGGAACAGTCATGATTCTGCCCTGATATTCAGGATTGTCGATCATGAGGAGACGTCCTGCCGAGAACGCTTCCTTGAGCGATTGCGTTATCATGCGCTCGCAGTCTATGCTTTTCTTGTCCGGTGACTTCTCTATTCCCAGCGTTGCCCAGTAAATGGCATGTGCTTCGGGCATTCTCCAATCGAACTTGCCGTACTTGTTATTGATTTCTACGATCAGTGACGGATTGAGTTTGTAGACTTCGCGCAGCCACTTTGAGCGTAGATAGAGTTCAAGAGGCATCAGTTCTGCGGGATTCTTGAATTCTGCGCTGAAGGTCTCTGGAAATTTACCTGTTTCCCTGAACTTCTGCTCCAGCTCTTCAAGTGTGTTGAAGCCCGCAACCCGCAAAGCCTTCTCGAAGGGAGATTCAGGCGGATAATGTTTCATCAGCTCCTCTTTTGTGCGCGGAGCCGAGGCAAGTTTGTTCCAGTCCGGATCAGCTGAGCCTGTGACTTTCATCATCTGTATCGCCATCTGGTACTTATAGTACAAATTGGCGTCGTCCATGATGTTGCCTATCTTGTGCTGATATATCCAGCCGAGTTCCTTGTAGAGTACCGGATCAGCAGGATTGTATTGCAAAGCCTCGTCCCTTATCAGCTCGATTCCTCTCTGCACCCAGCGCCAGCGGTCTTCTGGAGACGAAAAGGTCACGGAAATGTTGTATGCCATATTCCAGGCCAAGTAAGCCGTCGCTCCTGTGAAGCGCGGCTGAAGCTTGGTTATCCACGAGGCCAGCTGAACCATTTCAAAGTAATTTCCCTGCTCCTGAAGTGTCGTGGCGCGAAGCCAGAGCAAGTCGGCCAGAAGTCCCCGGAAACTTCCCAGCGCGACCGTCGTAAACATCACCACCGGCGGTGCGTTTTCCACTGAACCGGTGTCCGTCAGACGATTATCCACTGTAATCTTGTTGATTTTCAGCTGGACAAGATGAATTGAAAAAAGCAGGACGAGGGAGGCGGCGACGACTCCTGCAAAAATAAGCAGTCTTGAAAAGTTTCCGTTCATTTTCTTATCACAAGTCCAAGTTCACGCCGTCTGTACAGCCATATGCCCAGAAGGAACCAGGGCATGCCTTTGATCAGCATGTATTCAATAAATATTCCTCGCATGTATCTGAACTCAATGAGTTCTCCGTTGGATACTTTATCTGAAATTTCAAACTTCTGCACAGGAATTATGCATGTCATCAGGACGTGACTGACCGAGAGCCCGACCTTTTCCATTATCGAGGCCTTAGGATCTTCTCCATACATTTCCTGATTGCCTATGAGGAAGCTTGAAAAACTGCCGAAAAGCAGGTATGCACAGACCATGAAGATGGCTGTAGGCATCGAAAGCGCCGAGGCAAACGCGCAGGAGAGTCCGCAGAGGATCAGTATTTTCAGCGCGATCACAGCAACCGCTCTCAAATAGTTGTTGATGAAGCTTGTCGATTTGATGAGCAGTTTAGGACCGTCCGCAAGCTGGAAAAACAGAGGTTTCTGATTCATATCCAGATTCATGAAACGCAGCGCTACAGTATTGTCTTCCCCAATGACATCAGGAGTCATGGCGAATTCGTGGAAAGCGCTGCAAACTATTCTTTCAGCTTCCTGGCTTTTTGCCAGAAAGACCTCGCGGACCTGAGGCTTGGCATCCTTTGGAGCGCCTTCAGCTGGTTTTTCTTCGAGCATAAAACGGGCAAACCAGACTCCGTAAGTTTCTTTCTGCTCTTTCGAGGTTATGCTGCCGTGATAAATCCTGTAACGGATGAATACCGGAGCATCCTTGATTTTCGGAACGTTGTTAAATGTCCAGGTTTTGGCTTCCTGAGGGCCGAACTTAACTTCTCCGAGGTTCGCAATGATCTGACGGCGGATTTCCTGATAAAGAGCTGTTTTTCCTTCCGCCGTCTGAGGCACTGTGCTGTTCTGCATGCCGCTGACATTCGATTCGGAAAGACGCTTAAGAAACTCTTCCTTAGTCTTCTCGTTTATATCTGGGATCTGAGGATAGAATACTGTACGTCCGACGAGAACTTCATTATTGATTTTATCTCTTTCCTCTTTCGGAAATTCGCGTGTTTTGAACTGAAACATCACAAGCAGAAGGATCACTGCCGATGCGATCAGAAGCAGTGCAAAATTGATCAGAAACACTCCGCAGAGCTTGCCTATCCATACCTTCACTCTTGAGACAGGCTTGGAAAGAACCATGTGAATCTGATATGACTCCACATCCTGAGTCATAACCTGACAACTCAGCCAGACCGCGGAAAGCGAAAGAATAAAGCTGGCGAATCCAAGACTGTATTTCAATGAAATCTGGATGAACCCGTATGCTGTTCCGTCGCCGGATATCGTCATCGGAATAGCTATCACGCTGACGATGAGCAGAAAATTCAGTATCTGAAACACATAGGATCTCAGAGCCGATTTTACTGTATGTTTTAGTATGGCGAGAAATGATATCATGCTGAGAACCCGGAACCTTTATTTTGAAAGGAATTTCTTGAGTTTTTCGTTGGCTTCATCAAGCTTGGCCTGAACTTCCGCAGGAGTTTCGACCTTTACCGCTTCCTCAGTTTTCTTTACAGGTTCTTCAGCTGTAAGTTTTTCAAGTTTGGCTGCATCGGCGACAAGAGGAGCTGCGGTTTCGACAGCTGCCTTCTGTACAGGCAGTTCATCTTTCTTTATCAGACTTTCGAGAACTTTATCGGATTTCGCGTTTTCTTCCGTTCCGAGGTAATTCGCTATATGGCCGCCGCTTACAACTCCGAAGGTTTCGAGACTTTCGGAACGAGCCTTACAAATGACATCAAGGAAGAAGTCTTCCAGTGTCTTGCGCGGATGGTCTATCTTGAACTCCTCGCCCGAAAGATTTTCACGAAGCAGCTTCAGAACTTTTTCTGTATGTTCGGCACTCAGCGACGGCATTGTTATGCGGCTTGTTTCGGAAACTGTAAGGAGCTTATCCAGAGTGCCTTCCGCACGGATTTTTCCGCCGTAAAGAATTACAACACGGTCGCAGACATCTTCGACATCGCTCAGAAGATGGCTTGTGACGATAACGGTTTTTCCGCGTTTTTTGAGGTGCAGAATCAAGTCTTTGACTTCACGGCATCCAACAGGGTCGAGTCCTGAGGTCGGCTCGTCGAGAATCAGAAGAGCCGGGTCGTTTATCATAGCCTGGGCAAGTCCTATGCGGCGAGCCATACCCTTGGAAAATTCTCCGACAGGTCTGTTCTTCGCGTGGCTGAGTCCCACCATGTCCAGAAGCTGTTCCGCGCGGCTTTTGCGTTCAGCCGCCGAAAGATTGAAAAGCGCTCCGAAGAAATCCAGAGTCTCATAGGCCGTAAGATATTTGTAGAGATAAGTTTCTTCAGGCAGATAGCCAAGCATTTGCTTGGTCTTGACATCCTGAGGCGACTTCCCGAAAACGCTGAGATTGCCTCCGGTTGGATAGAGCAGGCCAAGAAGCATTTTAACTGTGGTGGATTTGCCGGAACCGTTAGGTCCGAGAAGGCCGAATATCTCGCCTTCCTTCACATCAAAATCTATATCGTTAACGGCTTTTGCCTTGGGTCTGTTCCAGAAATCGCGGAACTCCTTCGTCAGCCCTACGGCTCTGACTATGACCTGTGACTCGGGATTTGATGCGTCCGTCACCATGATTCTAAGCTCCTCTTTCCTTGATGCGCTGCCGAGCAGCCGCTTTCAGATCCTGTTTAAGCGCCCCGGAAGGGGCTCAGTTTTTGTCCTGAAGCTCTTCGCCGGTTCTCACCAGACGCGCGCTGTTGAATATCACTATTATGGTGCTCAGCGAATGCAGAACAGCAGCCGTCACCGGCGACATGTAACCGAACGCCGAAAGTATGATACCTCCGAATACGAAAAGCACACCAACCGCAAGATTCTGATTGATGATTGCTGAAGTCTTTCTCGACAAACTCACAAGGAGCGGAATTCTTCTGAGATCGTTAGTCATCAGGGCAATCGAGGCACTGCTTATTGCGATATCGCTTCCGATGGCTCCCATCGCTATGCCAAGGTCACCTGCGGCAAGAGCTGGAGCGTCGTTCACTCCGTCGCCGACAACCGCGACTGTATTGTTCTTTTTCATCTCTTCAACATAGCGAACCTTGTTTTCAGGCAGACATTCGCTCTGGAAATCATCCACGGCGATTTTAGCAGCCACAGTTTCGGCTACCGACTGACGGTCTCCTGTCACCATTGCACAACGTGATATTCCAAGGCTCTTAAGCTCACTGATAACTTCCGGAGCATTTTCTCGGATCTTGTCGCGGAAACCTATCCAGCCGAGAATTCTGCCACCCTTAGCGACGTAGACAATACTCATTCCCTGGCTTTCATTTTCCTTTTCATGACTGTCCTTCTCGTTGATCTTAAGACCGAGAGAGAGAAGCCATTCGCCACGGCCGACATAAAGCTGTTCTCCGCCCAGCATGGCCTTGACGCCTTTGCCGTGCACTTCGCCGAATTCCGTGATCTCCGAAGCTTTGATTCCAGCCTCGGCTGCAAGACTCTGAAGAGCCAGTGCAGTAGGATGGTTGCTGTGCGCTTCCGCAGAAGCCGCCGCGACAAGCAGCGTAGCCGCGTCTGTTCCTTCTGCCGGAGCGAGACGGGCAACCGAAAGAATTCCTTCGGTCAGCGTTCCTGTCTTATCGAAAACGAAAACTTTGATCTTTGCGGCAAGCTCAAGATGGCTTACGTTCTTAATAAGGATGCCGAGACGTGCCGCTGCCGCAACCGCCGCGACAATTGTCGAAGGTGTTGCAAGGACGATAGCGCAGGGACAGGCTATTACCATGATTGTTATAACTCTCATGAGATCGCCGGTGAACCACCATGTGATGGCAGCTATCATGAGAACGGCAGGAGTATAATAGCCTGCGTAACGGTCAATGATTCTGACTACCGGAGTCTTACTGGTTTCGGCCTGAAGAATCATTTCCTTCACTTTACCGAGTGTTGTCTGCTCGCCAAGCTTTGTAACCTTGACATTCAGACTTCCTGTAAGGTTCTGAGTTCCGGCGTAGACATCGTCTTCCGGCCCTTTGTCGACGGGAAGAGATTCGCCTGTGATCGAAGCCTGATTTACTGAAGTTTCACCGCTTACAATCCGACCGTCAACCGGGAAGTTTTCGCCGGGACGGATATTGATGAGGTCGCCGATCTTCAGAGCTGATACATCAACCTGCTCGAAAGAACCGTCTTCCTTGAGAAGTCTTGCATCGTTGGGCGTCAGCTTGATAAGTTCCTCAATTGAACGCTGTGCTCCGCTGGCAGTTCTGGTTTCGATGATTATCGAGATCAGAAGGAAAAAGGCGATGATGCCTGCGGTACGGAAATCTCCGCCTGTCAGTGCGGCGAGAATCGCCAGCGCAACAAGCTCGTTCATGTAAATTTTGCCGCGGCAGATATCTTTTATAGCGGTAAGGATGATTGGCAGCGCGAGAATAACCGCACCGACAATCGCACTTAATTCACCCGCGAAAAGCTGTGTAGGCAGAAGCCAAGGAATAATATAGGAGTTAAGAATGAAATAGCCGCCTATCATGGCGACGCTCATTTTTCCGAGTGAACGTCCATGTCCTTCGCCTTCGGTCATAGGACCGCAGATCGTCGGGCAGGTATGTCCTTTGGCATGATCGTGACGCTTGGGTTCATTAGAATGATCATGTCCGCAGGCGCACGGAGCTTTATCTGCTGTTATGCTGCTGTTTTCTGACATATTTTACTTATCCTTGTTTTCCTCTTTTTTGGCAGGAGCCTGTATCTGCGGTTCCGGGTTCAGTTTGAGTCTGAGCTCCTGATTGCCGTTTCTGTCCTTGCTTATGATGAATTTCTCCTTTACGGAGGAAATCACTGAAGCAAGCGTACTGTTGTAGAGAGAAACAAGCACGGTGTCCGGATTCTCCGAGTACTCCGTCTTGATTTTGTTGAAATAGAATTTGTCGGCTATGACCTGAGCTACAACTCTCTTCTTGTATGAATCCGCTTCGGCAAGGATGAGAGAGCTTTCGGAGGAAGCCAGATTAAGCTGCTCCACGGCATAAGCTCTGGCGGTGTCTTTTTCCTTCGAACTCTGCTGTTCGGCAACGATCACGTCCTGAAAAGCTCCGATGGCGGAAGGAGGTGGAGTCTTCATGCGGAGAGAAACGGAGTCAACCGTCACGCCGATGTCGAGAGCCGCAACCTGTTTGATATATTCGCTTTCAACGGCTTTGATGTAGCCGTAGGAGTCCTTGTACAGGGCATCTTCAGCCTTCCATGAAGCAGTGATTCTGAGAACTGTGTTATCTAGCAGATTTCTGAGAATCGTCTGAGGGCCGCGAGTTCCGTAAGATTCTCTTGTGACCGGATCACGCATTTGCTCGTCGCTGTCTGCGGGTTTTTCAGGAGTCAGCGTTGAAAGGTAATATTTCTTTGGATTTGAAACGCGATATACCGCGCTCCACTCCGAATGTATGATATTTGCGTCGCCCGTAAGCAGATAGCCGTCCTTGCCGGGAATCAGCGATTCGGACGGCGGCGCGGCGGCACCGTCGATGCCTGTTGACTTGGCAGGCATATACGAGGATGTCGCAACTGAACGGCTGCTGACCGGAATTCTTATCAGACTGTTGACCGGATAAGGAAGCACCCAGTGCCAGCTGTCCTGAAAGACATCGACAATTTCACCGAAACGCAGCACAAGAACAGCTTCCTGAGGCTTTACAGTGAAATAACCGCCGAAAGTGAAAAACCATATCAGCATACCGCTGATTATGAGGGCAAGGCTGATGAAAGCCGTGTTCATGGCTTTCAGAAGAGCCTTGACTCCGGGCGAGTACTGACCGTAATCGTCTCTTGAGAGATTTTCCGGTTTTAAATTGTGTTCGTGTTCAGACATTTTCACTTCTTTTCCTGTTTGAGTTCAGGGTTAGTGAGCTTCTCGGCGTTTGTCTTGAGAAGGTCAAACGGAGCTGAATCGGTATCCAGCACCAGTGTTGTCTTTGTTTCCATGATCTTCTTTAGAGAATCAAGCTTCTTCAGGAAGGCGGCGAGTTCCGGATTTTCCTTGAAGACAGCGTAGTATGAAGCGGCTTCGGCATCTCCCTCGGCTCTTGTGCTTTTGGCTTTAGCTTCGGCATCAGTGATGATGGCGCGTTTTTCACGGTCAGCTTCGATTTTGATTTTTTCGGCAATTTTCTTACCTTCAGCGCGATATTCGCTGGCAAGAACATTACGCTCGCTGACCATTCGTGCGGAGATTTCCTTGGTGATCTTTTCGGGAACAATGAGAGTCTTTATACCGACATTGCTTACTTCGATACCGAATTGATCCATGGCGGTCTTGGCTATTTCGTTTCTGATTTCCTTTTCGATCTCGGGCAGAAGCATTTTACTCTTGTCCGTGTTGAGAATCTGATCGAAAGCATAGCGTCCGATGACGCCGTCTTTAGCTGTTCTCATGAGGTTGCCGAGTTTTTCTTCGGCTGAAAGAATATCTACGGCTGTCTTGTAGAACTTGGCAGGCTCGCTGATCTTATATATTACATATATACCGATGATGACGTTCTTGCTGTCCTTGGTAATGGTTTCTTCGTTTTTGCCGATATTACCGTCGAAACATCTCTGGCGGATGTCGTATTTTGTGATGTTCTGAATCGGATAGGGCCAGCGGAAGTGAAGCCCCGGCTTCTCGACTGCGGTGATTTTTCCGAGTGTTGTTACAACCGCAAGTTCATTGGACTGAACTTGATAAGAAAATATTGCAGTAATAAAGACAAAGGCTACAGCAAGCCCCAGCAGTATAGTCGGCCAATGGACTGTCTTGTCATGTTCCGCATGTTCGTGTTTATGGTTCTCGGACATAGTTGCTGTTCTCCTGTTATTAAAAGCGTAACTGTAAATTTTTATTTGGCTGAAAGTTCACCGAGATTGGCGTCAATAAGGTCAAGTCTCGGCTTTTCTTCCATGTTAAGTTCATATATCTGATAAGGCATCGAGCCTGAAATTATGTACTTTCTGACATTCTTGCAATCGCTTTCAAGGAAGTCAAGATAGGTACGGAGGCGGAAGATGCCGGGCTGAACTTTGTATGCGTCGAGCTGACGCTTGAAGCGCATGCTTTCGGCTTCGGCAACCATCTTGGTGTTGTACTTGTATGATTCAGCATCGGCTACGATTCTCTCTCCCTGAGCCTCTGCTTCGGGAATAGTATTGGTTTTATAGGCCTTGGCTTTGAGAATTTCGGCTTCCTTCTGCTCCATTGCGCCTATGACATCCTGAAAAGCCGGAGCAACAAGTTCTATCGGCGGATGGGCGTCATGCAGGTTGACGTAAAGAATTTCCACTCCTAGTTTCAGGCTGTCGGCGTAATTCTGAATAAGATTCTTCAGGGAATCCGCGGCTTCCTGACGTCCTGAGGACATCAACTTCTGGAGGTCGGCCTGAGCAAAATAATTCGTCGCGGCCTTTTCTCCGATATCCTTCAATGTCTTTGCCGGATCCTGAAAATTATAGGCATAGTCCAGAAGAGCATCTTTCTTAATCCTGTAATGTACCGGCATGCTTACTTCTATAATTGAAATTGCATTGTCCTTTGAGCCTTCCCCCTTCTTATCGGATGCGACAAGATAGTTTGTCTCCTTGGCGTAATGATTTACTGTCCAGAGGATTGTAGACGGTTTTGCTTCGGGAGTGCTGCCGGATTTGAGTTCAGCACCGAGAGTGATGGATCTTACTTCCTCAATGCGGTATCTGCGTATTTTCTCGAAAGGCCACGGCATCTTGAGATAAACACCGGGTTCAAGAGCTGTCTTGCTTACAAGACTTCCGAAGCGCTCGCGGAGTCCGTTCTCACCGGGGCCGACTTCGCTGAGACCAGTGAAAAGCCACAGAGAAAGCAGCCAGAGAAGAGTCAGCGGAAATATTGATTTTTCAGCAAAACTGTATATCCATGTTTTTGAGACCTTGAAGCCGAACTGATAATCCAGCATGTCGGCTACATTGCGGATGACTCCGCCGGGCTCTGTGAAAAGAGCAAGAATTCTGCTCTCGAAAACAGGTCTTTCCTCTTTACTTGTGCGAGGTCTGTAGAATTCACTTATAAAACTCAGCAGAAGCTCGACGGCAAGAGCGGCATAAGCCCAGAAAAGAATATTCCTGAGAACCGCATCCCAGCCTGTGATTCCATACTGCTGAAGAAGCGCGGCTGTAAGCGCAAGAGCCATCGATGCGGCTCCGGCAGTGAGCCAGGCTCCTGTCGGACGCAGGAAACGAAAGCCCTTGTCATAAGACTGGCCTGTGCAGAATATTCCGGCAAACATGTTGAGACAGAGGAAGATTATGCAGACAAAAGCACTGTGGAGTATGTTTGTCGGCTGGGGAGCAACAGGACGCGTTGTCCAGTACTTCCATGTAAAATAAAGAGTCACGGCAATAATTACAAGTCCAAGAAGAGCAACGACCTGAGGAGCATATTTACGGTAGTTGGAAAAAGTCCTTCCGGCGGTGAAACGGACATCTTCTTCTATATTAAGCGCATTAGTCTGTTTGCGCTTTTCGAGCAAGGATTTTTCCTCTTCCTCCTGAGCTGCTTTTCCGGAAAGGATTCCGTAGAAAACCGATGCCAGCGCAAAGAGCAACGCAATAATATAAGGTAATACCGTAATTGAATAAGTGTCAAAGCCCGTCCAGGAGTAAATTGTTCCTGAAATGAAGACTATCAAAGCACCTATAAAAGAATAAACGGCCGCAATGCCGGACAGCACTGTCAGCATTCTCGCTTTTTCTTCTCTTGTCTTTATATCTGACAGATTTACGTTTTCCTGCATGAAGAAAGCTCCGGATTTCTTTATAAGTTACATCTAGAATTTCCCATAGCATACATTGCATAATATGAAACGTCAAGATTCAGGAAGTTCTTTTACAGTCTTTTTCACGGGATAAAAAATTTCTTGAAAAAAAACTTCCGCTTTATATCGGAAAACGGGTTTTAAAAAAACGTGAAGGTATATAAATTAGTCTGCTATTTGGCATCTTGGCCTTTTGAGGCCTTTCGGCAAGTGAATGACTTATATTTTAAATAAACGCAGGAAAGGGAATTTTGCGGATGAATGCTCATTGGATTTGGATAGACTCGGAAATCGCTGGAGAAAATACTCACTGCGCGTTCAGAAAGCATTTTAATATCGTTTTCAAACGGGAGGTTTTCTATAAACTCGAAATAGCCGCCGACTCCTATTATAGAGTATGGCTTAACGGCAACATGATCGGAAACGGCCCCCACCTCACCGCCGATACCGAAAATTCCGCCGACTCCTATGATATAAGAAAATACCTTATCGAAGGAGACAACATTCTTGCCGTTCAGGTTCAGTATGTCGGAGTCACAACTCAGAATTACATACCTAAACGCGCCGGTCTCTGCTGCACAATCACTGACGGCAACACAGGCGAACTCATCCTCGGCACGGATAAGACATGGGAATGCAGAAAGCTTGATGAGTACAAATCAGGCATTCCGAGACGCTCATGGGCACTCTCAGCCTATCCGGAATACCTCGACATCCGCGAATCTGAAAACTGGGTGCGCGGCGAAATCTCAAGAAAGTGGTTCCGTCCTGCCGAAATCGCGGAAAGACATTTCTCAAAGATCATTCCGCGTCCTATTCCGGACATGAAGTTTGAAAAGGTATCGCTCAAAAACAAAATCTTCTCCATATGGACATGCTCACCGGACAGTCCCGATGAAAAGGCAAAAGCGGAAGAATCTCTTTCCGCATATCTTGATAAGGAAACTCTGCGCGAAGCTCCTGCTTCATCATTCTCAGGTAAGAAGGGTGCTTTCGTTCTCGACTTCTCAAAATCACAGGGCTGGGCTTTCTGCCTTGACTGCGGTCAGGAAGTTACAGGATATCCTTATATAGAAGTGGAATCAGACTCGCACGGCACAGTAATCCTTGCCGCATCTGAGCTCCTTCAGGACAACGGCGACCGTCCGTGGCTTCACAGACGTCACCGTTCGGCATCCAAGGCTGTCGTTGCCCCCGGCCGCAACAACTGGACAAGCTGGGACTACAGCGGTTTCAGCTATCTTTACTTCTCGCTCCGCGGCTTCTCCGGCAAAGTCAGAGTCATCGACTGCGGTTATATCTCCAGACACGCAAACTTCAAGGATCCCGAATTCTTCACCGGCGACGATGAAATCAATCAGATCTGGGACATTTCGGTCAATGCCGTAAAGCTCTGCTCACAGGATCTGCTCATCGACTGTCCGACACGCGAACAGGCTCAGTACTGGGGCGACCTCGTCACGGCTGCTCCCGTTCTCGCCTATGCTTTCGGCGATACAAAGTATTTCCGTGAAGCTCTCCGTCAGGCCTTTCAGGCTCAGCTTGAGGATGGTCTTATCGTTTCAAACTTCCCGTCCACCTTCGACAGAGTTCTTTACGATTACAGCCTGCTTCCGGTCATTGCACTTGAAGATTATGTCAGATACACAACCGATCTCGCCTTCGCAAAAGAACACTTGCAGGATATCGAACTCATTGTTTCAAAGTTCGAGTCATATATCGGCAACAGCGGAACTCTTGAGCTCAACGGAAAATATGATCCGACAAATCCGGGCGACTGCCTCTTCCTTGACCACCCCGGTCTCGGCTGGCACGATTTCAGCTATCCGGGTCTTGAAAGAGACGGCATAAGCGCAGGACTCAACTTCCTCTTCGTGCTGGCTCTCAAGTCCGCAGGTATCGTCAGTAACAAGTGCGGCGATGAAAAAGCAGCCATCAAGTACTTCACAAAAGCGGCCAAACTCCTCGAAATTTCAACTGATTTCTTTAGAAATCCGAAAACCGGCGCCTTTGCGGACGTGATCAGCAAGGACAGAGGCCCTCTCGGTCTCAGCCAGCAGACAAACGCTCTTGCGATCCTCTGCGGCGCGGCGGGCGAGGATACCGAATCCATCATCAATATGATCATGGACGAGTCCAACCCGAATCTCTGTCTCTGCACGCCTTATTTCGCGTTCTTCCTCATCAAGGCGCTCATCGACAACGGGCACAGCGATGACGCTCTTGCCATGATCAAGAGACGCTGGGGCAAGATGCTCGAAGAAGGTGCCACAACCACATGGGAAACCTTTGAAGGTACCGCCAAGGACAGTCTCTGCCACGCATGGTCATCGGCTCCGGCTTACTATCTTGCCTCATACTGGGCAGGTGTAAAAATTGCGGACGACGGCGAGCACGGCTTTGCCTCAATCACAATTGAGCCTCAGTTTGATGCTCTCGACAGTCTCAGCACAGTACTCAACCTTCCTTCAGGCGAGCTCGAAATCGCATGGAACCGCAAGAAGGACGGTGTAATCAACTGTGAAATCACAGTGCCCGTCAAAGTCAAAGCGGTTCTCAAATCGGATCTTCTCGAAGATGGCAGCATCGATCTCGACGAAGGCCTGAACAGTTTTGAAATCTAAGCAAAACTGCATAGAAAATGATAAAAAGAGCCGACGAAAAACGTCGGCTCTTTTCTTTTCAGAACTTAAAGACGCATGACAAATGAGAAACTGCTGATATATTATCTACAATGGAACCTCTAAAAATTGAAAAACTTGGAATAAAAACCTGTCTTGCGGCAAGCGCCACGACCTTGCGCGCCATTGGTTAGCTCTGCTAGCCAATGACTTGCAAAATCATGGCTTTGAGCCGCAAAACATGCTTTTTCTTCTCAAGTCAATTTTTAGAGGCTCCCTACATCAACGGGAAAAGGGACTTATGGACGGACACAAGTGCAGATTCCAGAAACTCGGCGGCGCATTTCAGCTCATAATCAATGATCATAAGGATCTTGAGGCTGCGCTTACCCTTGATGAAGCCCTCTGGATGGTCAACAGCGCTCCCTGCGACGGATTTATATGTGACAGCGACTTCCTCAAATACCTCGACGGCGACGGCGATGGACGCGTAAGAACCGACGACGTGAAAGATGCCCTGCAATGGCTTTTCAAAGTCCTGAAAGACCGCTCCGCCATTGACCGTTCGGACAGCTTTCTGCATCTTGATACCGTTAATGGCGATGAGCCTGAAGGAAATGAGATTCTTTCCGCGGCGGCTCTCATCCTGAAAAACCTTGGATGCCAGGATTCCAGAACTCTCAGTCTGGAACAGGTCAGAGACCGTCAGAAAATCGTTGCCCGCGGACGCTCAAACGGCGACGGCATAATTCCTCCTGAATCGACCGATTCCGAGGAACTTGCGTCCTTTATAAGAGACATCATGGAAGTTTACGGAAGCCGTAGCGATCTGAGCGGCGAAAAAGGTGTCGGCAAGGAAGAACTCGGCAAATTCAAGGAGTCCGCCAAGAACTGTCTGGACTGGCTAGAAAAAGGGGGACTTGCGGGAGAAAATCACGATGACGCCGTGCTTCCCTGGGGCAAGGATACTCACGAAATATGTGATTCAGCTGTAAAACTTTCATCCAAAATAGACGAATATTTTGACCTCTGCCGTCTGCTCAGACTCGGCATCGATCCTTATGACAGCGCGCTGAAAAACGCTCAAAAACCGGAAAATCCCTCTGGAATCCGTGATTTCATGCTGGCCTCTCCGCTGGCGGCTCCGCGAGTGGATGAAACCCTCATCATCGACAGCACCGTCAATCCGGTTTACAGAAAAGAACTTTCGGACTTCGCCTCCAAACTTCTGCCCAAAATCAAAGAGATTGAAGGGACTCTCTCCATCAGTTCGAACGAGTGGGATAAGATCAAACAGAAAATCTGTCCGTATCTTGACTGGAAAAAAGATTCCGCCTCCAATCCTGTCCAGAAGATTCCGCATGAACGTCTTAAGAAGTATATTGACAATGATTTTGCCTCGCGCCTCAACGAGCTGATAGAGGAAGACGAGCTTGTGGCCAAAGAACTCAAGGCCGGAGATAAAATAGAAAAAGTTCTGCTCTTTCAGAAGAATTTTCTGCGTTTCGGTAAAAATTTCATCTCCATACAGGAGCTCTTCGATCCGTCAGGCAATTCTCTGATTCAGGCAGGAACTCTTGTCATGGACGGACGCCGCTTCACACTCACAATGAAAGTTTCAAACATCGACGATCATAAGAAAACCGCTGAAAAAAGCAATATCTGCGTCATGTACCTGGCCGTTTTCAGAAAAGACGACACGGGCAGCAGCACGATGAATGTGGCTGTAACTGTGACATCCGGCTTCATGCGCAACCTTTTTCCAGGGAAGAACGGCATATTCTTCACTCCTGATAAAAAAGAATGGGACGCAAAAGTAATCGACTTCATAAGACAGCCTGTTTCGCTTTCGGAAGCGGCTCAAATGCCTTTTGTGAAAACAGGGGAATTCTTCTCGAAACAGTTCGATAAATTCTTTTCTTCGCGCTTCAAGGATCTTGACGCGTCCATCAGCAAGACGGTTCAGAGTCCGACTCCGCCGCCTCCACAGCCGCAACAGCAATCCAGTATGCTCGGAGGCTCAATGCTGCTGATGGGAGGAAGTTTCGGTGTAGCCGCCCTCGGAAGTTCTTTTGCTTACATGGCAAATATCCTTAAAAACGTGCCTTTCCTGCATCTCATGTTAATGCTTTTCATTGTGGTGCTGCTGATAGGCGGGCCGGTTGTGGCCTTATCCGTCTACAAACTTTCGAGACGGAATCTCGGACTTTTCCTTGAGGCTTCAGGCTGGGCAGTGAATTCTCCGCTCAGACTGACTCGTCGCATGGGAAAACTCTTCACCGGAACCCCGGACTTCCCGGCTGATGCGGAAGTCCTTTCAATAGAGAGGATTATTACAACGGAGCTGAAGGCCGACAAGAAAGCTGAAGTCTCCTTCAAAGGTCTTTTCAAAGCCTTCGTTTTCACTTTGATACTTATAATAATTCTCATGCTTTTTATGAACATATTCTGAGGACAATCGACAAACTTGAATTAAAATCTGGAGCCGACGATGAAAGTACTGAATTCGGGAAAAAATCTTAACGACAGGCACACAGCCTCTCTTGTCGCCACTGCTATTGCTGAAAAAAACGTTCTCATAGTGCCTGTGGACGGAATATACTGCCTGATCTGCAAGGGAAACGACGAAACTGCCGCAAAACGCATGTACGACATCAAAAGAGTACGTCCGGTGCAATTACTGGCCTCTGAACTGGATGACTTTGACAGAGCCAACATCAAGCTTTCCCGCAATGCCCGTAAAATAGCTTCGGCGATATGTCCCGCCCCGCTGACTGTAGTGGACAAGGAAGAGGACGGCACTGGAATTGTTTTCAAGATTCCGGATGAAGGTTCCTTCATACGCCTTGTTCTGGATTGCGGAAGCGGCGTAATAGGACTTTATCCGCTCGCCAAAACCCCGACGGATGTAAAATCGCTGCTTCCCTCATTCCTGAGAGAACCCGATGCCGTAGTCGATTTCGGCTTCCTTGAGCGTGAACCCAAAGTATCGACAGTCATTGAGCTCTCAGGCAAATCCTTCAAAGTTCTGCGTCCCGGCGTAGTTCCGGAAAGCAAGATTCGCGAAGCCATCAAGTAACTGTCACTTGCAGAGGACTGCATCGCCGTAAAGGGCAGGATCTTTGCCGTCGGCAATGCCGCCGTACCACTCCAGCCAGTGGCGTTGTTTGCGTCCGTCGACAATGGCATCGCAATCGTTAATCAGCAGACTGAATTTTACAGGGAGATCCGCACGCGGATTCTTTACGTTCAACGCTGACCAAGGCAGATTGAGACTATAAACCGTAACTTGATCTTCACGAGTCCATTTTCCCTCAAAAGCAGGGACGGGCTCATTGAGTTCAGCCAGCTGGCGGTTGGAGCTTGCCCAGAGACGTGAAACTGCCTTGCCGTCCGCGGCGGGCAGGATACCGAGTTCAGTATAACTTGTTTCCTGAATTCCGTCATTATTGGGATGCACCATTTCATCACGCGAAATCGCAAAGCCGATCTGAAGAGAGTCAGCCGACCAGAGCCCCTCAAGCGTATCGGAGGCAAGGTGGACTTTGTCATTTACAGCAACTCTTATCAGGAGATAATCCTTTGTCCAGCCGAGATAGAGTTTTCCGGCTGGACGGTCGAATTCGCCGTTAACGGAATGGCGGCTGTAGCGTCCTCCGGCAAGATCAAAGACTGAAGCGGCAGGCCAACGCTCAAGCGTGGTATCAACGGCGACTTTGCTGATTGAAAAGCGGTTCAGGCCGGGAAGCGACTCCTTCCAGCTTGCGCCCGAAGAACGGCGCAGTTCCGCCTCATAGTTGCGCGGCTGTCCGAATTTAAGCTGAGGCAGTTCCAGACTGGCAGAACTAGCGCTTGTGAACTCACCGGCAGCCAGTTCCACTCCGTCTTCCTTCAGGGATACCCGAAGTTTTTCGCTCTTTGTTGCCGTGGAATTCAGGCGGAAGCGTAAGGCTGGGCGTCCGTCAATTCCGGGACTCAAAGTTAGATCGCTTAGTTCAACTGGAGGAATTACCTGAAATTCACGCCGCCAGATACTGCGGCTTTCTCCATTTTCCACCAGATGGAAGAAAATAGCGCTTTCGCCCGGACTTGCATCGGCAGGTATTGAGATGTCGACACTACGTTCCTGATTCTTAGCTGCGCTACGGACAATCCAGTTTGCGGGGACTTCTGTTTTCAGACTTACGTTCTCCTTGGCAAAAGGAGTTCCCTTCAGCGTAACAGTTATGCTTTCGCCGGGTTTTGCGCGAAGAGTGTCCGGCGTGATTTCTATTTTGAGTCCGGCGAGACGCTCAAAATCGGCAGGATCGTTACCTGCAATGTAGAGCGGCGCTTCATCAACGGTCACCTCTACGACTCCGGCATTGACAGGCTGAGTTGATGGACTGCCGCAGACATCTGTAGTGAGTACTTCAGTGCCTCCAAGCGGCAATTTGAGCTTTCGCGGTTGACCTGTCAGTGAGTAGGCGGCAAGCAGAGCTTTTCCGTTACGCTCAAAGAGGTGAACACGAACGCCGCGGCCAAACTCGAGTTCTCCGCGGTAAGATGCATTGTATGTCATGCGCGAAACGGTTGCCCAGGCGGCAAAAGCCGGTTTGGGTTCACGAAGCTGAGAGTTTTTGGGATGACCGCGAAGGATGCCGTAATCCAGTTCACGGGCGCTTGTCGCATCATTCCAGAGGCCTATATGCCATACACAGGCACGTAGATTTTTAACCTGTCGATTCAGCAGAATGACACGCGCCAGATATGCAGCCTGCTGAAGTTCAGTGACCTCTCCGCCCGGCTTGGTCGAATATCCGATTTCGCTTATGTACATAGGAACATCATGTCCGTTGATCTGATTGAGCTCACGTCCAAGGCGGTTCAACACATCGACGTAGCCTGAAGTATCAGGAGCGGCGGCGTTGGGAATGTAAGGATGAAGCATGACGTTGTCGACCAGATTTGCCATGCCGTAGTTGCGGTAATAGCCTGTTATCTGAGAGTATTGATTCTGACTCATTGGATTAATGCAGATGCCTGCGATCGGAACACCCGGATTCAGGCTGCGAACCAGTCGGCTTGTGTTGGAAATGATATCGACGACGTCAGACATGGAGCCATGAAAGTTTTCTCCAACCATCGGCTCGTTCTGAGTTTCCCATACATCGACAAGCCCGCGGCTGGCTATGAGCTCCTTAGTGACTTTTTCACGTAAAGCCGGCCATTCGTCGGACGGCACCGGATACATTTTCTTGAACGGATGAAGGACGTTTATGCATTTGATCACTTTGATCGGCGAACGGGCGGCGATTTTTTCAGGTGAGGGAGGATCAGCCTGAAAATCCGGCTTCTGGAAAAACGTGAAAAAAAGCTGACGCGTCCATTTTGCTCCTCCTACTTTTAACAGATCGGATTGCAGTCCCCAGACACCGAAGGCAGGTTCAGGCGTGGAATAATAGTCCTCTGGAAGCGGTGTTGTAATGGTCAGGCTGCTTGTTTTGAGCGCAAGCTCTTTGCCTGTACTGTCGCAGAGGCGCGCGGTGGCTCTGTAGTATCCGGGAAGCGCAAGTTCGAGCTCTATGCCGGACTGGGCTGAGGACTGGCGACGAAAGAGTTCACGCTCACGGCAATCGCTGACGCTCAGAGTAACAGTACTATCGGCTGGACTGTCGGGAATTGCAGCGACCTTTACAGCTATAGGGCGTTCGAAAACCTGAACAGGAGCAGGCAATTCCAGAATCAGTGAGTCTGACTCAGATTTTTTTTTAAACTCAGGACTTGCCTGACTCGCAAGAGGAGCCGCTTTGACCGGAGAGGGCGGAGTTGTAGCACTCGGGGCTGCCTTGACCGGACTCGGCGGATTTACGCTTGGACTTGTCTGTGGTGCAGTTTGATCTTTCACAGTCGCGTCTCCGGGCTGCATTTCACATGAAAGCTTGTCGATCCAGACCTTGCCTGCCTGTGCGGTGGTGGAAACATCAATATACAGCATCAGACGTTTTACATCCTGCTTCTGCATGGTCTCCGGGATGGGACCGAAAACAAATTCGCGACGTTCCCATTTCTCGCCGGGAGTAAAGACAAAATCTGCCTTGGATTTGCCGGATGGATACCAGAAGGCAATCGGCTTTTTACCTTGAAGCATAAGACTTACCGTAATCTTTGGAGACTCGGCTCCAGCGCTGCTTTTGCTGTCAAAACTGAAACGGTAAGTGCTGCCAGGACGGGCTTCGACATTGGCGACAGCACTGAGCTTGCTGTCGGCAGGTAGATCAAGGAGTAGCGATTGCAGTCCGGCAGAGGATGTCTCTGTGTCGATCTTTGCCAAAGCAGGCTTGCTGATCCAATAGCCGCCTGTTCCCTCTTCAAATGAGGGATTCTGCAATTTGACCTCTTCGCCTGCTGACGCAATAGCGATCAATCCCGAGACAAGGCAATAAAAAATCTTCTGCATGATGTTTTTCCTTAGTTTTCTGTATGACGGTTTTGCCGATGCGGAAATCAGCTCTATAGCGCTGATGTCGCAGTTTCAGCGTCGGCGTAATAAAAATTCTGCACAGACGGGAAAATTGAATTCAGTTCGGAACGTCCGACAGGACGGACACTGCCGTCCAGAAACCAGGTATTGGCACGGTTGCTGTGGCGCAGTTGCATATAAAACCCCGAACCGCTGTTCCAACGGATTACGTAAAGCTGCTGAGGAACCGAAAGCCAGCCGCCAAGACCGTAACTGTCGCCGAGAAACCATACAGTGCTTGGAGACTTGTTTGTATAAATATTCAGAAAATCAATTCTTGTAGCTTTGTCGATTTTTATTCTGGCCATATCTCCGTTGATCCCGTAGGTAAAGACTGCATTGCTGTTGTTTGCAAAACTCTTGCGCTTGGAATCCGATGGACAGAGGAACACATCGGACAACGGCATATACTTCATATCAACCATTTTATTAGCCCAGTAATACTGGTTGGACGGAGACGGCTCACAGAACCAGCCGTCATAATCGCCGGAATACATTTTTATTGCCAGACCGATCTGTTTCTGATTAGAGGAGCATTTGATTTCTTTGGCGCGGCCGCGAGCCTGATTAAGAGCTGGCAGCAATAAAGTCGCCAGTATGCCGATAATGGCAATTACAACAAGAAGCTCAATCAAGGTGAAATGATTTTTTTTCATGATATATTCTCCTTATATGATATTCAAAATCAACATCTTGAAGTGATGTCAGTTTGAATTTCAAATAGTCTCTTTTTTAAGACCGGATCAGCGAACAGAGGCTCGCTCAAGCAGTTTGACCGGAATTCTGATATTCTGGGGCTGGATGACAGTGTTTTGAGACTCTATTGCCTCCAGCAAAATTTCAGTGGCGCGAGAACCGATTTCCTCGGGAAACTGGTCAACAGTACTTAATTGCGGGCGCATCCGTGTGCCCAGAGGAAGCTTGCCGAAACCGACCAGAGAGAGCTCGCGAGGAACATTCATTCCCAGATCGGTAGCCGCGGAAGCTGCTTCAAGGGCAAGATAATCATTAAAACAGACCAGCGCTTCGGGATGATCGGGACGATCAAGCAGCGGGCGGATAATTGCCTGATTATCAGCAAAACAGTCGTCGATATTGACGCAGTCGGACTGGCGGACAGTCAAACCGTGACGAGCCATAGCCTCCTGAAAACCGCTGAAACGTTCCTGACCGGAGCTGATACCGCGATTGCTGATACAGCCGATTCGGGTAATACCGCGTGAAATCAGATGATCGACCGCAAGATTGGCTCCGCCGAAGTTGTCGCTTCCTACAAAGTTGAATTCGTTGCCTGCCCAAGTTTGGTCAATCACTACAACAAGACTGTGAAAATTCTGTAACTCTTTGAGATAGAATGGAGAAGGCAACTGAGCCATCGGAAAGAGCAGGAGTCCGTCAACCCTTCGGCGTGAAAAACGCGAGAGCACTCCGGCTCCTTCCGCCACAATCAAATCCCAGCATATTACCATCACATCATAATTATTCTGATGAAGACAACGCAAAATGGAATTCATAATCGCACCGGAAAAACTGTCGTCAAAATTATTATAAGCAATGCCAATTGTACGGCTGCGTCCGGTCTGAATGCTCTCAACAATCGCATTCGGCTGATAATTATAGCGTTTTGCCACCATTTCAATGCGCTCGCGAGTGGCGGCTTTGATTTCCGGACGCCCCTTGAGCGCTTTGGATACCGTCGACTCCGATACATCACAGATTCTGGCAATGTCTTTCAGTGAGATCATAACGCTATTTCCTGACTTGTTCTATAATAGATTTTATCAGATTTATAGAAAAAATCAAGTACTTGAAATTATAAATAACAAAAAATTTGAGCACAAATATTCAAAGATCAAAAAAATAATTTACATGCCATGAAATTATTGAATTATAAGGCTTTTGTCAGTTACATGGAAGTTTATATCGAATGGACAAGAGAGAAATTTTGAGGAATGGAAATCAGTCAACAACACTGCGCTCTTCAGCTGCAAACAGATTCTGCTCGGCATCGTATTTTAAGATGGATATTTTGCCTGTTTTCGTTACCGAGCCGGAACAGTATTCGCCGCGTCCGCCGGAAACGGTCGGCACAAAATACGGGACGTGGACATGTCCGCAAAGGGAAACATCAATTCTGCCGGAATCCAGAAGCTTTCTGACAGCTGCCTGTCCCCATAATCTGCGCCTGAACCTCGCAAGCGGATGACGTTCGATTAGCGGAAAATGCCCGGCAATTATTATAGGATGTTTTTTGTGATCCGAACATAGTTTTTCAAGGAAAATCCGGCTGTCCCTGCTGAAATGCCCGCAGGAGGAAAATAGAGTCGTCGGCACACTGGAATTCGTAAGAACAAGTTCGCAGTCGGCAATTCTGACAGAAAGAGGCAGTTCATCCAGACTGCAACGGTTCTGATTAATTGCCTTAAAGGCCTCCTTTAGAGCCTCTCTGCATTTTTTGTTCCGTACATAAGCATCGTGATTGCCCGGCACGTAGAAAAGTTTGATATCCGAATCAATAAGCGGTCTGAGAAGTTCCAATGCACGCCTGAATTCCCCCGGCTGCCCGCAGTTTGTGATGTCGCCGGTGCATATAGCCGCGTCCGGCTTCTCCTTCAATATGAAGGAGACAGCTTTCTCAAGCAGTTCCGTTCTGTGGATGCCCTTCCGCCTGAAGCGGAAATTCATGGAGCCAAGAAGTCGTTTATCAAAAAACGCGCTCCAATGCTCAAG
Organism: Verrucomicrobiota bacterium; assembly: GCA_022703965.1. GTDB lineage: Bacteria > Verrucomicrobiota > Lentisphaeria > Victivallales > UBA1829 > JAKJHH01. The sequence goes on from JAKJHH010000014.1 coordinate 33,763, forward strand.
ACCTCCGCCTTCATGCGGATCGGAAAAATGAATTAGTTTCATCGCCTGCTTTCACAGCCATTCCATAAAATTAAAATGCGTAGCATTTTACAGAGTGCAGGAATTCATTCCTGCCCGCCGAGCGGCGGCAGAGCGATTTCCTTTCCCCTTTGCCGCCTGACCATACTCAGTTCTAATCTTTATGCTTGGCAAAAACCTTTCAGTTTAAACTCAGATCCAAAATTTCAACCGGCTTTTTTCCGATTCCCCATAAAGTTTGCTTTTATTTATAGAGAAGATACTTCTGGCGTTTCTGGATAAAAGGAGCCTGCATTTTCTGCCAGTCCTGAAGAATATTCTTGTAATGACGTCCTACGGCCAGATCAAGGCGGGTTGAAGATACGCCCATCGCCTTGTCAAAGTTTTCCGCTCTTTCCGGAAGCCATTTATAGGACTTAGGATACATTTTCTGAAGCATCCATATCATTACAAGTTCCGTAGTCGCAGGTTTGAAGGAAACAGGATCGGTGACCTTTATGTATATTCCCTTGAAGGACATCGGCTTGCCGTTGTTGAATGTGGGGATGTCTCCGCGCAGCACCTGGAAAAATACGCCCGGCAGCTGCTGGCTGTTCAGAGAATTGGCATAAGCATCCGGATCCATCCATCCCACCCCGACAGCCTGAAAGGAATAGGGCGTTCCACAGCAGACATTGACCGTTTTCAGCTCGCCCATTGTGCCGGTTGCGGCATAGGTGACGGCGGATTCAGGAGAAGGAATGTTAGGTGACGGCGGAATCCACGGAAGTCCGGTATCCTTCCAGCTCATATTGCGGGTGTAGCCCTGCATCGGAACCACTGTCAGCTTGGAATTGATCTTTTCTTCCACGTTCAAATAGAGAGCAAGTTCGCCTATCGTCATTCCGTAGACTCGCGGAATCGGATAAAGTCCGATAAAGCAGAGGAAGGGTTTCTGGTTTACAGGACCGTCAATCGTGATTCCTCCAAGGGGATTGGGACGGTCAAGCACAACGATTTCCTTGCCTGCCTCTGCGCATCCGCTCATACATTCGGCCATGTGCCATATGTAAGTGTAGGTTCTGCTTCCTACATCCTGAATATCAAAAACCATGACGTCGATCAGGGCAAGAGCTTCTTTTGTGGGACGGTGTCCGTTCTTGCCGTGAAGCGAGTAAACGTTCAGACCTGTCTTGGGATCTTTCAGATCCGGCACATCGGCACCGGCCTTGAGATCGCCGCGAATTCCGTGTTCCGGCGCAAAGAGAGCGGTAAGTTTGAAGCGTTTGTCTCTTGCAAAAATATCGACGGTGGGGACTCCGGCAGAATTGACGCCCGTCTGGTTTGTGACAAGTCCGACACGCTTGCCTGCAATGAGATTTATCTTGGATTCCAGAAGTACTTCAAGACCTGTTTTGACTCTGACCTGACTCTGAGCCTTCGGCGCGGCCGGCTGTGCCTGCGAAAAAGCCGAAGCAGAGAGAAAAAGCAGAGAAAATGCCGTCAATGTTCTTTTAATCAGCGTGTTCATTAAGTGATGGGCTCCTGCTCTGAGAAATTCTTGTTTGTCATATAGTAATATTTAAAAGAATCTACATTCCTGATTTGAAAAATGCCAGACAGCAAGTTACTTTAAAACTCTTTTTATGCGGAAAAGCGTAAAAAGAACTCGACACAAGGCGGATACAGGCCCCCTTTATAAAAGAAGGCTTGACACCTGTAACTGTCTTTAAAACATCCACTTTTTAAACAAAAGGAGACGGGATAATGAAAAAAGGTCAGGCGAAACACAAGCTGTGCAGAAGACTCGGCTACTGCATATGGAATATGCCGAAGTGCCCTACAACCAAGGAACGCGCATACCCGGCCGGACAGCACGGCAAGAGCGGCAAAAAGCGCAAACTCTCAACCTACGGCGAAATGATGCAGGAAAAGCAGAAGCTCAGAGCTCACTATGCTATTTCCGAAAAGCAGCTCGAAATCGCTTATGCAAACGCCAAGAAGAGTGAAGGCAGAACAAACGAAAAGCTGATGAGAAACATCGAACTCAGACTCGATGCTATCGTATATCACAGCGGACTTGCTCCGTCAATCTTCGCTGCTAAGCAGTATGTTGCTCACAGACACATCCTCGTTGACGGCAAAGTTGTCAACAAGGGCTCATACAAGCTCAAGCCCCAGCAGGTTGTAACTCTTGATGCAGAGCGCTCACCGAGCCTCGCAGAAGCTGCCAAGGCTTCAAACACAACAGCTCCGGCTTATGTCGAAGTTGACAGAGAGAACCTCAAGGTTACAGTGCTCCGCGCACCGGAAATCAGCGAGATTCCGTTCCAGGTTGAAGCTATGCGTATCGTCGAATATTACGCCAGATAATCGCTTCACGATTTGTCTTATTCAAACTCCGTATCCTTTCAGGTGCGGAGTTTTTTATTTCCTGACAGGCTCAGACCGCTTCAACATAGTAGGCTCCGGCGCTGGAATTCCTCTCTCTCCTGCTTATATTAAACGTCTTAGACTTTTATCAACTAAAACTAAAAGAAGAGAAGAATTGTATGGGAGCAAAAACATTTCTTGCCTTTGACTTGGGAGCGTCAAGCGGCAGAAGCATCGTAGGCGAGATTCGCGACGGAAAACTCGTCCTCACAGAAACACACAGGTTTCCTAACGGGCCTGTCGATAAATCAGGTTCGCTTTTCTGGGATTTCGATTCCCTGAAAAAGAACATCGTCGAAGGCTTCGAGAAGTCCGTAAAGAAGTTTCCGGAAATCTCCAGTGCCGCCGTCGATACCTGGGGCGTCGATTATGTTTTCGTGAAGGAAGACGGTTCATTCGTCAGACCTCCTTATCACTACAGAGACTCCAGAACTGAAAAAATGCCCGCCGAAGTTTACGGAAAAATGTCCGAAAAGGACATCTACTCCATCGCAGGCATTCAGCATATGGCGCTGAATACGATATTCCAGCTCGCCGCACACCTGAAGCAGCATCCCGAGGACTTCAAAGGCACAAAGATCATGCTCGTGCCGGACGCCCTCACCTATCTGCTCTGCGGTAAGATTTCATGCGAATATACCGATGCCAGCACAACTCAGCTTCTCGATGCCGAGAAACGCAGCTGGTCTTTCGAGATCATCAAAAAACTCGGCATTCCGGAAGACGTCTTCCCTGCCGTTTCAGAGCCCTGTTCCAATGCCGGAACACTGCTCCCCGAACTTCAGCAGAAATTCGCCTGCAAGCCGGTCGAAATCTGCCACGTCGGCAGCCATGACACCGCCTCGGCATTCGCCTCTGTCCCTGTTCGTGAAGGCGAAACTTCAATTTTCATAAGCTGCGGTACCTGGGCTCTGCTCGGAACAGAGACAAAAACTCCGGTTCTCAGCGAAAAGGCCAGACTCGCATCCTTCACAAACGAAGGCGGCATCTGCGGCACAATCAGACTCCTCACAAACATCATGGGAATGTGGCTTCTTCAGGAAACCAAAAGAGTCTGGAACATGGGCGAGAAGAAAGTCAGCTTCAACGACATCGAAAAGATGGCTCTTGCCGCGACTCCGCTCAAGTACATCGTCAATCCCAATGACAACATATTCTTCGCCCCCGGTGATATGCCAGCAAACGTCCGCGAATTCTGCAAGAGAACAGGACAGACAGGCGAAGTCTCCGACGGCGCGACAGTCCGCGCTATTTACGATTCACTTGCTCTCTGTTTCCGCTCGAAGGCCGATAAGCTCCGCGAACTCACAGGTACCGACTACAAGAGAATCAACATCGTAGGCGGCGGAACTCAGGATCGCTTCCTTATGCAGCTCGTAGCCGACTGCACCGGACTTCCTGTCACAGCAGGCCCCGTCGAGGCTACAGCGGCAGGAAA
>JAKJHH010000014.1:37640-37868 GCA_022703965.1 Verrucomicrobiota bacterium
AGGCTCTCGCAGTCGGCATGATTAAATCTCTTGCCGAAGGACGCGAAATCATTCGCAATTCGTTCAAGATGGAGGAATTCACTCCCAAAGCAGCCGACAAAGCCGCATGGGATGAAGCCTATTCACGTTACACAAAACTTCAGCAGTAAAGATCGGAAATCCGGCCATGTATTTTGAAGACGAACAGCAGATTATAGACAGAATAAATAAACTGAGAAAAGAGCGTAA
>JAKJHH010000150.1 GCA_022703965.1 Verrucomicrobiota bacterium
GCGGCAAATGTACTTGGAAACATTCTGGACGGCTTCTACGAGCCTATTTCAGCAGAGACCGTGCATGAGAAGATGATAAAAGGCGAAGACTTCCAGCTGGTCGATGTCAGAACTCCCGATGAGTACAAGCAACTCAGAATAATGCCGTCCATTCACATTCCTCTCGGAAAATTCAGAAAGTCGCTCGGAGAACTCGACAGAAACAAGGAAATAATAATTTTCTGCAAAACATCCTTGAGAGCCTATGAAGCCGCTTTGGTGCTGCAAGACGCCGGATTCAAAAAAGTGAAAGTAATGCAGGGCGGAATTTCGACATGGCCTTACGAGAAAATAAGCGGCTGAAACCTGAAAAACAACACTGAGGCAAACGAGCTTTGGGCTTTGGATGTCACAGGCAAACGCCTCTTTCAGGTTCCTTTCAAGAAAGGAAACGGAATCATCAGCTTCACTGCCAATATTGACAGCGGAGATTTCAGCGTAATGGCATATGATCTGACAGGAAACAGGAAATAAAAAGCATCTTGCTTGAAGAGGATTTTTCACGGGATATCTTTTCCGATACAACAAAAGGGAAAGACTTCAATGAAAAAACTTCTTCTTGCAGCAGGAATCATCAGCACTGCATTAATTCTCACAGGATGCGCAGGCAGGGCTCCGTTTGAATGTCCGAAAGGACTGCTTTATGCTGAATACACTGCTCCGCTCACAACTGACGCAAAAGTTGATTTCGGCACAAAGACAGGCTCAAGCACAAATAAAACTTACGTGGGTCTCATCACGACAGGCGATGCAAGCGTAAAAGCAGCAGCCGACGATGCCGGAATTAAAACAGTTAAACACGTAGAATACAGCTATAAAAATGTTGTCCTTTATGTGTATCAGGAAACAACCGTCATCGTTTACGGCGACTGAGTCATATATTTCAAAACCGCACGGATAAGCTCCGCGCGGTTTTTTTATTCCGCATAAATCATCTTCGTTGTCATTCCGCCGTCAACTACAAATTTCTGTCCTGTGATAAAACCTGCTTCATCAGAGCATAAGAAGTATACCATCGATGCAATATCTTCAGGCAAGCCGACACGTCCGGCAGGATGTTGAGAGATATCTTCTTCACTGTATTTAATTGAGTCCAAAGCAGATGAATTCTCCTGCATGTGTCTGGTCTCAATCCATCCTGGAAGCACTGTATTCACTCTGACTTCATGAGCAAGACTCACTGCCAAAGCATGTGTAAGAGACAGTAAAGCTCCTTTTGAAGCTGAATAGGCCTCAGTGAATTTTTCAGACTGCAAAGCGCGTGTTGAAGAAATATTCACAATCGAACCTTTGCTTTTTCTAAGCGCAGGAACTGCATATTTTACGCAGAGCATCGAGCCTGTCAAATTTACATCAATCACACGTTTCCACTTCGCAATATCCATGTCTTCAGGAGATGTTCCATTGTATGGAGACGCTATTCCTGCATTGTTGACAAGTGCATCAAGACATCCAAATTTTTTGAGCGTAGATGCTACTGATGATTTTACGGAATTTTCATCAGACACATCTGCCTCAAAAAAAACAAATGAATCTCTTCCATATTTATCTTCAAGTTTTCTGCCTGATTCTTTGTTGATATCAAGTCCGGCGACACGCCATCCCTTTTTGATAAAGTAATCGGCAATGCCGCGCCCGATTCCATTGGCGACACCCGTAATAAAAACAGTTTTAAAAGAATATGACATAGTTTTTCTCCGTCTATTGAGAGAATCTACCACACAAAAAAGTTCCCGCCAGCAAAAACAGCTAAAAAAAGAGAGATGATACACTTTAAAAACTCTTTTACATTGATTCGTAACAAGTTAGAGCATCGCAAATAATGATATTGACAATCTAAATTCTTATGATAGGCTAAGGCGAAATCAATTTTCCAAAGACTCTATCAAGCTTTAAATGCAACCGGAACGGTTCGCACAAAACATAAAGGAATAAAGTATGAGGAAAACACTCGCCGCTCTGCTCTCAGGACTCGCAGTCTTCACCGGAATCTCACTCATGGCACAGGACACAAATCCAGACGGACGAGTTGATATAAGCGGGCTTGACGAGCAGATCGAAATCATACCCGGCAATATCCCGGAAAACTGTGAGAGCAGCGATGCTACCTCATGGATGGATGAAAACGGCAAATGCTACAGAATTTTTTCCTTTACAGGCAGCACAACAGACTGGACAAAGTCTGAATTCAGCTTCAAACCTTCAAAAGCGGGAACAGTTCAGATCATTCTGCGCGGAAACTACTTCCCAAAGGGAGAAGGCTCTCAGGAACTCATCCCAGCCTGGGAATACATCACAAACATAACAGTCGATGGAGCCAAGATAAAAAATGGAGACTTTTCTGAACTCGAAGACGGCAAACCGGCCTCATGGAATCTTGAGGATAATGCCGAATATGTAAGCGATAAAAGCCAGCTGCCCATTGATTCAAAAGGCGCCGTAAAAGTATGGCACAACGCACCTGCCTCACAGGAAATAGATGTTCAGGCAGGAACTGAAGTAAAAATAAGCTTCATGCACAAAGGCGTAAAATAAACTCATTCAAACGAATTCCGTCTCTTTGAAGCAGACGGAATGCTTCATCTAAAATTTTTACTGATGCTGGAAATAGACTTCTTCATAGGGCTGCACGACTACAAAACCAGTTCCTTTAAAGAGGAGCTGGATTGATTCTCCGCTGCCTCGTCCAAGGAAAGTTTTAAGACTGATATCAGTCTTGATTTCAGGACTAAGCGAACCTGACCATGCGACAGTTGCATTCGGATCGGTGGTGACAGGATTATCTGGCGTAACTTTTAGCGTAAGAGGAGCCTGAAAAGTCGTGAATGCGATCATGCCCGTGCCCTCAAGTTTTACGTTGAAAAGCCCGCCGGACATCATACCCGCAATGCGCTTCAGCATTTTGATGTCCCATGACACAGAAGGCTCGAAAGCAAGAAGATCGTTTCCGTTGACAAAGATAGATTCATTTTCGAGTTTAAGAACTGTGATCTGTTTTCCGCCGTCGGCAAGATAGACTTTACCGTTGCCGGTCGCCTTGGTGAGCATAGTTCCTTCGCCTGTAAGCGTCTTTTTGAGAAGGCGTCCGATACCATGTTCAAGAATGCCTTCACGCTCGAATTTAACGTTTCCATGATAAGCGACCATCGAGCCCATCTTAGTCCAGATCTGACCATTGAGATTGACTTCAAGCATCCATGGATTTTCGAGTTCGAAAGTACCGTGCCCCTGATCTTTCTGCTCGCTGGCGGCAAGAAAACTTTTGATTGAATAATCCGGCATGAAATCCCCCTTGTGTTTATGTAGTGAATAATGTTACAAGGAGGAAATATAAGCAGTAAAGCACAATAAATCAAAGTGGATCAGAGAGCTTTCCAGATCACTTTTGCGGGACCGTCCTGAATATAAGCCTCAATAAGAAGCTTGAGTTGGTAAGGATAATATTTCAGGGTGATTCCTGAAGTGCCGCTTTTGATTTCAGGGACAATTTTGGCAAAGTCGATATTGCCGTCTGTTCCTGCTGAGTCGAATTTCTTCATGTACTCCGCAATTGCCTTCTCTGAAGCGGAAGAAGGAGCAAGGCTGTTGTTATCCCGATTACCATTAACATCAAAACTCTGCACAATCGCATTGCTGATGTCGGAAGGAATCATGATGTCGCCGATCTTAGCATAATCCACCTTGATCCTGTTGCCGGGATTTTTGTCATCAACAGAAAAAGAAGCCGAAATATTGAGACATGATCCGAAAGGAGTCCAGAATCCGACAGGTTTATTGAAGCCTGTCACAAAAGAACCGTCCTTAAAGGCAAGAGGCGGGAGCTTCGAGATCATTTCGTCAGGGACACGTCCGCTGAATATGATATCGGCGGCCTTGTCTTTATACGAGGCAAGAATAATAAGAACGTCTATTTCCTCGGCAGAAAGAAAAATGGATTCGGTCTGGCCGGGACTGCTGTTTTTGATCAGGCTCGGAAGCGGAGCAAGCTTGAGGCAAAGGGACTGGAAGGCTTCCTGTTTGAACGCAGGCCTTGGAAGCGGAGCCGGACTGTCGGAAAAAAGCATAGCCATAATCCAGCATACGAGAGCAAGCAGAGTTAGCACCGCAAGCATAAAGCATACGGCAAGAGCAATCAGAATTTTCTTCATCATATTTCTCTTATTTCTTTAGGGGGTACAAAAACCGCGGGACGTATATATATAAGTTCTTTGATATCTGTAGCTGAATATGAAGATGCAACGCAGAGATTTTCCGCGTCAAGATGCTCTATATAATTGATTTTGAATCTTGAGTCCAGAGACTTCAAGGCTTCACGGTCTCTGGAAAAAGCAGTAAGGAAACTGTAGGCTGAAAGATCGGCGGAGGCGACTTGCAGAACATCAGTTTTTCCGTTATGAAGAATTCTGCCTGAGTCCGAAACTTCCATCTCAAAGAGGAGAATTTCCTCCTTGCGACCGTCGAAAATTGCGGCGATCCTTGAGCCTTGAGACAGATTATGCCCCATAGCCATTGCAATTGCAGTGGGAACTCCGCAGAATTTAGAATTCTCGCGCTCGAAACAGATTCCTGTTATGAGGGCGGCGGCAATGCGGAGTCCGGTAAAACTGCCGGGGCCTGTCCCGCATATCCACTCTTGAACTTTGGAAAAATCCAGTCCGGCAGAAGCCAGACTGTCCTTTATCCATATGGCCAATTCGGAGGCGTCTCTGCCGGACATGGGCTTATATCCCTTGAAAAGCAGTTTCCCGCCGTCGCAGACGGAAAAAGCGGCTTCAGGTCCTGAAAAATCCAGCCCGGCAGAAATCATTTTGTCCTCCGGAATAATTACTTGATCTTGACTGTCTTGGAGCCTTTGACGATAGTGCCGCAGGCAACAGCGTCAAAGCCAGTGTTCTTGCAGATCTTGAGAGCACGGTCAGCCTGAGCTTCCGGCACGAACCAGACCATACCGACCCCCATATTAAAGACGCGATAAGCTTCTTCAAAAGCTATTTCGCCTTCCTCAACGATAATAGAGAATATCGGGGGAGGAGTCGGGAGAAGCTTCTTGTCGAAAACTACGTCCACATTGGCCGGAAGGATACGCGGAATATTGTCGTAGAGACCGCCGCCGGTGATATGAGCTATGCCGTCGAGAGAAAGCTTGGAATCCATAGCCTTCTTGATAGCGGGCCAATAGCAGATGTGCGGCTTGAGGAGAGCTTCGCCGATAGTATCTTCGCCGAGTTCCTTGAGCTCTGTGTCGATTGAATATCCACACTTTGTGAAAAGAACGTTTCTGGCAAGGCTGTATCCATTGGTATGGAGACCGTTGGACTTGAGAGCGATAGCCACATGTCCGGGCTTGATCTTCTCGCCTGTGATGATTTTATCTTTTTCGACAACGCCGTTAATGACACCGACCAGGTCGAAGTCATCGTTGTACATGCCGGGCATTTCGGCTGTTTCGCCGCCGACGAGAGTACAATTTACCTTGAGACATGCTTCCGCAATGCCTGAAAGAACCTGCTCGTACAGCGGACTTCTGAGCTTGCCGATGCCGATGTAATCAAGGAAGTAAAGGGGTTCAGCACCCTGAACTGCAATGTCGTTTACGCAGTGATTGACGATATCGTGACCTACAGTGTCATACTTGCCCATGAGAGAAGCAACCATCAGCTTAGTTCCGACGCCGTCGATGCTGGAAACCAGAACCGGCTTCTTGTACTTGCTGAGATCAAGCTGGAAAAGGCCGCCGAAGCCGCCAATAGGAGCAAGAGCTTCCGGACGTCTGGTCTGGGAAATCTTCTTTTTAACTCTGTCAAGAAGAGTATGGGCAAGGTCGATATCAACGCCTGCCTGCTTGTACATGTCGCTCTTGACTTTCTTTTCCTTCTTTGCGGGCTTGGAAGCTTTTACGGGCTTCGCAAGTGCCTTTACTGCCTTGGATTTCACAGCTTTGACTGCCTTCGTCTTTGACTGGACTTTGCTCACATTGGCCTCTCTTTAAAGTGGTCTTTATATATAATTAAACAATAATTTCATGAGATGAATCCATATAATTTACAACGGTTTTCGTTTTTTTAAACCATCGGAAAGACTAAAATCAAGAGACGGCATGATGAAAGATAAAAGAGAGCTTGAAAGAACGTGAAAAAAGCCTGTAAAAATTACTGAAAATGCTTTTCATTCCACCCCCTCAACTCAAATCTCGCAAATATAAATGCGCCGATAACAGACAAAAATGAAATCTTTATAAGTATTTAAAAATAAGAATCTTTCGCATTCCAAACATATCAATTGAAATTTATTTCACAGTAATCTTGATTGTTAGAATTATGCTTGTAATTTAGTTCACATTTCTAAAAAATCTCAATGTGAATCTTTATCTGGAGAGAGAAGAATGAGGCTTCCCAAGCTTATAGAAGTAAAGAAGGAAAAATGCGTAAACTGTCACCGCTGCATATCGGTATGTCCGGTGAAACTCTGCAACAACGGAAGTGGAGAGCATGTGGACGTAAATCCTGATCTCTGCATCGGCTGCGGCGAATGCATCAAAGCCTGTTCTCACGAGGCCAGAACAGTCATTGATGACTTCGATCAGGCGATGGCAGATCTCAGACGCGGTGTAAAAATGATCGCGGTTGTGGCTCCGGCAGTGGCGGCGAATTTCCCGAATGAATACCTGAATCTGAACGGCTGGCTGCATTCTCTGGGAGTCGAAGCTTTTTTTGATGTCAGTTTCGGAGCTGAACTTACAATCAAAAGTTATCTGGAACATCTAAAACATAATAAACCGTCATGTGTAATCTCCCAGCCCTGCCCGGCAATTGTGTCGTATATCGAGCTTTACCAGCCGGAACTTCTGCCATATCTGGCTCCGGCGGACAGCCCGATGCTCCATATCTGCAAGATGATAAGAGAGTATTACAGAGAATTCGACAATCATAAGATTCTGGTCATTTCTCCCTGCATCGCCAAGAAGCGTGAATTCGAGGAAACAGGAATAGGCGATTACAACGTCACAATGTTGAAGATTCATGAGCATCTTGAGCTCAACAATATAAGGCTTTCGGACTTTGAGGAAATCGAATACTTAAATCCACCGCCGGAACGTGCCGTGCTCTTCTCAAGTCCTGGCGGTCTGCTCAGAACAGCAGAGCGCGAGGAACCGTCAATAGGACAGTCGACAAGAAAAATCGAAGGGGCTCAATATATATATGAGTATCTTAAACAGCTTCCTGAGCAAATACGTAAGGGCAGAAATCCTGTCCTCATAGACTGCCTGAACTGTGAGCTCGGCTGTAACGGCGGTACCGGAACAGTCTGCTCACATAAAAGTCCGGACGAGCTGGAATACCTTGTTGAAGAAAGAAAAAAAGAGATGCAGAAGCGTTATGAAAGACGCTCTCTTACCGGAATTAAAAAAGTCTCCGTCAAAGATGTCAGCAAAAACATAAACTCCTTCTGGAAACCCGGGCTGTATGAGAGAAAGTACTACAATCTCGCAACAAATGTCCGGGAAGAACTTAAAGAGGCCAAAGAATCTGATCTTGCCAGAATCTATGAGGACATGAAAAAGTTCGGCAAAGATGACCTCAAGAACTGCGCCGCCTGCGGCTACAATTCATGCGAAGCAATGGCCAATGCCATCTATAACGGCCTTAACAGAAAAGAGAACTGCCATTTTTATCTGGACAGCCTGATGAAAGAGGGAGAAAACAGTGCGGCATTCAATGCGGAAAGAGCCAAGACCTTGGCGGCTCACGCTAGCGCCAGTGCTCAGAAAGCCTCAGAAGCCATGAACAAAATGCGCTCCGCCATTGAGAAGATCCAGAATTCGAGCAAATCGACCGCAAAAATCGTTAAAAACATCGATGAAATCACCTTCCAGACAAACATTCTCGCGCTCAACGCCGCAATCGAAGCGGCACGGGCAGGAGAAACAGGAAAAGGCTTCGCCGTCGTCGCCGAGGAAGTCAGAAGACTGGCGAAACGAAGCTCGGATGCGGCTCAAAGCACAGATGCCCTGATCTCCGAATCAATATCACACACCAACGCCGGAGTCGACATAGCCAGCGAAACAGGCAGAACACTTGAGGAAATATCAAAACTTGCCTTGGAAATGAACCAGCTTCTCACTCAGGTTTCCGCAGACAGTGTCGAAAACAAGCGATTAAACGCAGGAAAATCCGCCCTTTTGACAAAATAAGTCTGACAATGTAGAGTAAATGATGTCAACGCCTAAATTCCTCCGGAACGCCGGGGAATGCGGGGGAACCGTCCGCGTCAGAACTGTAAAAAGTTCCCGCAGGGGCTTATGAGTTCAGGAAACTGAATTCAGGATCACTTCTGAGATCCAGTCCGTCAGCTAACCTCGTCGGCAATTAGAAGGGTGGCTCTTACTTCCGCAGTCAAAGACTGCCGGCACTGATCACTCTTGATTTCTTTATGCCCGGATTCTGTCCAGATTTCCGGGAGACGGAGTGTTTTTATGATCGAAGGACTTATGCGTCCGGCAAAAATCCTCGGCAGGCTGGCCCCCGAGAGGATTGTAATCGCAGGCTACCTTTTTTACATCGTTGCGGGAACGCTTCTTCTGATGCTTCCATTTGCTCAGAAAAGCGGCGCAACGGCAAGTTTCACAGATCATGTATTTGTGGCAAGTTCAGCGGTATCGACCACAGGGCTCTCGACAGTGAGCGTGTACTCGACGTATTCATTCTGGGGACAACTTATAATCCTCGGAATGATCCAGCTGGGCGGACTCGGCTACATGACGGCAGGCTCATTCATATCCATGGCGATATCAGGAAAAATGAGCCCTTTCCAACGTGATATTTCGAGCTCGGTCTTATCACTTCCGGCGGGCTTTGAAATAGCAAAATTTATAAAATCGGTAATCTCATTTACCTTGATAATCGAACTTATTGGCGCAATTTCGCTTTATCCCATTTTCGCGTCACATCACGCACCGAATCCGCTCTGGCAGGCAATCTTCCACAGTATCTCTGCTTTCTGTACGGCAGGATTCAGCCTCTTCGACAACAGTTTCGAGGACTATAGAAGCGACATCGCGCTGAACCTGATCATCATGATACTGAGCTACTCCGGAGCCATAGGATTCATTGTTCTCAGCGACTGGTATGAATGGTTAAGAGGAAAAAGAAAATCCATGACTCTAACCTCGAAAATCATAATCTGGAGCACATTCTGGATCTCCGTTGTCGCAAGCATACTGATGATTCTTGATGAAGCGCTGCTGAACGGAAAGCCGCTCTGGGATAAATATGTGTCATCTATTTTCCAAGTTATGAGCGCCTCTACGACCGTAGGTTTCAACAGTATTCCGATAGGAAGTCTCTCCACAAGCACGCTCCTGCTTCTGATACTTGTAATGATGATCGGAGCATCTCCATCGGGAACAGGAGGCGGTATCAAAACAACAGCAGTGTCTGCTTTATGGGCGCTGATGTGCTCTGTCATCTGTCGACGGAAAGAGGTGCAGTTCTCGGGCAAAGTGATTCCTGAAGCTAGAATAAGAACGGCAACGGCATCACTTATCTTTTATCTTTTCGTACTCTTTGCAGGAATATATCTCATCAGCCTGACGGATAAGTCTGGAATCATGGAGCTTGCTTTTGAATGTGCCTCGGCAATAGGAACCGTAGGATTGAGCTGCGGTATAACGTCCTCTTTATCCGAAGGAGGAAAATGGATTATCATCGCGCTGATGTTCCTTGGCCGAGTCGGGCCATTGAGTCTTGCCGCAGCGTTTTTCCTCAGAAAAGCATCAAAAAAAGCAGACAAAACGGAAGATATTGCAGTCTAGGCTGCATCGAAGAAAAAAGCCTTCCGGACGACCGGAAGGCTTGAGCTTGCAAAAATCAGCTTGACGGTGAGAATCAATATCTCTTCTGCTTGCTGTTCGCGAGCATTCTGAGTCTGAGAGCGTTGAGCTTGATGAAGCCGCTTGCATCGGCCTGATTGTAAACGCTGTCTTTCTCGAATGTGGCGATATTTTCGTCATAAAGACTGTATTCGGAACGACGTCCGGCAAGGTGGCATGCTCCCTTGAAGAGCTTAACCT
>JAKJHH010000151.1 GCA_022703965.1 Verrucomicrobiota bacterium
TAGAGTTCATCGCCTAATTCTACCGCTTCAAAGCTGATGCCGCGAGTCCCAGCTAATTATTCATACCATCTCCTTTGTCAGCAACGGAGTGATGAAGACTCACGATGAGGCAGAGGCCGCCGGAGACTTGAGTCTTGCCGATCATTATAATCAGGCAATGCCATATGCGCTTGAGCTTGATGATCCTGATCCCGAAAAAAAAGCTTCAAGAAAGCAGCTCTGGCATTATATGGCATCTCAGGAATACACTTGTGTTTCGCCTGAAATGCAGGAGGAGTTTCTGATAAAATATCAGATTCCCTTTGCCGAACGTTATGGACTTGTCGCTTATGGCTGCTGTGAAGATCTGACTCACAAAATAAAGATCCTTAAAACGATTCCGAATCTCAGGAGAATTGCCGTTTCTCCTTTTGCCAATCTGGAAAAATCCGCCGCTCAAATCGGAACGGATTACGTAATCAGTTACAGGCCGAGTCCGGCAGATATGGTTTCCTACGACTTTTCTCCTGAGCGCATCAAACGCATTCTTAAACGTGATCTGTCAATCTGCAAAGGACTTCATTTTGACATCACGCTGAAGGATGTCGAGACAGTTGAACGTGATCCTCAGCGAATCGCGCAATGGATAAGACTTGTCAAAGAATGTCTACTGGAGTCCGGTATTCCCGCTGAGATTTGAGTCTTGGATGATTCAGTACAGTATTTTCTTCTGACAGCGAAGCTTGTAGAGGCGCTCTGAAAAGCCGCCTTTGTCTTCAAAATCCTTCGCCAGACGTTCGATCTGGCGGGAGAGGAGAGCGCTTGCAACTCCAATCAGAACATGCGCCGCATTAGCCGCTCTTTCGTTGGTGGAAGACGGGATGGAGGATAGTGTTTTACTGTTGATTAGGTTCTGGAAATCCTGCAAGTTTTTGCAACGGGCGTCCAATACAAGTTTACGTCGTAAGTCACTGTGTTCCCAGAGCGGCAATCCTTTTTGGCGAAGAAAATCTTCGTAGTCGAGCAGAAGCTCTTCAAGTGAGGCCTTGGCGACGTTGGTAAGTTTGAGTTCAGTCTTTTTACTGGTTGCGGACGCGACTGAGCCTTCAGCGATATTCTGTACCCCGCTGCGGGCGGCTTGAATCATCTGATCGCAGGTGCGGCTTCGTTTGTCGATGTAGAGTTCAACGAATCGCACAGTGATGTCATAAACCAGTTGAGCGATAATAAATGACTTTAGTTGCCGGTATCCGCCAGATTTGGGAATTAGACTGCTATCTGTCATGACATTTTCTCATGTTTGTATGGACAATATGGACTTTATGGACGCTATGGACAGAGCTGCCTCTTGATTTTGTCCATAATGTCCATGCTGTCCATAATGTCCATAGAAATTATTGCCCCGTTAAATTACGCATAAAACTATTACAGCTTTTATGATTTGCAATAGTTGTAGAAGATTCTTACAGTTCGTCAGAACAAAATAGAGCATTAAAATGACAGTGTAGCGACTTGTCCGGAAGGCAAAGCAGGAGTAATTTGCGGAGTGTGCAGATTAACGAGGCAAGATTCACTGAAGGAGTCGCAGATGCTTTATAGAGAATACGGCAAAACGGGCAAAAAGGTTTCCGTCATCGGAATGGGGGGGATGAGATTCGAGGATCAGAACAATGTTGACGCTTGCGCGGCACTCGTGAAGGGGGCTTATGACGCAGGCATAAATTACTTCGACACGGCTCCCGGATACGGCAAATCGGAAGAGCTCTACGGAGTCGCTTTCAAGGAGATGCTGAAGACTCGCAGTACAAAGCCTTTTTATGTGGCTACTAAAACATTCGCGGCAACTTATGACGCGGCAAGAAAAGAACTCGAAACATCCCTCAAACGTACCGGACTCGACTACATCGACTTTTATCATGTCTGGTGCGTGATGTCGCCGGATGATTATTTTGAACGCAAGAAGTCGGGTGTCCTGCAGGCCTTTGAACGCTTTAAGGAAGAGGGACTTGTCAAGCATATCTGCATATCCTCGCACGCCGGAGGAAACGAGATCAGAACAATGCTCGACGACTACAATTTCGACGGGATACTTCTCGGCTACTCGGTCATGAACGCGCCGTTTAGAAGCGAAGGAATCAAGGCGGCATCCGAAAAGAATATGGGGATCACAATAATGAATCCTCTCGGCGGCGGCATGATCCCGAAACAGGAAAAACTCTTCGACTTCATAAAGACTCAGCCCTCGGAAACGGTCGTCGAAGCGGCACTCAGATATCTCATCAACGACAAGAGAATTTCGGTGGTACTTGCCGGACTCTCAAACCTCAAGCATCTTGAGGAAGCGATATCGGCGGTGGAAGGCTTCAAGGAAATCTCTGCGTCGGACATAGAACGCATGTCCAAGGCAGTCAGCGGAGCAATGAATGAACTCTGCACAAACTGCGGCTACTGCGAGGGATGTCCTCAGAACGTGCCGATAACCAAGCTCATGGACGCTTATAACATGTATCTGCTGGACGGCAAGAACCCAGAACGTCTGATAAGCCGTCTTCACTGGCATTGGGGCATTGAGCCTGATGACGATGCTATAAGTCTTTGTTTCGACTGCGGACAGTGCGAGGACAAATGTACTCAGAAGCTGCCGATAGTAAAGCGTCTGAAGGAGATCAAACGTTTTGCGAAGGAAGCGCTTGACGCTAAAAAAGACATCGCATTCAAGGAATAATAGGGCTTCAGTTTTTGTAAAAACGTCTGATAATGTTTATATTGTGATTTACGTTTTTAGCAGCAGTATCTGCGGATGCGGAGAAAGAATAAGATTGCTCTGCCGCCGCAAGGCGGGGAGGCGTGAACGCCTCCACCCATTAAAAATGCTGCGCATTTTTCTTTTTTTTAGGAATACTGTTTTTTACTAATAATGAGGAAGAGGTCAGGGCAAAGATGAGCTTTTTCAACAGTGCTGAAACAATGTCACGCTCAAGTATTGAAGACTTGCAGCTTGCACGACTCAAAGAAACGCTGGAACACGTTTATAAAAACGGTTCGTATTATCGCAGGAAATTCGATGATGCCGGAGTAGAGCCGGGTGATGTGAAAAGTCTGGATGATCTTTCAAAACTGCCTTTCATGAGCAAAGAGGATTTCCGCGCAGGATATCCGCTTGAAATGCTTTGCGTTCCGCGCGAAGAGCTGAGAGAAATGCATATGAGTTCAGGCTCAACAGGGACTCCTGTTGTAATGGCGTACACTCAGGCGGATCTTGATCAGTGGGGCGAATGCGTGGCAAGATGTTATCGCATGGCAGGCATGGAAAAGGGCGAGTCGGTTCAGATTACGCCGTCCTTCGGTCTCTTCAATGGTGGATTCGGGGCGTATCACGGAGCCAGAAAAGCCGATCTCTTCATTATCCCTGCCGGAGCCGGAAATACTGACCGTCAGATTAAGCTGATAAACGATTTCAAGGTAAAGTGTCTGCTTGGAGTCGTATCCTACGGTATAAGAATCGTGGAAGTCTTGAAGGAAAAGAAGCTTGCGCTGCCTTCTCTTACAACAGGTATATTCGGAGCGGAATCCTTTTCAGACAGCATGCGTGAGGTGATCGAAGGCGAGCTTGGAATCGAGGCCTACGACATCTACGGCATGACTGAAACAGGCGGTATCGGAACGACAGGAATGGATTGCAAATTCCATAACGGAATTCATGTATGGGATGACCATTACATAACTGAAATAATTGATCCCCAAACAGGAAAAGTTCTGCCGGACGGCGAAACAGGTGAAGTTGTCTTTACTTCGCTGACACGTCAGGCGATTCCTGTGATCCGCTTCAAGACAGGCGACCTGACAAGAATTGTCAGCCGCGAAAAGTGCGAATGCGGAAGAACGACAGTGAGAATCGACCGCATCAAGGGACGCTGCGATGACATGCTCATCGTAAAAGGCGTGAACTTCTTCCCGAAACAGGTGGAGCAGGCGCTTCTGGAAATACCGGGAGTTCTGCCGCATTATCAGATCATAATCGAAGAGAACAACGGAGTCCGCGACGTGAGAATCAATGTCGAAGCGGAGCCTGGAGTCACAGGTTACATGGTCGAAAAGCACCTGAAGGAAAAACTGGGCTTCAGTCCAGCCGGAGACGTTTTTGCTCCGGGCGCTCTTCCCCGTCAGGAAGGCAAGGCAGTCAGAGTCTTCTACAAGAATTGCTCCAAGTAAGAATAAAATTAAGTTTTTCAAATATTGCCAAGGAGAACCAGATTGAAAGAGCTTTTAACAGGAAATGAGGCAATTGCGCGCGGAGCCTATGAGGCAGGCGTGAAAGTTGCCGCCGGATATCCGGGAACACCCTCAACCGAAATACTTGAAAACGCCTCGAAATACAAGGACAGCATGTATGTCGAGTGGGCGCCTAACGAGAAGGTTGGCTTTGAAGTCGCCGCGGGAGCCGCAATAGGCGGAGCTCGCGCGATTACGACAATGAAACACGTTGGACTCAACGTTGCTGCCGACCCGCTGATGACGCTTTCCTACACCGGCATCGAAGGCGGTTTTGTGGCATGTGTCGCGGATGACCCGGGCATGCATTCCTCGCAGAACGAGCAGGACACACGTCGTTATGCCATATTTGCAAAGATTCCGGTTATCGAGCCTTCGGATTCGCAGGAAGCCAAGGATTACCTCAAAGCAGCTCTGGATATCTCGGAAGAATTCAAGATACCGACAATTCTGCGCTCTACAACACGTGTAAGCCATTCAAGAAGCATTGTCGAACTTTCAGACGACATAAAGGCTCCGAAGACAGCGGACTTCAAGAAAGATCCGCCGCGTTTCGTGCCGGTTCCTGCCTGGGCTCGCGGAATGAGACTAAGGCTTGAGGAAAAGCTTGCCAAGATGTCCGATGCTGCGTCGGCTTCTCCGTTAAACAGAATCGAATGGGGCTGTCGCAAGCTCGGAATCATAGCACCCGGCATTGCATATCAGTATGTGAAGGACGCTTTCCCGGAAGCTTCAGTGCTGAAGCTCGGCTGGTCTTTCCCGTTCCCCGATAAGCTGATCAGAGAATTTGCGGCTGGCGTGGAAAAACTCCTCGTTGTAGAAGAGCTTGAGCCGATTATCGAAGAACATCTCAAGTTCCTCGGAATCGCCTGTGACGGCAAGAATTTTGTGCCTGCGATCGGCGAACTTTCACCGGATGTGCTCAAGCAGATCAAGGCTGCTTATGAAGGACGCGTTTACAGTGCTCCGAAGCCGGTTGCTGAAGCTGCGGAACTTCCGGCCCGTCCTCCGGTGCTCTGTCCCGGCTGTCCGCACAGAGGAATCTTTGCGGCGCTCAAGAATTTCGACATCATACTTACAGGCGACATCGGCTGTTACAGTCTCGGCGTGATGCCTCCCTTGTCCAAGATGGACACTATTCTCTGCATGGGCGGTGGCGTGTCGATGGCTCACGGAATGCAGAAAGCCGGAAATACCAAGAAGATGGTGGGAATGGTCGGCGACTCGACATTCTTCCACTCGGGTATAACAGGACTGCTTGATATTGCCTACAACAAGGGAACATCGACAATTATCGTGGTAGACAACCGTATTACGGCGATGACGGGACATCAGGACAATCCAGGCACGGGCAAGACCCTCATGGGCGAGGAAACAGGAGTCGTTTCGATTCAGGAACTCGGCAAGGCTTGCGGCATAAAGAGAGTCCGCACTGTCAATCCGTACAAGATGAAAGAGACTTATGATGTCCTCAAGGAGGAAATCGAAGCCGATGAGCCGTCGCTGATCGTTTCCGTAGCTCCCTGTCCTTTGCATGTCGCGAAGAGGGTTGGAAGTCCTAAGAAGATCCTTCAGGACAAGTGCAAGAAGTGCGGAGCCTGCATCAAGGTGGGATGTCCTGCGATAGAAAAAGCCGGAAACACAATAACAGTCAACGAATTCCTCTGCTCGGGATGCAGCATCTGCGAACAGACATGCAAATTCGGCGCGATAGTGGAGAACATTTGATATGAATAATATTTCAGATACAGTCAGCGTAATCCTCTGCGGAGTCGGAGGACAGGGAATCCTGCTCGGCAGTGAAATCACATCAGTTGCCGCGATTGAAGCGGGCTTCGATACCAAAACAAACGAAGTTCACGGAATGGCCCAGCGCGGCGGTTCAGTGCTCGGTCAGATCCGCTACGGAAAAAAGGTCAACAGTCCTTTGATAGCTTCAGGGGAAGCCGCCGCTCTTGCTTCCTTCGAGGCGGCAGAGGCGATCCGTTACGCTCAGTTCCTTCGCCCGGGCGGTCTCGCTGTAGTTTCGACGCAGAAAATCGTGCCTGTAACGGTCTCAACAGGAGCCTCAAAGTATCCGGATGACATCGAGGCTTTGCTGAGGAAAGTATTTCCGCGTCTCTGCATAATAGATGCAGCCGGACTTGCGGTGAAAAGCGGAAACATCAAGGCCGCTAACACTGTTATTCTCGGAGCTCTTTCGACAGGACTTGAGTTGCCTGTCGACGCCTGGAAACGTGCGATTGAAAAGTCGGTCAAACCCAAATTTGTGGAACTTAACATCTGCGCGTTTGAGGAAGGCCGCAAGGCCGCTCTCGCCGCACAATAACGAGGAAGATCCTTAAGGAGAAAACAGAATGCGTATATGTTCTGCAAAACTTAGCAACTGGCGAAATTTTACTTTTGCTGAAGCCAATTTGAGTGATATTACATATATGATAGGGCCTAATGCATCCGGAAAGTCAAATTTTCTGGATGTGTTCCGTTTTCTCCGCGATATAGCTCTTCCACAAGGAGGAGGACTTCAGAAGGCAATCGCATCCAGAGGCGGTTTGAAAAGCATAAGATGTGTTGCTGCTCGCAGAGATCCGACAGTGAAGATTGAACTTGACTTGGAGGAAAACAGCGGGGAAAACACCGGAACGTGGAAATATATTCTTGAAATAGGCTCGGAAAAGGGCGGGAAAAGACTGCCTGTTGTTTCAAAGGAAATAGTAATAAAAGACGGCAAGAAAATATTGGAGCGTCCTGACTGGGAAGATAAGCAGGATATCAAACGTCTTTCTCAGACTGCCTTGGAACAGATCAATTCCAATAAGGCCTTCAGAAGTCTTTCAGATTTCTTTGCGGACATATTGTATCTGCATCTTGTTCCTCAGCTTTTGAGATATGGAGATCAACTGGCGGTTAAAAAGATGGACTCTGATCCTTTTGGACAGGGTTTTTTGGAGAGGCTTGCTCTTGTCTCTGATAAGACGAGAAAATCGAGGCTTAAAAGGATTGAAGATATTTTGAAGCGTGTAATTCATGGCTTTGAAGATATTGATTTTGAAAGGGATAAGGTAAACGGAACTCCTCATCTGCAAATGCGCTATGCCCACTGGCGGCATAATGGAGCATGGCAGAGAGAAGATCAGTTTTCCGATGGGACTTTGAGACTTATTGCTCTCTTGTGGACTTTAATGGAGTCGAATTCTCTTATCCTGCTTGAGGAACCTGAACTTTCCTTGCACAAGAAGATAGTTGAGCAGATTCCCCGCATGCTTTATGATGCAAGACAGTCCAGAAAGGCGGCTCCGAATCAGATTCTTGTGACAACTCACAGCAGTGCGTTGCTTTCAGGAGATGATATTACCGGAACATTTCTTATTCTTGCCCCAACTGATTCCGGAGAGGGAACAAGCATTAAGTCTCCTTCAGAGGATGATATGACAGCAATGCGTAGCGGTATGAGTCCGGCGGACATTATTCTGCCGAGAACGGAAGTTGGCATCGGGAGTTTGTTCTGATGGAATTTTATGGATATGTGGAGGATGCTCTGACACGTTCAGTTGTTTTGAAAATCGCCGCTTTGACAGGAATGCAGTTCAAAAGCGATTTTCCTGCCGTTGAGAATGGCTGTGGAAACTTGTATAAGAAAGCCGCCAAGTTTGCAAGTATGGCTAGAAATGGCTTGCACGTTGCATTATTTACTGATCTTGACACGGCTGAATGCGCTCCGTCTCTGCGTAGAAAATGGTTCGGAAATAATTCTATCCCGGATTCTCTTCTGTTTAGAGTTGCAGTGAGGGAAACCGAAGCTTGGATTATGGCTGATAAAGAGGCTTTTGCAAAGTATGTAGGAATATCGCCAGTCAACTTTAAAGATGATCCTGAAACACTTGGAGATCCCAAGCAGTTTTTACTTGCGGTAATTAAAAAACATGCTAGCCCAAAGCTGAAGAAAGCGATGATTCCTTCCGGCTCTGCCGCAGTAGGACCTGAGTATAACAGTATAATGTGTGATTTTGCAGAGCATCTATGGAATCCTGAGCGCGCAGCCAAACATGCACCAAGTCTGCAAAGAACTTTTAATGCTATAAAAAGAATAATATAATAAAATAATTATGGAGATTGCCTATGGCAGCTGCAATTATAGATGGAAATGCGATATCGGCGATAATCAATGGAGAGACCGCAACAGCGGTTTCAGAACTGCTGACAAAACATAATGTGCGTCCGGGACTCGCGGTGATTCTGATCGGCGAAAATCCGGCGTCAAAAGTGTATGTCGGACGCAAGGTCAAGAAGTGCGAAGAGCTCGGCATATTCTCGAAGAAGATCGAGTTGCCCGCAGAAACTTCCGAAAAGGATGTTATAGCGGTGATTGACGGATTGAACAAAGATCCGCATATCCACGGAATTCTCGTACAATTTCCGCCTCCCGCTCACATAAGCGAAAAAGCGGTGATCGACGCGATTGATCCTAGAAAGGATGTTGACTGTTTTCATCCCGTCAATATCGGTAAGATGCTCATAGGCGAACGTGACGGCTTTTTTCCCTGCACTCCTTATGGCGTGATGCTGCTGCTCGAAAAGAGCGGAGTTAATCCCGCAGGCAAGCATGTTGTAGTTCTCGGACGCTCCAATATCGTCGGCAAGCCGATGATGGCTTTGATGGTTCAGAAGGCCAAAGGCGCGGACGCGACAGTAACAGTTTGTCACTCAGGGACAAAGGATCTGAAGGCATTCACCCGTCAGGCGGACATCCTTGTTGCCGCCATCGGTAAGCCCTGTTTCGTCAAGGCTGAGATGGTGAAGGAAGGCGCTGTTGTGATTGACGTCGGTATCAACAAGATTGCCGATCCTTCATCGAAGACCGGAAGCCGTCTTGTCGGCGACGTTGATTACGATCAGGTTGCACCTATTGCATCAATGATAACACCGGTTCCTGGCGGAGTAGGGCCGATGACGATTGCTGTTCTCATGCAGAACACTGTCAAGGCCTGCAAAGCATCGATAGCTGCGAGCTGAGTATGAAAAGCATAGTCCTGATGAAAGGTCAGAGCGGTTATGATGCTCTTGGAGTATTCGTGGAGCGTCTGTCCGAGGCTTTTGCCAAGTCAGGATATGCTCCGCATATTGTAGATATGACGCATCAGGACTGGATGGGCTCCTTTCATAAGGCGATGCAGACTTCTCCTGAGTTTGCGTTCGGATTCAACGGAATCGGAACAGGTATACAAATTGACGGCGTTGAAGTATATGACAGGCTGAATATTCCTTTCATATCCGCGATGGTGGATCATCCTGTCTATCATTTCGGGTGGTATGGAAAACCTTTCAGGAATCTTTTTACAGCCTTTGCCGACCGCAGTCACATAAAATTCGCGCAAAGATTTTTCAAGCTGGGTTTAACAGGATTTCTGCCTCAGGGCGGGGCGCTTGCAAAAAATGTCGAAGCTGCGAAGTCCTTCAGCGAGCGGACTTATGATCTTCTCTTCATAGGAACTTGTTTAGATTTTAATGGCATACGTGACGAGTGGAGAGCAAAGCTGCATCCCTCAATGTCCTGTATTTTTGATGAGACTGCCGAGCTTATGATAGGCAATGAAGGCAAATCTGTTGATATTGCCTTTGACGAAGTCCTGAAACTCAAAGGACTTGATATTCCTGCCGATAAGCTTATGCATATCCTGCCCTTGCTTTCCAGAGTTGACATCTATGTGCGTAATTATAGAAGACTCCATTATCTCAGGAAGCTGGCAGAGTTGAAATCCGGTCTGAAAATATTATGTCATACTAATAATCCCGGCTTAATCCCTGTGTCGTCAGAAAATTTTATTGTACGCGGACAGATCCCCAT
>JAKJHH010000152.1 GCA_022703965.1 Verrucomicrobiota bacterium
GGATGAAGGTCATAAGGAGATATGGCTTTTAACTTCAGTTCCGATACATCTTAAGGCTTATTCATTCTATAGAAAGCATGGATGGATTGATGATAAGATAGTCGAGAATGTCCGCTATATGAAAAAGACTTATCCGGGCTCTTGATTTCTTCCTTGTGTTTTAGCTTTGCGTGGATTATCTTTTCCTTGATAATTTTAAGGAATTCCATCAATGCTTACAGATATCATTATAAAAGGTGCGGGACAGCATAATCTTAAGGATATTGACGTTCGTATTCCGCGCAACTCATTTACAGTTATAACAGGGCTCAGCGGCTCTGGTAAGTCATCGCTTGCCTTCGATACTCTATATGCTGAAGGACAAAGGCGTTATGTTGAAAGTCTTTCGGCTTATGCTCGTCAGTTTCTGGATCGCATGCAGAAGCCCAAAGTACAGCATATTGAAGGACTTTCTCCGGCTATCGCGATAGAGCAGAGGTCTTCAGGCTCCAATCCGCGTTCGACTGTGGCGACAACAACGGAAATCTACGACTATCTGCGTCTTCTTTATGCTCATGTTGGTATTCCGCACTGTCCGAAATGCGGTATCGAACTTCATGCACAGTCCGCCGAACATATCTGCGAAAGACTGATGACTTATCCCGAAGGACGCAAGCTCATGATCCTTGCTCCTTATATTTCAGGGCGCAAGGGGGAGCATCGCGATATCATTGAAAAAATCCGCAAGGACGGTTTTGTAAGAGCAAGAATCGATGGAAAAATGGTATCGCTTGACGAGGATTTGAAACCGCTTGCGAAGACTCTTCGTCATACGATTGAAGCTGTTGTAGATCGCCTCGTTACAGGAAAAACCGAACGGGCGCGTCTTAACGACTCAATCGAAATGGCTTTGAAGTGCGGAGAAGGCAATATCGTTGTCATGATGGAAGAACCGTCTTCCGCTGACGCCTGGACTGAAGAGCAGATCAGTGAGCATCTTGCATGCACGAAATGCGGAATCAGTTTCTCCAAGCCGGAGCCTCGCAACTTCTCATTCAACAGTCCTTATGGAGCATGCGCCTCCTGTCATGGACTCGGAACTCAGCTTGTGATGGATGCCTCTCTTGTTGTCCCCGATGACTCCATTTCCATTAAGAAGGGGGCTATTCCCGGATGGCGCAGAGGGCCAAGACGCCTTATCATCTACTATAATCACATGCTTAAAAGCATTGCAGCTCATTACAATTGTCCTGACATGCTTGAGCTTCCATTTAAGAAGATACCGGAGAAAGTCCGTAATGTGATTTTGTACGGTAGCGGAGACGAGGATGTTCCGTTTGAATTCTGGATGCGAGGAAAGACTCATCGTGTTTCAAAGCCTTTCGAGGGCGTTCTTGCGAATCTCCAGCGACGTCAGGCGGAGTCGGAAAGCGAGTCCGTCCGTGACAGACTCAGCGAGTACATGACCAGACGTCTTTGTCCTGAGTGTAATGGAGCCCGTCTGAAACCGGAAAGCCTTGCTGTTACTGTAGGGGGGCTGTCTATTTATCAGTTTAATGCTCTTTCAGTTGTCGATGCTCTTTCATTCCTGAATAATCTGAAACTCAATGCGGAAGAGTCGGCTATTGCTGCGGAAATTATCAGAGAAGTGCGTTCGCGTCTTGGCTTCCTGCTTGATGTCGGACTCAGTTATTTGACGCTTGACCGCGAGAGCGGAACACTGTCAGGCGGAGAAGCGCAGAGAATACGTCTGGCCACTCAGCTTGGTTCGGGGCTTGTCGGGGTACTCTATATTCTTGATGAGCCCAGTATCGGACTTCATCAGCGTGACAATGAAAAGCTGCTGGCTACACTTATAAAACTTCGTGATATCGGCAATACAGTGATTGTGGTTGAACACGATCTGGATACGATTGAATCGGCTGATTATATCCTTGACCTCGGTCCTGGCGCTGGTAAGTATGGGGGAGAGCTTGTTGCGTTTGGAACTCCTGATGATATCCGTAAGTCTTCCCGCTCTTTGACAGGTAAATTTCTGAATGGCGAAATGTCTATTCCGATTCCGGCTGAAAGAGTTAAGGGAAACGGTAAAAAACTGACCATTGAAAAGGCTGCCTTCCATAATCTGAAGGATGTGACTGTTGATATTCCTCTCGGAACTTTCTGCTGTGTTACCGGTGTTTCTGGATCGGGAAAGAGCAGTCTCATAAATGGAATACTTCGTCCTGTCCTCGAGAAAGAGACAGGCCTTGAAGTGCCTCCAGCCGGAAAACATAAGGCTGTGAAAGGTATTGAGAATGTAGACAAGCTGATCGTGATTGATCAGAGTCCCATAGGAAGAACTCCACGTTCAAATCCGGTTACATACACAGGGGCGTTTTCGACGATTCGCGATCTCTTTGCTTCGCTGCCTGAATCCAAAATGAGAGGTTATAAGTCAGGCCGTTTCAGTTTCAATGTCAAGGGCGGAAGATGTGAAGACTGTCAAGGCGACGGTATAAAGAAAATTGAGATGCAGTTTCTTCCCGATGTCTATGTAACATGTTCAAATTGCGGCGGTAAGCGTTTTAATCAGGAAACTCTTTCCGTTTATTACAAGAAACGTAATATTGCGGAGGTTCTGGATATGACGGTAGAGGAGTCGGTGGACTTTTTCTCTGCTATTCCAAGTCTGCATCGAAAGCTTAAGACGCTTGCGGATGTCGGACTCGGTTATATTCATCTTGGACAGCCCGCCACAACACTTTCAGGCGGAGAAGCACAGCGCGTGAAACTTGCTACAGAACTTGCCCGTGTTCCAAGAGGTCATACCGTTTATATCCTCGATGAACCGACAACCGGACTTCATCTGGCCGATATTCAGCAGCTTCTGAAAGTCCTTCTGAAGTTGCGCGATCTGGGAAATACCGTCATCGTCATTGAGCATAATCTTGATGTTATCAAGGTTGCGGATTATATCATAGACATGGGACCAGAAGGAGGTGTCGGCGGTGGGACTCTTATTGCCAAAGGCACACCGGAGGAAGTCGCAAAAAGCAAGAAATCATTTACGGGACACTATCTGGAAAAAATCCTGAAAAATAAATAAAGGGGAGAGGCAAGGATGACAATTGCGCACAGCTATGATTTTGATCCTACATGCGGGTTTTCAAAACGAGAGCTTCAAGACATTCCTGTGCCTGACTGCGAACCGGCAGATTTCGTGTCATTCTGGGAAAAATTTCACAAGGAAGTTTCCTCCTCGAAAATCCAGATTCTTTCTAAACGGGAAATATGGAGTCCGGAAGCTTCAGTAGACATATGGGAAGTCTTTTTCCTGTCTCATGGAGGCGTTCGAATCGGAGCCTGGGTGCTTCGTCCTGAAAAATCCGCAGGAGGACTGGTGAACTGTCACGGTTATGGTCCTTCGCCGTGGTTCAGTGTCCAGTTGGCTAAAGAAGGGCTTACTTGTATTTATCCATGTATACGAGGAGCCGGACTCTCAAGTCATCATGATATTCCTTGGGAGCCGAGAAAACATGTGCTTTACAGGATTGATTCAAAAGATGAGTATGTACTGAAAGGCTGTGTCGCGGATATCTGGAATGCAGCATCCGTTCTTCTTGAGCTTTTTCCAGACTGCGCTGACAATTTGAATTATGAAGGTTCAAGTTTCGGAGGCGGCATGGGGGCCTTGGCAGTTCCATGGGATAAGCGTTTTAAGACTGCATCTCTTGATGTTCCTACATTCGGAAACAATCCGGTCAGAATGAAATATAAATCCGCAGGAAGCGGCGAGGCGCAGAGACTTCATCTTGAGAAACATCCGGAAGCCATGGCAGTTATGAATTATTTTGATGCCGCAATATCAGCAAAATATATAAGCGCCGAAGTCTTATGTTCTCCGGCTTACTTTGATCCGGTTGTGCTGCCTGTCGGACAGTTCGCGATTGCCAACGCACTGAAGAGAGTAGAGCTCTATCCAATACCGGTCGGCCACTATGCTCCGACTGATCCGGAACATAAGGCTGTGATTGACAAACTGCCGAACAAGCGGCGCAAACTTTTTGGTCTGCCGCAGCTCTGATTTATACACGGTCGCAGAAGTTCAGAATATCATCCAGTTTTGCTTCTGCGAGACACTCATAGTTATCGGCGGCTCCGTAGTAGATTTTCAGCATGCCGTCGTCTTCCAGAATGGCGCTTGTCGGAAAAACTACATTCGGCACGAAGCCGTTAGTTTCATAGGAAGCTTCCGGCCTCATAATTGCGCCTCTACTGTGGGCGATGAGCTTATATGGATTCTTCAGATCAAAGAGCATGGCTCCTGCCGTGTAATAGTGTCCGGCGCAACTGCTCGTTACTGCATGTGTGATGACAAGCCATCCCTTTGCGGTTTTGACTGGAGGGCTTCCCGCTCCGATTTTTATGGCATCCCAGCGGCCAGAGCCTTTGTCGGCAACAATTTCGGCATCGCCCCAGAATTCCAGATCTTTTGAGCGCGATATCCACATATGTCCTCCGCCTGTATTTTCAGCGCGGTGAAGCATGACATAATACCCGTCGAACTTTTCAGGAAATATGACCGCATTTCTGTTTTGCACATGATGAGGAAAGGAAACGTGCTTTACTGTTTTGAAGTCCTCAGTTACGCCGAGTCCGATCCGGCATCCGTATTTGAAAGTGTACGCCGCATAACTTATGTAGAATTTGCCTTCTACAATGTTTATGCGCGGATCATAAAAAGAGTTATCAGTATATTTTTTATACTTCTCCATATCATCCGCAATGAATTTAAGCGGTTCCGGCTCTGGAGTAAAATGATAGCCGTCGCGGCTTCGTGCCGAATATACGAATATCTTTTTTGCCGCATCCTCAGTTCTCAGCAGCATTATATATTCGCCATTATGCTTGATGGCTCCACCGTTATAGACCGCGCTGCATTCCTCAAGAGGCATGTCTGACGGCTTGAGTACTGGATTTCCTGAATATCGTGTTACAATGGGACTCATTTGATTTTCTCCGCATTTCTGATTGTTCTTATGAAATCTTCCTGACTCATAGTTTTACTAATGAGTCTGTATAAAAATGAAGGCTTTTTAAGTCTTATGTACACTGGCGCTTTAGAGAGATTCAGAATTTCAGTATTCGTTGTGATTTTATTGCCAAGTACATCATAGTAATCCACGCTGTTTTCAGGGAATTTCAGTCTGAAGCTTGTTTCGAGATCCTCGCCTAAATTCCATATCGCTGCTGTGTATTCGTTGTTGCGCTCATAGACATAAGCGATTGTTTTTTCGCCGAGCTTGACCTTCTCAAATGGACGGCTTCCCTCAAAAAGTCTGGACAGCGCATTATAGACAACAAAATTGGAGCTCGGCAGATGCTGGCATCTTTTTACTCCATCATTCTGAAAATGGGGGAGAAGTATCGAAGTCCATACGCTTCCACCGGGCACGTCTATGGATTGTTTTACTCCTTCTCCCAGGTCAGTAAGAAATCTTTTTGCGGCATGATGAGGGTCGTATGCGGCTGCATTTTGAGTATCATGTTCAAGGCCATGCAGATAGTATAGTTCGGTGTTCCAGACGGGAACTTCCCTCTTAGCGTATTTCTGCATCATGTCGCGTAATGATTTTATTTGCGCATCCGAGCTGACCGGAGAGGATAGCTCTCTTGCATTGTAAGGATGGAAGGAAAGAATATCCGCATAATCCAGCCCTCCTTTTTCAAGACACGGCGTCATGAATTCCGTAATCCTGCCGCCAAGGTCGCCTGTAACGCAGAAGGCCACGACTTTTGCCTCAGTATCCGCTTTTTTGATCTCCGTATATGCGCATGAAAGATATTTAAGATAGTCTTCCGGCGAAAGGTAGAGATTCGGCTCGTTCATGATTTCATAATGTGATATTCTTCCTTTTCCGAATGCGGCAGCTTGACGGATGTATTCTTTCCATATTTCAAAAGGAGGATGATAGACGAGGCCTCTTGCCTGTTTCATGACATTTGGAGCGTCAGGTTCCTGCTTGCGACTCTGCTTCATCAGCCATTCCGGCCAGCCGTTCCCTTTGCTTTTGATGAAGTCCGCTCCTCCGAGAACAGGAAGGAGGCGTATCTTATGTTTTTCGTAGAGGTTCAAGAGCGTCTCGGCTCGTGAGAAGTCGTAGACTCCTTCCTTCTGTTGGATATTTCCGAGAGAAAGGGCAGGGAGTCCTCCATCCCAGTCGCGGATAATACGACATCCCATGTCCTGAAAAAGAGCCAGCGATTCATCAGGCGATGTTCCCTTTGCTTCGACTGCCGGTTTTTCCGGAGATACCATTCCTTTCAGTCTCATGCCGAATCCGTAATTGAGTCCGACAGCGAATGTCTTATCCATATCAACCATTTCAGAAGGAGCATCCGAGTATGGGATGCAAGCGGTGAAGCCGTCCATAGAGTTAAAACTGATGGATTTATCTTCTGATTCCACTTTTATTCTGTATGCGCCGTATTGCAGAGGGACTGCAAATTTATGACTTGTGGCATCTCCTGAATTTATCTTCTGAGAGAGCTTTAATGCGCTGATGATTTTTCCAGTATAATCTTCAATAAGCTCTATTTTTAGCGGTACTTCAAGGCTTTTAGGACTATTGTTTATAGTTCTTAGTGTAAAAGTGACAGGAGCTTTATCTCCGTCTAGCTTATGCAGCTTTTCAGTTTCGATTGAAGCTTCGATATCAGGCGCGTTGCTGTTTGTTGTATTCACGTCATTCAAAGAAAGATTATCCAGCCAGAGATTGCCGGGGCTGGCATCTGTTTCCCGGTTGTATTGGATAAGTATTGTGTAGAACTCATAGGATTTGTCCGGATCGGTTTTAAAGTTGAAGGAATATTCTTTCCAGTCCTCGCTGAGAACGAAAGTTTCCTTATAAGCTTTCCATTCCCGGCCTACGGAAAGAACGATTATGTGAACTTTGTTTCCTTTAGCCTGAGACTTCATCCAGAGCGTCAGCTTATATGAGTTTTCTGCTTCCAGCTTGAACTCTTTTGAATAAATATGCATTTCTTCTGCAAAAGAATCTGAAATACAAAGGGATGCTTTTCCGGAAATGAAACTGTTTTGATCCGCAAAGACCTTCCCGTAGTTGAGCTCTTTGTTCGTGTCCGGATTAAGGTATTTTACATCGGCGAAACCTGCCTTGTCCAGTTCAAAAGAGCCGTTAAAGATCAGGTTTTCAGCAGTTAATGAGCTGATTGCGCATAATGAGAGCAGTAGAAAAATACAGAGTTTCATGACGTTTTCCTTATTCTTTGACAGTGAAGTAGTAATCTGTTGCATTATATCCTGCCATTGGAGGCGGACTTACAAGGCGGCTCTTAAGATTCCATGAACCGCGCATATCGCCCCAAAGAATATTTGCCCCCTGTTTATGCCGGTCTCCAACACAGTATCCTATGCCATCCCACCATGACGGAGGATAGATGATTGCGAATCCGCTGTCACCAAGTACTGGGCCTTGAATTGTTGTTGAGTCACCTATCAAAGCGGTATCGGGGAGTCCTTTGAGCCTGTTGATGTTGCGTCGCATGGTAATCGTGTGTCCATCACAGCCGGAAACGGAGCGATTCCATCCATAACCTCCGCCGAACGCAAACGAAGCGCCTAAATCCTTTGTCCAGTCCGGACATCTGAAAGCACCGCGATCAGATGCAAAAAAAGCACCGCGATCGGGGGCATCCTTGATGTTCATGTACTGAGCCAGTTGATTTTTCCAAATATAGTTTGCGTCTCCGGTATTGTGTCCGCCGACAAGCCATCCGTTGTTATCGTTTATGTACATATTCAGGGCGACGCCTTGTTGTTTGACATTCGAGAGGCAGGCCATTCCTTTTGCCATCGCCCGCGACTGTCCAAGGGCAGGAAGAAGCATTGCAGCCAGTATCGCTATGATTGCGATAACAACCAGAAGTTCTATTAGGGTAAATGTTTTTATACGCATTCCTGTACATCCTGTGTTTTTCTTATTAAGATTATACAGGAAGAAAGTTGGATTCCGAATGTCTTAAACGGCAAGTTTATGTCGTTTTGCGCAAATGTCGTCTGCTTTCAGGATTCAGATGCGTGGAAGGAGGTATTCCTGTGATGTTTTTGAAGGATTTTGAGAAGGAAAACTGATCCGGAAATCCGAAGTATTCGGCTGTCTCTTTTATAGTTGAGCCGCTTTCCAGATACTTTTTTGCCTCGCTGATTTTAAAATTCATGAAGGCTTTGGCAGGACTTGTTTTGAGGTTTTTCATGAAAAGAGAGTCAAGGGTTCTTCTGCTCACCTTCAGTTCTGATGCAAGTTTCTGAAGGGAGAGTCTGCCCCGGACTGAATCGGAAAAGCTTTTGCTGATGAGATGGGAGAAATTATTATGAGTCAGTATTTCTTTGAATTCGGCAGATATCATTTCCTGGGGAATGATGAAGGTCATTTCCCAGAAAAGAGCTGTGGCGAGGGCTTCAATTGTATGTATGTCGTCTCGACTGTCGAGAAGCAAATCACGGATTCCGGCTTCTCGGGAGCCCGGCGGTATTTTGATTATTCTGGAGTCCTGAGGCTCCTCTGGACGGATTATGCCATGCTTCCAGATTCTCCCTGATATGTCTTTAAGGTGGAATAGTACAACAGTGAAGACGGAGCCTTTGCTGTAGAAATCTTCATGTATATCGTTGTACTGGACAAGAAGCATTGAGTCTGAATTGAGCGAAATGTTTTTGCCATTCAAAAGACAGGAGTAACTGCCTTTTTCCGGAATTATTAGCTCGTAGTAGCGGTGAGAATGAGCAGGAAAAGAGGACTTCTCGTTTATCTCAACGCGCTCCATTGTTCTGAACCTCAGATTCAAAGGTTTCAGATCAGAGTCTGACTCAAGTTTTTTTAGCTCGCGTGTTTTGACAAATGGAAGTCCTGCTTTTTTCATCAGCCCTCAATTGCGTTTTTTATGTCTGCTGCAAGAGCGTTGATGATTTGATCTGAACAATCCCAAGGGCACATGAAACGTGCTCCGCCTACACCTATGAATGTGTAGAAGCGCCATCCAGCATCCTTGAGCTTCTGAAGTGCCGGTTCAGGCATCTGAACGAAGACTGAGTTTGCCTGTCTTGGAAACATGATTGTGATGCCGGGAATTTTTTTCAGCATTGCTTCCAGCTTTTCGGCCTGGCGGTTGGCGTGCTTGGCATTTTCAAGCCATACTCCGCTTTCAAGAATGCCGAGCCATGGAGCCGAGATGAATCTCATTTTTGACGCAAGCTGTCCGGCCTGTTTGCATCTGTAAGCAAAATCTTCCGCAAGTTCTTTTTGGAAGAAGACCACTGCTTCGCCAAGCGGCATTCCATTTTTTGCTCCGCCGAAACAGAGGACATCGACACCGCACCTCCATGTAAGATCGGCAGGGCTGAGTCCTGTTGAAGCGACCGCATTTGAAAAACGTGAGCCGTCCATGTGGACTTTGAGCTTATGTTTTTTCGCAGTTGAGCAGACCTCTTTGAGTTCATCAGCCGTATAAACGGTTCCAAGTTCAGTTGCCTGCGTGACGCTGGCAACCTTGGGATGCGGATAGTGTATATCCGATCTTTTGGTTACGAGAGTTTCAATTCCAGCCGGACTAAGCTTTCCGTTGACCGACGGAGCCAGCAGAATTTTCGAGCCGTTGGAGAAGAACTCCGGAGCTCCGCATTCATCTGTCTCAATATGGGCTGTTTCCGCCGCGATTACACTGTGGTAAGACTGACAGAGACTTGCCAGTGCCAAAGAGTTAGCGGCAGTTCCGTTGAAGACAAAGAAAACTTCAGCGTCATCCTTTTCAAATATTTCTCTGATCTTGTCTGAAGCCTTTGCTGTCCAGATGTCTTCGCCGTAAGGCAGATCGTGTCCCGAGTCATTGGCTCTGTGAAGGTATTCCAGTGCGGACGGGCATATTCCTGAATAATTATCGCTTGCTATATGTTGTTTTGTGGGATTCATTTTGAGTCCCTCCATGTTGTTTTATAGTATATTATAAGACTGTATGACTTTATGGTCAATACTGATACTATGTTTCCGGTCGCAC
>JAKJHH010000153.1 GCA_022703965.1 Verrucomicrobiota bacterium
TTTATAGCTGACATAGTTTTATTACTCCTTTTAAAGCAATCAAGCCCCTTCAACCGAGGCAAGAGAAGCCTGTGTGTTTTCAAAGCAGTTGCCTAAAAGCGAGGCAATCTGCTCTATCCATATTTTTTCGCGATCGTTAAAAAGCATAAATTCACTGCGCCCGACAAAAACAAGTCCGATGACAACGCCTCGGGCGGCAAGCGGAACCATTGCGGCACGCCTCAAGGTAACATAACGCTTGATGAAAGGAAGATGAAGCGAATCCTCTCCCTTCTGCTCCCACTCCGAAAGACCGCGGACTTCAAGAGCCTTGATTACCGGTGATTCACGCAGAGAAAGCGCTATATTGAAATCCTGATTAGTAAGCTTGGTGGAAGTTCCGGCATAAAAGCGTCCTACAAGCTGAGTTCTGTTTCTATTCAGAAACGCTATGAAAACTTCCGAATCCGGAACACAGCGAAAAAGCGCTTCCTGAGCGATAAGAAGGGAGTTGTTAATATCAATTCCTCTTCTCACGTTAAGCATGAGTTCAGTAAGAAAACTGCCGATGAGAGTTTCCGGACTTTCATTTGATCGCTCATTTTTATAAGGATCTTCATCATATATGAAATGTGACGCAATCTGAGCCGGATTCCCCTTGCCCCATTCGAGGGCGTTTACCATCATATCGACATCGGATTTATCGATCTTGAAGAAACGCTGAATATTGTCGTCCTCTTTGCATACGTTTTTGATGAAATCCGGTACGGAAAAATTAGGAACGCGCATGAGTTTTTTCAAGCGTTCCGATGAAGCCACAAGAGCCTCCTGTCCGCCCTGTCTGTTGCCGAATATCATATTGGAAATATGAGCGGATTCATGCACAATATTCACGACAGGATCAACTGCTATGCCTGGTTCGGTATTGAGGACTTCGGCAATTTTTTCGGGCAGATTATACATGCGCGCCAAGCCCTTGCAGATTGAGGGATATTTTATGCTGAAAATTTTCTCACAGGCAAGCTCGTATGAAATCTTGGAATCAACGGCAAGTTTCTCCATCTGAATAAACTTGTCCGGATAAGTATTGGCAAGAGCCACCCAGGGAAGTCTATAGAGGAGTCCGGCAACGAAAGTCTCTTCAGGATTGTGATATCTGGCGTCACGGGCGAGATTCATCGCAAAAGTTCCGGCAAAGTAGGAGCTCGCATAAAGATAGGCAAGCTTCTGATTCTTAACCGACTGCATGGTCTGCTTGAAAATCGCAAGACCAAGAGCAAGCGCCCTCACCTTCTCGAAACCTAAAAAAGTAACCGCCGCGGAAATCGTCTTTATGGGATATTTTGGACTGTACGCAGTCGAATTGGCAGCGGCAATGATGCTGGAAACAAGTCCGCAGTCGCGCATGATGATCGACACAAGTTCCGACGCGCTGGCTCCTGCCTTTGAGGTGATGGAGCAGACTGCCTGAACATTATCGTTGATAGCCGGAAGATGTCCGGCAAGACGCATTTCCTCGAGGATGGAAGCGGCTTTTGATTCCTCAAAAGCCGCAGGGGAATTCTGATTTGTCTGGCTTTGATTGACAGTCATGAAAAGTCCCTGCCCTTTCAGAACAGGGATTTTTCATAAACCTGTTCTGATCAGACATTAAAATGCTTTTTGATTCTTTCAACTACAGAAGCAGGAATAAATCCGAATTTTTCTGTAAGCACTTTATAAGGAGCGGATGCGCCGAAATGATCAAGAGCGATATTCAGCCCGGAATCTCCGGTGAAACGAGCCCAGCCGAAGCTTGAACCTGCTTCAATTGAAACTCTCTTTGTGCATGAAGGAGGCAGAACTGAATCTCTATATGCCTTGTCCTGCTTCATGAAGAGTTCCATTGAAGGCATCGAAACGACACGGACTTTCTTTCCTTCAGCTCTGAGAAGAGCAGCTGATTCCAGAGCAAGATTGACTTCAGAACCTGTAGCGATCATGATGAGGTCAAAACCGGCATCTTCCGAGAGTACATATGCGCCCTTGGCAAGATCGACTCTGGCAGCCTGCTCAGAAGTGAAAGGATTCAGATCCTGACGTGTAAAGAGCAGTGCGACGGATCACCGTCATATCCGGAATTGTGCGGAGCATTGCAAGCTGCTCTATCGGCTGATGAGTCGGGCCGTCTTCACCGACAAAGAAGGAGTCGTGTGTGAACACATATATTATGTGAAGCTTCTGGATCGCAGCAAGGCGAATAGCCGGCTTCATGTAATCAGAAAAGACAAAGAATGTCGAAACATAAGGAATCGCGGTTCCGGCAAGAGCCATTCCGTTTCCTGCAAGAGCCATTCCAAGTTCTCTTACGCCGAAATGGAAGTTTGAGCCCGCACGGTTGTCAGCCTGAAAGCTTCCTGCACCTTTGACATCAGTTTTTGTGGAAGGAGCAAGGTCAGCCGCGCCGCCGCAAAGAGAGGGAACAAGAGCAGCCGCTTTCTGAAGAATTGCGCCGCTTGAAGCGCGTGTGGCAGTCGGCTTATCCTTGGGAGTAACTTCAAGAAGTTTTTCGAGTATGTCAGCAGGGACTTTCTTGTCAAGGAGTTTTGAAACAAGTTCAGCTCTGACAGCATCGGACTCAATCCATTTCTGGAATTTGCCGTTCCACTTGGCAGCCTCGTCGGAAAGCTCTGCGATGCGCTTTTTAAGCATAGCTGTGACTTCAGCAGGAACATAGAAGTCCTGAGCCGGGAATCCGAGAGCAGCCTTTGTAGCGGCAAGCTCTTCAACGCCGAGCGGTTCACCATGACAGTGACTTGTGCCGACCTTGTGAGGAGCGCCGAAGCCTATTTTTGTTTTGCCTACAATCAGAACTGGTCTGCCGTCAGACTTCTTGGCATCTTCGAGGGCGGCATCAACCTTTTTGCAGTCATTTGCATCATCAACGGTAATTACGCGCCATCCATATGACTTGAAACGCATTGAGACGTCTTCTGTAAATGCGAGACTTGTTGAGCCCTCAATTGAAATTGAATTGTCGTCATAGAAGCAAATGAGGTTATCCAGCTTCTGATGTCCGGCAAGAGAAGCGGCTTCATGACTTGTACCTTCCATCATGCATCCGTCGCCTGCGATGACATAGATTTTTGAGTCAAGAAGATCAGTCTTGTCGAGTCCGACTTTCGCCGCGAAATGCTTGTTTTCCATAGCCATACCGACAGCAGAAGCAAGGCCGCTTCCGAGCGGACCGGTGGTTACTTCGATACCCGCCGCATGTCCGAACTCAGGATGTCCGGCTGTAGGACTGCCCCACTGACGGAAGTTCTTAAGATCTTCCATAGTAAGACCATATCCAAAGAGATGAAGCAGAGAATAGATCAACATTGAACCGTGTCCGGCGGAAAGAACAAAGCGGTCGCGTCCGAGCCATGCCGGATTCGCCGGATTGTGCTTCATGTGCTTAAACCAGAGCGTAAAAGCGAAATCGGCACATCCCATAGGCATTCCGGGGTGTCCTGATTTAGCTTTCTGAATTGCATCTGCGGAAAGCAGCCTTATTGTGTCGGCAGCCAGTTTGTATGAGGCAAGAGAGTCCATAACGATCCTATCCTTAGATTTTT
This sequence comes from Verrucomicrobiota bacterium, assembly GCA_022703965.1. Lineage (GTDB taxonomy): Bacteria > Verrucomicrobiota > Lentisphaeria > Victivallales > UBA1829 > JAKJHH01. The sequence continues at coordinate 3,579 of JAKJHH010000153.1, forward strand.
TACAGATTCAATGTTGAAAAAATTGACATATTAAGGTACTTTGCATAGATCGAAATTTCAAATAGAATAAGAAATATATCAAATCGCGATATAAATATACTGAAGAAATAAATGGCAGCAGAACAAGAACGCTTCATTACCTCGACATTGAGTAAAAAGGATCAGGCACAGGATGCCACTTTACGTCCTAAAGATTTTGCATCTTTCCCCGGACAGCAAAAAGTTAAGGAACGGGTTGAGCTTTATGTGGAGGCGGCAAAAGCACGTCAGGAACCGCTCGGTCACCTTCTCTTATGCGGCCCCCCCGGACTCGGCAAAACCACACTGGCATATATAATTGCCAACGAAAAAGGGGCGAATATCAAGACCTCAAGCGGTCCGGTCATCGAAAAACCCGGTGATCTTGCCGGACTCCTGACCTCCCTTGAAACAGGAGATATACTCTTTATTGATGAAATACATCGCCTGAATACTACTGTAGAGGAATATCTTTACAGCGCAATGGAAGACTACTTCATTGATATCATGATAGATCAGGGCCCGGGAGCCCGTTCAATCAAGTTGAATCTTCCAAAGTTCACGCTTATCGGAGCAACAACGAGACAGGGACTTCTTTCGTCTCCTCTGAGATCACGTTTTACGCTGTCCTGCCGTCTGGATTACTACTCTCCGGAAGAATTGGCGACGATTCTCAAACGCTCAGCCGGAATCCTCGGAATAAAAATAGACGACGAAGGCGCTCTGGAAATAGCAAGAAGAAGCCGCGGAACTCCGCGAATCGCCAATAATCTGCTCTGCTGGGCTCGCGATTACGCTCAGGTAAGGGATAAGAAAAAGCTGATCACACATGCTTCGGCGGCAAGCGCGCTCGCAATGCTGGACATCGATGAAAACGGACTCGACGAGATGGACAAACGCATTCTCGAAGCAATAATCTGCAACTTCGGCGGCGGCCCTGTAGGCATAAAAACACTGGCAGTCGCCGTCAGCGAGGAAGAAGATACAATAGAAGAAGTTTATGAACCCTTCCTTATTCAGGAAGGTTATCTGATCAGAACTCCTCAGGGACGTACTGCCACAGATAAATCCTGGCTCAAACTCGGCCTTGAGCCGGGCTCCGTACAAAATATATCGGGACGCAAACGCAGAACAGGCAAACGTGACAACACTCCGGAACTGTTCTGAGTCAAAATAACAACTGCCTTAAAGGGGAAGAGGGAAAGAAGATGAAAAAGATTATAGAAGATATACTGGCGCTTCAGGAAAAAGACATGCGCATCCGAGGTCTGAAAATGCGCCTCGCAATGATCCCCACCGAAAAAGCAAAACTCAACGCGACTCTCGAACAGGAGAAAAACTCCCTCAAAGCACAGCGTGAATCCCTAAGCAAAACCGAAATGGAAATGAAGCAGAAGGAATCGGCTATCAATCAGGTCAATGAAGAAATCAAAAAGCTTCAGAACCAGACCGTTCTCATAAAGAAAAATGACGAATATCAGGCGATGCTCAAGGAAATCGAATCCAGAAAAGGAAAAATCAGCGACATCGAAACCGAAATAATCATGCTGATAGACAAAAAGGAAGCTCTTGCCGCAGAATTCAAAGCCTACGAAAAAACATTCGGCGACAGGGAAAAAAGCATTCAGGCCGAACTCAAGGAGCTGACACAGCTTGAAGGCGACCTGAAAAATGAAATCATCTCGCAGACAAATTCCAGAGCGCCTCTTGAAGCCGTAGTCCCAAAAGACAATCTCGGTCTCTATACACGAATTCTCAATACAGGCAAAGGCGAGCCGCTCGGAAAAGTGCTTCAGGGAATAACATGCTCAAACTGCCATCTTAAACTCACCCCCCAGACTCTGACACTGACCAAACGAGGCGATCTGGCAATCTGCGACAACTGCTCCAGAATGCTCTATATGCCCGATGAAGAAATGAAGTGAGTTCCACCAGTGTCTGAAGAAAATTTTCCCATTGAAGAATCCCCTGCTCCCGCGGAGCAGGAGAGAAAGACTTTTTTTCTGGAAATAGCCTTCGACGGAACCGGCTATCACGGCTGGCAGAAACAACCGAACTGCGTCGGAGTTCAGGAAGTGCTTGAAGACCGCCTCTCAAAGCTTTTCAATCAGCCTGTCAAAACACAGGGCAGCAGCAGAACAGATGCAGGAGTTCACGCTCTTGCACTCGGAGTATCCTTCGTAACCCGCGGCTCTTCCCCATATATTCCGGACTGGAAAATAAAAAAGGCGCTGAACAGACTTCTGCCTCCTTCCATAAAAATTATATCGTCAGTTCAGAAGGAAGACGGATTCAACGCCCGTTTCGACTCCAAGGGAAAAACATACTGCTATGTCATCAACCGCGGCGAACTTAATCCCTTCTCCTCGCGCTACAGCTGGCATCTTCATGACTTCACAAGACTTGATGAAGTTGCCGAAGCCTTAAAGTGCATAGAAGGAACTCACGACTTCTCCTCTTTCACTGTCGAAAGAACCAAGATTGATGATCCGGTAAGAACCATATACAGAACAGGCATCCAAAGCTTCGGCAATCTGGCATGCATAGAATTCACCGGGGACGGCTTTCTCTACAAGATGATAAGGAGTCTCATGGGAACATTGTCCTACATCGGTCAAGGACGCCTTCCTGCATCGGCAATGAAAAAAATTCTGGAAAAACAGAACCGAACATCGGCACATGACACAGTTCCTCCGCAGGGACTTTTCCTGATGAAGGTTTATTACGAAGACAATCTGTGGCAGGATTTCAAAATAGAAGCCCCGCCCTTCTTTCAAACTTGAGTTCTGACGTTCAAGCACTTGCGAAAAGAGATCAGGCGTGTTATAATCTCTTCAGCGTAATACAGAGAGGGGTTCCTGCACATGCGCGTTGATTATTACTGCAAATTCAGGCTGCTCGCAACCTTTGCAATGCTATTGCTTTCTATGCCCCTGCCCGCACAGCTCAGCGAAGATAAAAAGACTGCAAGCGAGGAAAACCAACCTGAAGACAGTCAAGTCAAACTCATCCCGGCATTAAGCCTGGATGATACAATTTACTATAAAGATCAGGACGGCAAAGTCACAGGATCCTCAACTATTTCAGGCGATACAGTATATTATCGCGATGCAGACGGCAAAATCACAGGAATAGGTTTCGGCTCTTCGCGCCTATTTTTCAGCAATCAGGAAAAGGACGGGAACATAGTCTTTTATAAAGACGAAGACGGCAAAATCACAGGCTCATCGGTACTGGAAGGAGACACCATCTTCCAGCGGGATAAAGACGGAAAAATCGTCGGTTCCTATACCAAAAAAGGCAATACTGTCTATCAGAAAAGCAAAAGCGGAGTCATCGAATCCGCCGACACACTCTCTGAAGACGGACGAACAATTTTTCATAGAAGCGAAACAGGCACAATTCGTGGTGCTGATACAATTTCAGCCGATGGCAAAACAATATACCACAGAGACGAGAGCGGAGAGATAGAATCCGCCAATACTCAGGTCGGCAACACGGTTTACGACAGAAGCAAAAGCGGTACAATACGCGGAGCTGAAACACAAGTCGGAGATGTCATATATTTCCGGGACAAAAATGGCAAAATCACAGGCTCCCAGAAAAGAGTCGGCAACGTGATTTATTATCGCGACTCGGAGGGCAAAATAATTGGCTATGAAAAACTCTCCGGCAGCGATGTTACTGAAAGAGATAAACACGGTAAAATTCAAGGCTCAAGCGCCAGAGTCAACACCGGAATATCTATCGATAAAAAAGAAGACTCAAAACAGGAACAACCTTAAAGCGAAATGAAAACAAAATTTCTCATAGTCTGCGCGACAGTTCTCGTCTTGTGCCAGCAAGTTCCGGCTCAAGCCGTCAATGAACAGAAACTCAATGCTCAAAATACAGGCGAGCAGAGCTCGGAAAAGCCGTGGATAGCCGTCGTCGAATTCTCTGTTCCTAAAGAGATTCAGGACAAAGGAATCAACGGCTGGACAGTCGCCAAGGGAATCGAACATGCGCTCTTCCAACGGAATTGCTTCAGACTTGCCAACCGAAGCGACATATCAAAAGTTATCAAAGAACTGAAGTTCCAGTCTTCGGAATCGGAAGACAGGGAAAAAGCCCGTCAGATGGGGAGCATGACAGGAGCGGATCTGCTTGTAACAGGCGATATCAGCCTTAGCGAGGCAGGATACACCATAACAGCAAAACTGATAGATGCAGTCAAAAACGCCGGAGAAGTCAAACGAAGCGTCAAAGCATCATCCACTGATATTTCCGGACTGGATCAGCTTTATTCGCACATTGCATTCTATTTTTCGATGAGTCCCGACGAACTCATTAATTACGGCAAGGAAAAACTGAAGGAAAAGAATTATGAGGAGGCTCTTTCAGCTTTCAAACAGGCAAAAATCGAATCCCCCGCCGCTCTTCTAAAAGAGATCATAGAAGACACAGAAAAGCACGCTATCAACCAGAAAACAGTCCGTGACAGAGAAATCCTTTACAAGAATCATATCACACAAGGACATAGACTTTTAAAATCAGAGGACTACGTAGCCGCGGAACTTGAGTTCAAAAAGATCCTTGAACTCCCCGGCTTTGAAAACGACATTGCCGCAAAAACCGGAATCGAAGCGTCTAAGTCAGGTATGGAAAGAAAAACCAAGCAGAGTACGGCAAAAATGCAGATCGAACGCAGTCTGGCCGAAGCCTCCGCCCTCTTCGACAAAGCGAGAACAGCGGAAAACGCACCGGCTACCAAGGCTGAAGCCAGAGCTCTCTGCGACAGAGCTATCGACAGAATGGAAAATATTCTGAAAGACACCCGTTCAGTCCTCAGCAAAGAAGAACTGGACATAATCAACGATTTCATTCAGAAGGTGGAAAAATATCGCGACAGTCTCTGGGGCGGCCCCTCCCCCGGAAAAGACTGGGTGATTCCGGACATCTCCATGCGTTTTGTATATGTTAAGCCCGGTACTTTCATGATGGGCGAAGGGCTGAATCCCTCGGATGCGGATCCGGAATTTCCATCTCCTCCGCACTCCGTAACAATCAATCGTGAATTCTGGATTGGAAAATATGAAGTCACAATCAGAGAATATCAGGAATACCTTAGAGATTCAAAAGATCCCAACAAAGACAGAGAAGTGGACTGGACCGATCCTGATTGTCCTCTTGATAAATCATATTCCATAAAAGAAAGCGCATCTCCGTCTCAACCGATGACGGAAATATCATGGAAGGGTGCAGAAAAGTTCTGTGCATGGCTGACAGACCGTGAGCGTAAAGCCAGACGTCTGCCTGAAGGCTATATATATCGGCTTCCGACCGAAGCTGAGTGGGAATACGCCTGTCGGGCAGGAACTCACAGCGCCTTCTCGTTCGGAGACAACGAGGCACTGATAATTGAAAAAGCAGTATGCAAGCTGAACAGCGGAGGAAGAACTCAGCCGGTGGAAAACAGCGGAGGCAATCCCTGGGGAATTTTCGGAATGCACGGAAATGTCTGGGAATGGTGTCTAGACTGGTATGGACCTTATCAGAGCGGCACAGTCTCCGATCCGCGTGGAGCAAGGTCTTCAGATGAAAATCTCAAGGTCGCAAGAGGCGGATCTTTTACAAGCGCGGCATCATATGTGAAATCAGCGTACAGAACATCCTATGAGCTAGGAACACGAGAATCGTATGCGGATCGGAAAAATAAAATCTTATTTACTTTGATTATAAGCAAGTTCCGATTGACAGTCAAACAAAAGCATGTTATTATACCATCAGCAGGAGAGGGTGAGAAAAATGAAGAGGGGACATCTATTTACACAGATTAGACTAATGACAATATTATTTACATTGTCATTATGTTCCGCTGTCTACGGACTGCCTCAAAGCGAGCTGGTAAACAGTGAGGTCTCTGTCAGCACGGACGGCAAAATCCAAAGCTCCGGCGGCGCAAAAGTAAATACCGGTGTTGAACTTCAGGGAACAAAAGTCAATGATTCACTGATCAAAGTTACTACGAACGCCGACATCAACGCCGAGCGCGGAGCCAAAGTGAATACCGGAGTCCAAATGAGCGGTTCTGAAGTAAACAAATCCGAAATCACAGTCTCGACTACGGCAGATAAAATCACTGCCTCAGGACCCGGCTCATCCATTAACACCGGCGTTCAGGCTAACGACGCGAAAATAAACGAATCAAAAGTATCCATCACCACAAATGCTGGAACAATTTCGGCAACAGGAAACTCTACAATCAACAGCGGTCTGAAAGCCGATGAAGCAAAAATAGACAACTCCAGAATCATAATCAGAACAGAGGGCAACCTCAGGGCTTCCGGCCAGTCAAAAATCAATACAGGCGTAGAGGCAAACAAAGCCGATATCTCGAATTCGACAGTCAAGTC
>JAKJHH010000154.1 GCA_022703965.1 Verrucomicrobiota bacterium
CCGTTATTCGCCGGATATGCCTGACTTGACGGTTGGTAAAAGAATTCCCAGTTCGTCAGATCAACAACACGCTGAGAATCGAAAAGAATCGGAAAACGGGATAGTTGCTGAGGGATCACTGAACGCCAATTCTCGCCAAGCACTGACCGGGCATCTGTCCCCATTCCAAGCCGCCTAAGATCTATACTCACTGCATTCGAGTTCCACCAGCCGTTATTAATGGCATAGCCCACCCCTCGATTGCTTTCATTGTAAGTATCGTTCATCCCCGGCCTAAGCGCAGGACAATACATGTTCTTATAGGTTCCCGTATAGTTCAGATTGAACAGACGGCTTTTCCAGCTCAAGCGATCTCCTGTTGTGTCTGGACAATTCCATGGCGTCATCCCCTGATAATCGTCGGCATACGCAAAGATCAATACTCCATTCTGCTTAAGATTATTCGCACAGCTTAACGCTTTGGCTTTTCCCCTCACCTGATTCATCGCAGGCAGGAGCATCGAAGCAAGAATTGCTATGATTGCAATGACAACCAAAAGTTCAATCAACGTAAAACTATTCTTTATACTCATAGATCCTCCGGACGGCTTCATTTTATATTTGCAATGCTCTCGCCCTTACATAAAATCCCTTTGAAGACGAATTCTCCACGCTCAGGAAATTCCTCGCTTTTCAGAAGTTCCATCACCTTTTCAGCTCGCTGTCCATCTTCACTCAAACGAGCGACATCCACAGGAAAAATGATATTCCCATCGGCAGGCGCAAGGCTTATAACGGACAAGGCTTCAGGCACTCTCAAGCCAAGCTTATAAGCGCAGGAAAAAAATAATGCGCAGGAACGGATTTCATCACAGATCCATGCTGTAATGCCAGAACTCTTCATCACGGCAGTCAGTTCGTCTGGATTTCCAAAATTATCACTTACAAGCTCTTCAGACAGATTGAACGCAGGATGAGCATCCAGCACTCCGCCGATGAAACGTTTGAGTCTCAATGAAGGCAATTGTTCAAGCGAGGAAAGATGTTTGTTCTCGCCCATTCCGCAAACAACTCCGATTTTTGAATGTCCGGCTTTCAGCAATGTTTTCGCCATTTTTCTGCCTGCATGGTAGTGATCTGGATGCAATATCACCCCGGCATAATTCAGACATTCCGCAATACTTATGACGCGAATTCCTGCTTTCAAAAGCACCTTCTCGTCCTCGCAAAAATTCTCGTAAGAACCGAACTGAATCACTGCATATGGTTTTATCTGAAGACAACGTTTAAGCGCATCTTTGCGTCCCTCAAGCATAATCAATGTTTCATACCCCTCAGCGGCACAGCGCTCCAGAAGATTCGCAAAAATATCATTCACAGTCAAGCGGTCGAACAGAGGATGAAGTGAGCTCACAAAAACAATCAGTTTTGACTTTTCCTCTCTATTGAGATCCCCCAGCAGACTGCTGTTTCTCCAGCCGATTTCATTGACAAAATTCAGAATCTTGCGGCGAACCTCATCCTTTACCCCCGGCTTACCGTTTATCGCCCTGGACACCGTTCCTAGTCCGACCCCACACTGCGCTGCAATGTCTTTTATCGTAATATTTCCATTCTTACTCATGCCACACAACCTCTTTTAACAGCCTTCCATCTTTATATATACTATCTGAAGGCTCAAAAAATGTCAACAGTAAAACTGGAAATATTTCCAATTTTAAAGAAAAAACTTCTCTACGCTCAGAAAAAGAAAAGCCGTTTTCTTGCGAAAACGGCAATTGCAAGACAGGTTGAAAAGAAGTGAGAGATCAGTCTTCTGATTGCCCTTTGCGGGCGGCAGGCTTGCTGTAAAAGCGCTCTGTTGCCATTTCCGAATAGAATGGATATTTAGACTTCAATTCCTCGGAGGCTTCGGCAGGAATATACTGAAAACGCTTATAGAACCATATATACTGTTCAGGATATTTTCTGACAACAGACTCGGTAAGATTCAGAACATCCTGAATAAGCTCTTCATCCGATTCATATGCGGAACTAGGCTTGTGGAGAGGCTCAAGAAAAGCCATATAACGTCCCGGGGCTTTGCGGACGGCTCCGGCAACAACGATCTCGGTATTGAACTTTCTGGCGAACATCGCCGGAACACGGCTGACCGGCACAGGCAGTCCAAGATAATTAACAAAAATACCTCCGTCGCGAACTCTGGTATTCTGATCTATCAAGGTAACGAGGATAAACTTGTCTTTTAAGGCCTGAAGCATTTTCTTGACTGCTCCCTTGGCTGGAATAACACGATTGCCTACTACTCGCCTTGCATTGTTGACTATATCATCAAAATGAGGATTACGGATGGTTCTTGCTACAACAGCAAGATTCCGTCCGGTGGAAAGAGCACAGAAGAGTCCGGCTATTTCCCAGTTTCCAATATGAGGAGTCACCATCAGCACATTCACATCGTTGCGCCCCGCATCTACAAGATACTTGCGGATTCGTTCATCCATTTCGGAACGTTCTCTAAGAAGCGGTATGCGGCCAGCAAACCAGAGAAATTCGGCAAAAATCATAAAGACGTTTGCCACACTCTCCCTCGCGATTCGGTCTATTTCAGACGCAGATTTCTCTGGAAATACAACCTTCAAATTAGCCCGTGAATTATTCCTGAACATCGGAACCAGATAAAAGAGGAATCCGCAAAGTCTGGTGATTTTATATATGAGCATCAGCGGAAGACATTGCACAGCCTTATAGAGAGGAAACAGTAGTCCCCATGCACACAAATTTAAAAATTTTTCCATAGAATCTCTTTTCAAATGTTACGGTCAGGATCTGCGACGCTTCGGAATCCGCTTGAACTTTACAACTCCATCAGGATTGACTGAAAGACCATTCGCAAAAAGAACATCTCTCGAAGCCGCAGAGGCAATATTCTGAATAAGATGGAGTCTGTTCTCCAGAGAACAATCCCAATCATCCGCCTCTTTTACCAGCGTGACATTGCGACCTGAGACATAAAGAAGTCCCCAGCCGTCGGCAAGTTCGTGAGGATGCACAACATTTTCAGGCACGGCAAGATAAAGCTTGTCCGCCACCCCTGCCCTGCGTATCTGCTCGAAACGGCTTCCCTTGTAAAGCGAATGCTCTATTTCTTCTATTTTCCTCAGACACTTATGATACGCCCGATTAGTGCTTTTCTCATAATTCCAATGCTGACAGTCTTCAAAAAGCCCGTCGGAATCCTTGAGCTTAGGTTCTGTATTTCTTATTTCAGCCTGCAAGTGAAGCTTCCTGTCCTTTTCGGCTCTAAGAAGAGGCAGCAATTCCTCCTTGCGGCCGCAATCTGGCCAACAAAGATCGCGACTGTCACGGATTTCAATCAGCACAGTCATTTCAGGTGTCAGGTGTTTGCGCTTGCCGGGAACCGACCAGAATGCGGCGATGTCGGCTCGGTACTTCGATATGCGCACTGGAACCGAACAGGCAAGTCCGGAAGGTTTCTGTGAAAGAATCCAGGCAAGAAGCGCCCGGCGTATCTCAGGAAAAAGCACGGAATCAACTTGAGGCTTTTCGGCTTGCTCCTGAACTTCTGCACTTGGCACGGACTTCTTTTCAGCAGGATGCTCAAAATCCAGAAACATCTGAAATTCGTCGCCTTTTCCGCTCATGATTCCTCCTTCCCTTAACTGAATTACAATGCCTCAGACATCTGATAAAAAGTAAAATGCAAAGCATTTTAACAGAGTGCAGGAATTCATTTCTGCCCGCCGAGCGGCGGCAGAGCGATCTTCTAGACTCTGCAAGATCTCTTAAATATCCGATTTCCTAATTTAAGGCAACCTTGAATAAATGTAATATAACGGCTCTGGAATGAATGTAAAAAAAATGCCGGACGAATCCGGCATTTTTTCTTCTGTTTTTAAAGCAGAATTATTTCTTGTCATGAGTTTCGAGACCCTCGAGAGAGTCGCCGATAACCTTACCCATGTCAACCATCGCATCACCTGAACGGAATGCGGCGGAGTATTCTTCAGAAGCAGCTCTGAGCTCGGCGTCTGAGAGTTCTTCTCTGACGGCCTTGATGCTGAGACCGATTCTGCGTTCTTCTCTGTCGATCTTGATAACTCTGGCTTCGATTTCCTGGCCGAGAGCGAGAACATCCTTAACCTTTTCAACGCGGTCATTGCTGATCTGTGAAATATGGATGAGTCCGTCGATCTTGTGTGAGAGTTCGATGAAGGCACCGAAGGCTGTGATCTTTGTGACCTTGCCCTTGACGATGTCCTTGACCTTATAGAGGTCTTCGATCTTTTCCCACGGGTCGATTTCAAGCTGCTTGAGACCGAGTGAAATTCTCTGCTGCTGCGGATCGATGTCGAGAATAACTGCTTCGACTTCTTCGCCGGCCTTGAGGATTTCGTTCGGGTTGTTGATCTTGCGTGTCCAAGACATATCTGATACATGGATCATGCCGTCGATGTCGTTTTCGATTTCGACGAATGCGCCGTAGCTTGTCATGTTTCTGACTTTGCCCTTGATCTTTGTATTGACCGGGTACTTCTCTGCGAGAACTTCCCACGGATTGCGTGTCTTCTGACGGAGGCCGAGAGAAATCTTCTTGCCGTCCTTGTCGATGTCAAGAACAACTGCTTCGACTTCTTCGCCAACGCTGACAACTTCGCCTGCCTTGGTGATTCTCTTTGTCCATGACATTTCTGATACATGGATGAGGCCTTCTACGCCGTCTTCAATTTCGATGAAGGCGCCGTAAGGCATGATATTTACTACGCGGCCCTTGACTGTGGTGCCGACGGGATACTTCTGCTCAACATTGTCCCACGGATTCGCGGACTTCTGCTTGAGACCGAGTGATACACGTTCCTTTTCATAGTCGATGTCAAGGATCATGACTTCGATTTCCTGGCCGAGTTCGAGCATTTCGGACGGATGGGAAATTCTGCCCCATGACATATCTGTGATGTGGAGAAGTCCGTCTACGCCGCCAAGATCAATGAACGCACCGAAGTCGGTGATGTTCTTGACAAGACCTTTGCGGGTCTGGCTGATCTGCATATCCTTGAGAAGATTTGCGCGCTTGTCTTTGCGTGATTCTTCGAGAAGTTCGCGGCGGGAAATAACGATATTTCTGCGTTCCTGATTGATCTTGAGGATCTTGAAATCGTATTCTTTGCCGATATAATCATCCATGTTGCGGACAGGACCGATGTCGATCTGTGAGCCGGGGAGGAATGCTTCAACGCCGAGAAGGTCAACAATGATGCCGCCCTTTACTCTGTGCTTCATTATGCCCTTGATTATGCTGCCTTCGCCGTATTCGGAAGTGATGCTTGACCAGGACTTGAGGAAGTGAGCCTTCTGGAGGCTGATTTCAGGCATGCTGTTTTCATTTTCGATCTCGTCGAGGAAAACGTCAACGATGTCGCCGACTTTCACATCTGACCAGAACTTGAATTCTGAAGCAGAAACGAATCCTTCAGCCTTGTAGCCGATGTCGATAAGAGCGCCATCGTCTCTCTTGGCTACGATTTTGCCCTTGATGATCTGGCCTTCTGCGAAGTTGTTTTTTGTTTCCTTCTTGAGAAGTTCATCCATTGAGGGGATGTTTGTGAGGTCCAGTAAGCTGGAGATTCTGTCTGCTGTTTCGGTCTGTTCTTTTGACATGTTTTTTCTTTTTGTTGCTTGTTGCTATTAACTTTTTCTACTGTTCCCGCCTGCATTCCCAAATGAAAAGCAAGCCGAACTATTACATTAGCACCGCTTTACAATAAAACAAATCAAAGCCCAGCCTCACGCATGAGAAAAAACCAGAAAAACAACGATTAAAATCCAAGCGACACCTACCAGTACCAGCCAAACCGCCACCGTCCAAGGCAAAACTGAAGTTCCGAACCCGACTTGGCGGCCTCCTTAACTCTTTTCTCTGGAATCGACCGATTAAATTCCTTCAAAAGACGAGTTCACGAATCCGCAACAAGCTTAAAAACTCCGTCATTTCCCCGTCACTTCTCCTCCCCGAGTTTTCTGATAGGATGCGGGGTGGTACCGTCATTTTCTCCTGTCTGAGGAGCAGTCAGAAGAGATTTTTTCAAATCAACAAGAGTAAAAGGAGCTCCAGCCAATGCTATGTTTTCTACATCCATTTCTGCCGCATATCCCCAAAAATCACTTGTTTTTCTTGTTCTCGTAATAGTTCCTTGTATTATCACATAGTTTGCTGACAAAGGATTTAATTTCTTATCAAGAATTTTCAATGATGTTGTCATGGGATAATGCAACAAAATCCCGTTTGTAAAAATGAGATTTTCATAATCTTTTTTTCTGAAATACAAAGTATCGTTTTCACGTGCATATGAGAAAAAACCAAAAACGATTACATTTTTTCCATAAAAGAGTTCTGGCTTTGCCAGAATTCTTATCATAGAGACTCTTTCCTGTGCATAAAACGTTAAGGGAATGAGTCCCCCCAAAATAAATAGAGCATAGAAAAGAAAACGCATGTTATTCACCTGGATTTAGCATGTCTCTCGTGCAACACAAAGTGAGTAATATCTATAAGAGTCAACTGGGTTTTATTAGCAAGTTCTGTATTATTATTCTCTTTTAGAACAAATGTTCCGACAATAAATATCCATTTGCAGTTAGTTCCCTCAAGCGTTCCATTATCAGCGATGTATATGCTATTTTCATAGTTCACAAAATCTGCATCAACCTCCGAAAAAAACAAATAGCTGTCTTTAAAATATCCTGAAACACCAATACGTTTTTTATCGTAATCCACTGGATCGCTTATCAAGGCTATCATAGAAATTTTTGAAGGTATTGATGTTTGCGCATCAAGATGTCTATAGGACATTATAAATAGCATACATATTATTAAGATCTTTATCATGTTATACTTCCTTTAAAAGTTAAATAAGCGAGATCCATTAGGGGCAGCCCCGATCATTTTTCTCCACGAGTTTCTTGGAAGGACTGGAGGGGCGATTCCTTGATAGAATAATATCACTAGCATACTTTTTACAATCATCAAGCAATTTATCTGGATCTGTGCCCGTCAATTCGATGCTATGATGCCATTTGTCTTTGCCCATGACCTTAAATATATTTGCTGATACTTCTAAGATATCAAAACGCCAATATTCTAGCTCTTTAAATTCAAGACTCATGAAATGTTTCTTCAACTATTCCTCGCTTCATCATAGTTCCAAGTTCAACAGGTGTCTTATACTGCTGCCCCAGTCCAGGCTGACCAAATGCAGGTGCGACAGTTCCTAATTGAACTTCTATCGGTTTCAATATTCCATTCGGGGCTGACCCGAATGGACCTTGAAAAATGGGTGATATTGCACAAAATATCCTATATTATTTTCTGAACGAAATGTACTAACGCATCTCTGGAATTTCTTCAATAAGAACTTCATAACATTTATAAAGATATTGCAATTCTTGTATTTCCGGGTAAGATTGTCTGAAATAATTTATATTTGACATGTCATAATAAAATTCTTTATTATTTATATTTATAAACAACAATATGTCGATGCCATCTATTATGGAGTAGCGTGTTTTAGCTTTATGTTTTTCTAGTTCTATACGACTATTACTGATATTAAAAATACCATATTCATTTAATCTGCCAACCAGCCTCATGACATCATTTTTGTTCTTTATATTCTGCAAGTTAACTGCCCGATGGTTGGCAATCGCATTGCCGTCTATAAAAATCAACAGTTCATTGTCTACCTTATTAAATATGGTATGACCAGGACGAGAAAACGAATTGTTATTGACTTTAATTTTTATAGTCCACTGTGTTTTAGAAAACTCTGATTTACTTAAATCTATCTGTTTGGGTTGCCAAAAAGATAGACAGCTGCACATAGAAAAGAACGCAATCAGACTAATAAGTAATAAATTAATTATCTTCATAAATTAATTAATCATAGGGGGTCATATGTAATCAGCCCCCATCTTTTTTGCTGTAACATCAAACACCATAAAGATATTACATTGTTTCTAAAACATTTAATCAAGCTCGCCATATTAGTTTTTTCCTGTCAAAAAGATTGTTTTTACAAGTCTTGAATCAGATGCACGCGTTTTATACTGTCTCAGTGAACTTTTGCTGGTATCGCCTTTATATATCATGATTGTAGATTTTTTTCAATCTCATATCGCAAAAACTAGGATTCCAGCATCACTGATATTGCATTTCAACTTTTTAGGCCTTAAAAATTCATTTACACGTAACAGTCAAAATATTAAACAATCTTGTATTATTCTTTATTTAACGCACTTATATATCAAAAGACAGGATCTGCCCACGATTTACTGACGCCCCTGCGGCTTCCGTTTATTTATCCTGGAAGCATTTTTCTGAAATGGCTCGGGGTTACGCCTTTTACTCTTTTGAAGAAAGCGGAGAAGTAAAATTCACTGCTGAATTTCATTTCCGCGGCGATTTCCCTGACAGTCATATCCGTCTGCGAAAGGTGGCGTTCGGCTTTTGCGATCAGCTTATTGATTATGAAAGTCTTCAGGCTGACGCCGAAATCTCTTGAAAAATTTCTGGAAAGAGTATCGCGGCTGAGATCGGATACGGTACAAAGCTCATCAATACTGGTCTGGGCATTTATATTGTCGTGAAGATACTTAAGGAGGTTGCCATATTTACTGTCGAGTCTGGAGAACATGACAAGCTGTTTATAATCAGGGATCTGCAGGGAAGAAAGCATTTCCCAGAGGAACGCCTCGAAAAGGCAGAGAGTCTTCCAGGATGTATCGTTTGTGAACATGGATCCAAGTTCTTCAATGGAATAATCCGTCACCGGGAACTCAAAACATTTTGTTTCACCTGAAAATATATCGATGCTGGGAAGAATATAAGCATGGAAATGAATGCTATAGAGACTCAGACCCGGCTTGAAATTGAATGACAGATCCAGTCCCTGTGGCATAAAGTAAGCATTTCCCGGCGACATATGAAGGACTTGAGGCTCCGTGTGATTCCGAATTTCACCGTCGCCCTCCAGCACGATAAAGCATCTGTTGAGGGAGTAGGAATTCCGGCCTTCCCATACGAATTTTGCATTGGCCAGTTCGCTTATGTTGATTTCGATGCTGGAGTGAAGATGGCGCAAAGATTCAAAATTAAGCTTCTTCCCTAAAATCATAAATTATCTCCCTATTTTTACATTCGGTTTCAACTTACAATGCTATATAATTATAAACATGCTTACAGGTAAATGCAAGCGGGATACAAGCTGAAATCATAAGCCTGATATCGACTTAGCCATATGACATTATCTTAGTAATATGAAAGGATTTACTGAATGAAAGCTGGGATTATCGCACTTTTAATAGGACTGGGCATTCTGGCTGCGGCACAGGAGCCGATAGTCGATGTAGACTTTTCCAGAACCGGCAACCCGCTTCAAGTTAATGCAACGGGTGTTTTTGAGGGAGTTCTTCCTGTCGGAAGCAGTGAGAACTACACGCAATGGAACAGCTCGGATGTAAAAAGTTCGTTTATGGAAGAGGACGGTCGCAGGTTTATCCGCTTCAATGTGCTGAAGTCCGACAAAAGAACCCAGTTCCAGCTTTCGGCTGTAAAGCTGGAAGTGCCGGGCTACTACAAGGCGAAAGTTCAGGCGCGCTGTCCTGACTCCCCTATGGAAGTTTACGTCAGGCAGTTGCTGAGTCCC
>JAKJHH010000155.1 GCA_022703965.1 Verrucomicrobiota bacterium
GAATATTTCCAATCGGGAAACCGACCTTACGGTCAAGAAGATATATGACGCCTCTCCGGGAAATCCAGAGATTCTTCAATGTCTGCATTTTCTTTCAGAAGCGCTTCCTGAAAATATGTATCTTCAGGAATTCAACAGCAGCGGAAATACGGTTGAGCTGGCTATACGTACCGGCGGCGAAGGAGACACTGACTCAATTGCATGGAACAAAACAAAGCTGTACAGTCCTGAAAATGTTAAAATCATCTGCAAAACACCGGATGAAATTAAAATTCCGACAGGAACTCAGTAATGGGGAAGCTTAAAAATTTATACAAATATCTGCTTGTCACAGTATTTCTGCTGGGGCTCTCTCTGCTTGTTTTTGAAATTGCCGGTTTGCGTTCTGAGTTGTGGCCTGGGCAGGAAAAGATAGACAAAGAAACGCGTGAATTAAAACAGGCACAGACAACACTTCAAAAAGAATTGGATGAGAGTGCATCTCTGCAATACCGTCGGGACTGTTTTGCGATGAGGAGCAAGGATTACTGGATACCTCAGCGGGATGGCAAGCCTGAAACAGAAGTGCATAAGATAATTACGCAAGCGGCCAAAACTGCCGGATTCCGTTTGGCGTCAACAGGAGACATCAGGCAAACCAAGATAAGCGACGGGATTTTTTCAATGGAAATTCAGCTGAGTGCATCGGACAGCATGGAAAGTTTTGCCAGATTTTGTGCTGAAATCTACAGGACGAATCCTAAATTTTACTGGCAACGCTGTCAGGTTCGGCCTGAAAATATGAAAGATGTTAAGAATGTCAATATTAATGGGAATTTAAAATTTCTTTGTATAACAGATGAAAAGACAGCGTCTTTTCTTCTTGCTTCGACAGGGACAGCAAGGGGAGATGGCGGAAAATGAAAATTTACTATGCAGGTGCAAGTCTTGTTCTTTCGATATTGCTTATTGCAGTGCTTACTGCGCATTTGAAATTCAAGATATCAGAGCCGGACAAAATTCTACGTAAGAGTCCGCGGGAAGCCACTGTAAAATATCCTCTTCCTCAGGAGCAGAACAGAAGTGCTAATATACCTCAAATGACCGTAATATGGGAAAAGAATCTTTTTCTTCCCTCGCGCGGAGCTCAGGACAAAGGTGAAGTTCTTGCTGATAAAGCCAAGCATAGTGACCTTGAGCTTGTGGGAATATGTAAATTCGGCACTGTTTCAGGTGCGATTATAGTCAACAAAAATCGTTCGCAGGAAAATTTCGTTCCTCCCCCCCAGCCTGGTGCGCAGAATCATCCTCCTCAATTGAAGGCTCAGGCACAGGGAGCTAAGCCTGAAAAACGATATTTCCAGCAGGGACAGAGGATGTCCAACGGCTATCTGTTGAAGGAGATACATAACGATCACGTTGTATTATCGCGCGGAAATGAGGAAGTTATTCTGAAGCTGCAATTCGGAGATGAATCAAGCACTAAGCGTCTGGCGAGCATGAGCTTCAAACCGGTGGAAAAAAGCGAACTTGTTTCTCCTTCCGGCGAAACAATATCTGCGCCGCCGCTTCAGGATGTCAAGCCGGAACAGAGCAAGCCTGCTTTGCCTACACCGCCGTCACCGCCGCCAATGGGAATTAAAACATTGAAACAGACCAGTTAAGGATTTTTGATAATGAAACTTTGCTTTTTACTGTTAAGCTCACTGCTTATTATATTTTTCCAAAGTTCCTGTTCTGATACAGAAGAAATAGCAAAACGTCAGAAGGCTCTTCAGGAAGCGCATGAGGAGCAGGCAATCCGTCTTGATGACAAGATCAAGGAAGAAGAAGCCCGCAAAGTACGCGAAGAAAAACGTCGAAAGGAATTGACCGGGAAAACAGGAGATCCTCTTCAGGATGATGCTATTGATGTCAAACCTTACAAAAACGACAAGCCTGTGGATGAAAAGCTGAAGACAGACCAGAAAGCTCCGCTTGAAGTTAAAAAGGAGAAGTCGGCTTTTTACGAAAAACTCGCTAAGGAAGGTGACAAGCCTGTCGAGGTTGCGATATCTTTCGACGCGGCTACGATAAACGACATTGTTCCTGCTTTTGCGCAGATGCTTAAGTTCAATTATCTGATTGATCCTCAGGTTAAGGGAGCTGTCACAATGACAGTGAATTCCAAAATGACTGAAAAAGAGGCATGGCAGATGTTCGAGCAGATTCTCTGGCTGTCAGGTGCCTACTGTTCGCCGGATGGAGACGTTATACACATTCTTCCGTTCGCCAAAATGCCGCAGGAAAGAAAAATGCTTGCCGGACATGACCCCTCGGCAAACGTTGAGGTCGATCTTCTGCCGATCAGAAGTGCTTCCTCAAAAGATTTGATTGAGAAAATTAAACCGTTTATGACGGAAGGTGCAACCGTTGTTGATATTCCGCACCAGAACTCTATTCTTATCGTTGAAACGCCAGCTAATCTTACGAAGCTCAAAGAACTTGTGAAGATGCTGGACAGAAAAAATAAAGCGGATTGGCCTCAAACTGTTATTCGTTGCAACAATATATCAGCTACACGAGTTAAGAATGAACTGGCATCCCTGCTGCCTGTTCTGGGCTTTCCGGTTACAGCCGACAATGTTGTGGCTGAACCCGGCTCAATTCATCTGATGAGTCTTGACCGACTTCAGGCACTCATTGCTACGGCAGCCAATCAGGAAGCACTGGACGAGCTGAATCACTGGGTGGAAATTCTTGATAGATCAGATGTTGGTGAGCAGGAAAAAATCTTCATCTATAAAGTTGTCAATGCAAAAGCTGACGAACTTGCACAGGCTTTATCCACAATGTTTGCAGTAGACGGATCTTCCGTATCAAGTTCAAGCTATCCAAGTTCCTCATCTACCGGATCATCTACAAGCACAGCACCGGATACAAGTTCGAAGTCCAGCACAAAAACGAGCAGTTCATTGAACTCCTCTAGTCTTAAAAACAGCAATTCTGGAAAAAATTCGGACGGCCCGGGCAGTCTCTTTGAAATTCCTGTTAAAGTCTTTGTGGATTCCGTTCAGAATCGTCTGGTTGTAAGGACAGTGCCGAGGACTTACGCAATGGTCAATGCCGTGCTTGCCCGTCTGGATACGGTTGCCTCTCAGGTTCTGCTTCAGGTTACTGTATCAGAAATAACGCTCACGGAAAGCACTCAGTTCGGACTCGAGTTCAGTGATGAGCAGACTGCTAATGGGGTCAAATCACTCTACGGTACAAATTACTCTTCTCTGAACCCCGGTTCCTCAACCGATTATGGGGCTAAATACTGGCTGACAAACACAAACAATCCTGATGAGAAATTCGCGTATCTTAAGGCTCTGGCTGGAAATGGAAAGATCAATGTACTTTCAAGTCCTCAGCTCGTTGTGGTCAGCCACACAGAAGCAAGCATCAACGTTGGTGACAAGGTTCCGATTGTGACAAGTGAAATCACCGACACTGCTTCGACAAGCTCAAACAACACTGCGGTAAGACGTTCAATCCAGTATGAAAACACAGGAATCATTCTTACGATTACTCCGCATGTTACAAAAGGCGGATTGATAACAATGGACATCAAGCAGGAGGTGTCCGATGCTGTTAAAAATACTCTTTCAGATCTTGATTCACCGGTAATCCAGCAGCGTGTTGTTAAGACCTCGCTTTCGATACGTGACGGAAGTACGCTTTTTGTAGGCGGACTTATCAGAGAAAGAGAGTCCGATACATTGAGTACCTTGCCTTTTCTGACAAGCGTTCCTCTCCTCGCAAAGATGTTCGGAAGCAACGAATATGAGAAAAAGAAAACAGAGCTTGTTGTCATGGTTACCGGCAGAATTATCGATGAAAACAGTCGCGTCGAAGAAATGACCAGACGCTATAAGCAGGCCGCAGAGGCAATCAGACGTCTGGAAAACGGCGAGACCGGCAAGAAAAAAGATAAGAGTCTATAATAATGAGTTCAGTTTCCATATATACAGAACTTGAAGCTGAGATTGCAAAGATTTATCCTGATTATCAGCTCAAGATTCAGGGCAGTCGTCTGCGTTCCGAAACAGACAGAGAACTTTGTGAAGGCGGCATGATTCCGGAGTCGGAACTGCTTGCGGTCTATTCAAAAGTTTTTTCAATTGCAGTTGCCGAAGAAGAGCTTTTCCAGAATCCGCTCAAGCAGGCTGATATTTCTGAAGAATATCTTTCCGGCCAATGTGTATTTCCCCTTAAGCGGGATGAGCATTCAATCCTTCTGGCTGTTTGCGAGCCCTATTCAATGAATCAGATTTCATACATGTTCGATAAATTCTACAAACTCAAATCTTCCTTTATATTAGCCAGACGCAGCGAGATTGAACGCGCGATAAATTCGGCCTATGAAAAACAAGGCGACTTGGCAATGTCTTCTCAGGGCTCTCTGGACAGCGAAGAGGCGTTGAGGAGTCTGGCAAGCGAGGCTAAAATTGTACGACTCGTGAACGAAATGTTTTCAAGAGCGGTTGAGATGGAGGCCAGTGATATCCATGTTGAACCGGAAGAAGACCGTCTTGTCATCCGTTTCCGAATTGATGGATATCTGCACGAACACCTTTCGCTGCCGCTTCAGCAGTATGCAGCAATAGCCTCAAGAATCAAGCTCATAGGCGGGATGAATATCGCAGAAAACCGTCTGCCTCAGGACGGACGAACCAATATCCACGTCGGACGCAGTGAAATGGATATGCGAATCAGTACAATTCCAACGATGAACGGTGAAAGCATTGTTTTGCGAATCCTGCGCAAAGACACCATGAATTTCAACCTCAAAAATGTCGGCATGAATGATTCTATGCGCGTTGATTTTGAAAAGCTCATAAATCTGCCTCACGGCATGATTCTTGTTGTTGGACCGACAGGCAGCGGCAAAACAACAACGCTTTACAGTATTATGAGCTCAATTAATACGCCGGATGTCAAAATAATCACCATCGAAGATCCCGTCGAGTACCGGATGCCTCGACTGTCTCAAATGCAAGTCAACGCAAAAATCGGACTCGACTTCGCAAGCGGCCTGCGCCATATAGTCCGACAGGACCCCGATGTAATTCTCGTTGGAGAAATCCGAGACCGCGAAACTGCCGATATCGCAATCCACGCAGCCCTGACAGGACACCTTGTGCTCAGCACACTTCATACAAATGACGCGGCAGGCGCAATCAGCCGTTTGATTGACATGGGCATTGAAGGATTTCTCATATCCTCAGCCCTTTGCGGTGTACTTTCTCAGCGTCTTGTGCGTAAAGTCTGTCCTGTTTGCGGCGGAAGCAGCGAAACTGCTCAGGGTGAAAACAGGTGCAGAACGTGTTCCGGCAGCGGTTACAAAGGAAGAACCGGAATCTTTGAACTCATGCTGGTGAATGATGAAATCAGGTCAGCCATCGCACGCAATGCCGACAGTTCGACCATCTCCTCAATAGCCCGCAAGCATGGCATGATTCCGCTTATTGATGACGGAAAGGCCAAGGTCGAAGCCGGAATCACAAGCTCGTCTGAACTCGCAAGAGCCGTTTCAGAAACACTCTAGAAGGAAGTTCCGCAATGCCTCTTTTCAAATACAGAGTTTCGGACAAAAGCGGCGCAGTCAGCGAGCTCCTGATAGAAGGGGAATCCAAACAGGATTCCATGAACAGAGTCAGGGGACGCGGCTTTATTCCGCTTGAGTTTATCGGTCAAGTAGACTCATACGCAGCAGGCTCAAGATCTTTCTCCTTGATGAGTGACTTTGACGCCAATGATTTTACTGCTCGTCTCGTTCCCTTGCTTAAAGCTCACATACATCTGGAAAAGGCTCTCGGCATCATCGCGGAAGGAACTGAAAATTCCAGACAGAAACAGATCATTTCCGATCTGCGCAGAGGGCTTCACGAAGGCAAGAAATTTTCAGCTCTTGTCCGTGATCAGGGCAGCCGTTTTCCATCGATTTATCCCGTGCTTGTTGAGGCAGGAGAAGAAGCCGGAAAACTGCCGGAGGTTATGGAGGAACTTCAAAAGTTCCTGACTGCCAAAAAAGAGATGCAGGATTTCCTGCTTACAAGTTCAATATATCCCGCAATCGTCCTCTGCGTAACAGGCGGAGTCATCTTCATGCTTTTTACTGTTTTTGTGCCTAAATTTTCCAAGATATTTATCGAAATGGGAAAACCTTTGCCGCTGCCCACAAAAATCATGCTGGAAACAGGAAACTTTGCGGCATCATTCTGGTGGCTTTCCCTTGTGGCTATCGGCGGATTGATTTTCTTTATATTCAAGCTCAGAAAAAACGGAAAAACCAGACGCTGGTTCGATGCTAAAATACTCCGTTTACCGCTTGCCGGAAACATGCTTAAAATGATCGAAATTTCCCGCTATGTGCGAACCCTTGCAATCATGGTAAAAAACCACGTTCACCTGCTGAATTCCGTATCAATTGCGTCACGAGTCCTTCTTAACCGCAGCATATCTGAATCCGTAGCGGGAATTTCGGGAGAACTTCGAGGCGGAACAAAACTTTCAGCAGCTCTTTCAGGCAGTCCTTTCTTCCCGAAGAATCTTATCCGTATGCTTTCCATTGGAGAAGAGTCCGGAAATGTCGGAGAAATGCTTGAACACATAGCAGATCAATATGAAAATGAGCTCAGAATCAAGCTCAAACGTATGCTTGCACTCTTTGAACCGGCTGTGATTCTCCTGCTTTCACTGGTTGTTCTGGCAGTCGTAATCTCAATTTTCATGGCGATTATGGAAATGAATCAAGTCTGAGTCAAAGCATATAAATAAGTCCGGCCAGAAGAATAAAGAATATTCCCATAAGGATTTTTGCCCAGAAAACTTCCTGCTTTGCAAATTTAAGCAGAGTTTGAATTCCTGTTCCTTTCAGATAAACAGCGAAAAGCAAAAGAAGAGGCAGGATAAACATGAAGTTATATAAAGCGAGAAGCCCTGTCCATTTCAAGGAATCATCTGATTCTCCCGCAAGAAAAACCAGAGTCGGAACATAGACTTGTCCTGTGCAGACGCTTTCGATAGCTGTAACCAGAATGCCGGCAATGAATGCACCTGGAATTATGAATCTGTAGGAAAGTCCTTTACGCAATAAACTTCTTATTTTTCCTTTCATGGAACCTGAGAGTTGTAGAGAAACAGCGGCTGAGTCTCCACTTTTGCGGAATCTCCATGCGTCTCTGAATGAAAGAAAGGCCAGCAGAAGCAACACGACAATCATGGATGTATTCAAAATCATCTGTAATATTTTAAAATTGCTGAAAAGCTTAATAAATCTTAAAAGTCCGAATCCCATTGCAAAATATGAAAGATAAACCGCCAAGCAATAAGAAAATCCTGCCAGAATTATTCGTCTTCGCTCTGCCTTTAAAACAGCCAGAATACTGAGCATGAAAATCAAAGTGGAAAAGGCACAAGGATTTATTCCGTCAATAAGCCCGGCGCTTATGACTGTAAAAATTGTAAATGAGTCGCCTCGTTTTCTGAGAATATCCTTCGAATCTTCTGAATTTAATGTCTTAATATTTCCTGTCTCAATATCTTTCTGCATGATTAACGGAAGCTCTTCTTCGATAGATTTGACTCCGCATATAAGGACTCCATCGTTGACAGCTATACTTACATTGGAATCGGAACTGATTTTAAAGCGTTCCTGAAGCTCGACAAGACGCAGAAAATTTTCTTTGAGGCCCGTATCTTTCATTATCAGGTTATACTTTCCTGAGAAACGTTCCTCCAGAACAGGAAGCACAAAAGACTTTACATATTCACATTCCTTGCATCCGGGCTGAAAGAAAAATTCCAGAGTCATTTGATCTTTTGCATAAATAGAAAGACTCAGAAAGCTTATAAGACAAATTAAGAGTTTGCAGAAATTCATAGACAATGTATTTTTCTTTTTTATAGGAGTCCCGTTAATCATGAAATATGACACAGCAATAAAAATTTTAAACACAGTCACGATTCTATTCTGCGGTATTTTTTCTGTTTATGGACAGAACACTCCTTCCATTAAACTTGAAAAAGGCTCTTCATTTGACTTTGGAAAGTATCCGGCCAATGAGAAAAAAGCGACCGAGTTTATCATTATAAATGAAGGAAATGCACCTCTCAAAATCAGCGATATCCGCAAAACCTGCGGATGCAGCATTGTCAAAATTGAAAAAAAAGAAATTGCTCCCGGTGAAAAAGTTCCGCTAAAAATCGAAATGGAACCGGAAGGAATATTTGGAGCTTACTCGAAAAATGTCTACATCGAAAGCAATGATCCCGGAAACCGTTTTACCCAAATAAGTTTTTCCGGCGAAGCCATAGCCGCTTTCACAGTCAAACCGCAAGAAATGATTTATATAGGCGTAATTCCCTCGGATAAAGACTTTATACAGGAATTCATCCTTGAGCGAAATTTACCTGATCTCCACCCAGGCAAGCCTGAACTCAGCTCACTAGTTAAAGCTGACGCAGAACTTGAGGTAACAGGAACGAATAAATATAAACTAAAAATCCGAATCAGCCCCGGCAATTTCAAAGACAGATTCAAAATCGCCGTAAAAATCCCGATCATTTCCAATTCCCCATGGAAACCTTTGGAAATCATAATCGCCGGCCAAACAAAATAAGTCAGCTCATTTCCCCCCAATATTCTTCGCCGCCTGTTTAGCCGCAGCTCTGAATCTGATATCTGTACTGCGCTGATATTTCTCAAGCAGTGCATAGTCGGATGTATTGCCAAGCAGGCCAATGGCGGCGATAGCCGACATCTTAAGTTGTACCTCAGCATTTGAATCCAGTATTGTCTTTGCGAGTGGATAAAAACGGGAATCATGTAGTTCTGAGCCAATCTGAAGAGCTGTAACCTTTACCAGATCCGCGGTTTCGGAAGATTGCATCAGTTTGTAAGCCTCTTCTGCGACAGCTGCTTTATCTGCCTGAGTATTATCCGGAAGTCTTTTAAGAGCTATGAGAGAGGTTCCTGCGATGTTTGCCGTTTCTTTCAAGGGCAATTATTGAGGTGTTGGTCGCATTGTCATCATATACTCTAGGTCATCTTGCTGGAAACGGGGAATGGCGTCTTGGATAGTTATTCGGCCGGAATTTTGCATTTTGTGTTGGCGCAAAAGCATTTCTT
Organism: Verrucomicrobiota bacterium; assembly: GCA_022703965.1. Lineage (GTDB taxonomy): Bacteria > Verrucomicrobiota > Lentisphaeria > Victivallales > UBA1829 > JAKJHH01. The sequence continues at coordinate 9,137 of JAKJHH010000155.1, forward strand.
GTGTAATTGCATTAAATGGAATAGGTTTGTAGGCGGCTAAACTGGAATCTACTCCGACATCAAGGGAGAGGTTGAATGTTTGAAATCTGCCGTGAGAATGGCCGAATAGGCTCCAGCTGCCGTTGTGGCAATTCTGCCATGTGCGCATGGCGTAATGACATAGAAAGATTTCCTGCTTATTGAGCTTTATAAGCTTCATCGCAAAGATGTCGGTAAAGTTGCGTAGCACGGTGTTCAGCATTTTGTCATGGTTCCCCAGGATCAAGATTTTTCTGCCTTGCAAGCGCGAAAGATACTGAATTGTGGTCACGGAATGCGAAATCTCCAAGAATATAGACGCTGTCTTTTCTTGAAACTATCGAGTTCCAGTTTTCGATCAGCGCGGAATCCATTTCATCGACAGAGGTAAATGGACGTGTGCAATGCTTTAGAATTGATGCGTGCCCGAAGTGAGTATCCGCAGTAAAGAAGGTCTCCATATCGTCTCCTATGATAATTTTCCACTTCGGTATCGAAGAAAGGTTTAATTTTTCACGAGTTTAAACTGCGTGAAGTCTT
>JAKJHH010000156.1 GCA_022703965.1 Verrucomicrobiota bacterium
GCTAATGATAAGTTTCCTTATCATGGGGATATTCACTGTGCAGAAGATAAAACGGGAGGCAATGCCTGATTTCAGCACCCGGACACTTCAGATCTCCGCAAACTATGCCGGGGCGACGGCTGAAGAAGTGGAAGAAGCTCTTGCAGCTCCTATCGAAGAAGCTCTCAGTGAGGTCGGCAATATTAAAAGTATAAACACAACTGCGATGGAAGGGGCTGTGTCCATCAATGTGGAAATGAGCGACGGAACGACTTATCAGGAGTTTTATAATGACGTTAAAACTCAGATTGATGCAATAAGTTCATTTCCTAACGAGATGGAAAAACTTATTATCAAGCCGTTCAATCACCTTGATCAGGTCGTAAGTATTGCAATTTACGGAGACATGCCTGTTACTGACCTTAAGGCATATTGCGAGTCATTCAAGGATAAGCTTATTGCTTCATGCAGCGGAGTTCAGGTTTCCTTGAGCGGTTTTTCTCAGCGCGAGTTCCGCATAGAGCTTGATCCTTCCATCCTGCATGCATATAAATTGAGTGTAAAAGGAATTGCCTCAATTATAAGCAGCCAGAATCTCGACCTTCCGGCGGGTACTATCGAAACAGGGGCTCAGGACATCAAACTCCGTTTCAGTGACAGGAAAAAGTCTGTTGCCGACCTTGCCGCCATCCGCATATTGTCGTCCAGCAGCGGTTCCGAAGTTTTGCTCGGTGATATCGCAAAAATAACTGATCGCTTTAGTGCGGATGAAAACAAGATTCTCTTCAACGGCGTAAGGGCCGGCGTTCTGACGGTTTCAAAGAGCAAAAGCGCTGACAGTTTGACGATTTACAGCAAAGTCATGAAGCTTCTTGAGGAAGAAAAGAAGGATTACGCTCCTCTTGTAAAATTCTCTATCACACGAGATATGGCAAGCGATATTCAGGATCGCTTGGATATGGTGTATGTGAATGCGCTTCAAGGCTTCCTTCTTGTGTTTCTTTCTCTCTGGCTTTTTCTCAATCTTAAACTTTCGTTCTGGGTGTCAATGGGGCTTCCGGTCTCATTTCTGGGCGGAATATTTTTCATGCAGCTTTTCGGGATTTCCCTGAATATGATATCGACGTTTGCCCTTCTGATTGCAAGCGGGCTCCTGATGGATGACGCGATTGTGTTGTCCGAGAATATTGCGGTCCACCTTCAGCGGGGAGAGAAGTCCGTCGATGCGGCTTACAAGGGAGTAATTGAAGTCGGCGGCGGTGTGATTTCAAGCTTTCTTACTACTATCTGTATTTTTGCTCCTCTGGTTTTTCTGAGCGGAGAAATCGGCAAGATTCTCTGTGTGGTTCCGTTTACTCTCATAATAGTTCTGTCTGTGAGCATTGTCGAAGCATTTCTGATTCTTCCTCACCACATGGCGCAGTCGTTTACAAACGGTTTTCCGGAGCCATCCAGAAGTAGAAAACTGATAGATTTCTGGATAGACCGTATAAGATTTGAATACATTCCTGCGCTTCTCTCTCGAATCATGCCGCATCGAGGACTCTTTATCGCCTCCGTTCTTTCTGTCTTCATAATCTCGCTGGCTATGATTCCCGCCGGCTATCTCAAATTTATGGTCTTCCCGAAAATGGATGGAGATACTGTTGTCTGTAAGGTCATGCTTCCGCCTGGCAGTCCGCTGTCTGAGAGCGAGGCTGTCGCTGCCAAAATATCTGCGGCAGCAGAGCGGATGAATAAAAAACTCAGTCCTTTGCAACCCGACGGAAAAAATCTTGTCAATTTTGTTTCCGTGAACTTTTCAACTAACTCGGATTACAAGGACAGCGGAGCGCATCTTTTTACTGTATACGCCGACCTGCTTTCCGGCGACTTTCGACGCTCTTCGATGGCTGATGTAATCAATGTCTGGCGCGAGGAAACTGGGGCGCTCTCCGGCATTTCTAGTATCAAATTTGAGGATATGATGTCCGGTCCAGGCGGACGGGCAATCGAGGTCCGGCTTCATGGCGAGGATCTTGCTTCTCTTAAAGCCGCCTCGAAAGCATTGTCCGAAAAACTTGAAGGCTATAGCGGTGTATTCGATGTAACCGATAATTTGAGTTCAGGAAAGCCCGAGCTTGTAATGTCTCTTTTGCCCGGTGCCTTGAAGCTAGGCTTCACCGCCGATTCCATTGCACGGCAGATGAGGGCTGCGTATCAGGGTGAAAAGGCAGATGAACTTCAGATAGGTTCAGATAACTACGAATTTAACGTAAGAATGATTGGAGACTCATCTGAGAATCTCCATAACTTTGACAATTTCCTTTTGACGGCTGCCGATGGGACTCAGGTTCCTTTACTCAATCTTGTCGAGATCAGACATGAAAGAGGTGCCTCTTCAATCAGTCGCTACAACGGGAGACGCACTGTTACTGTGTCCGCCGACATCAGACAGGATAAGGCTAATTCTCAAGAAATTACCTCTGATCTGCAAAAGTCTTTTCTTCCTGCTCTGGCAAAAAGTTACAAAGGTGTATCCTATTCTTTCGGAGGACAGCGTGAGGCCGGTTCCGAAACAGGTTCTTCGATCATAATGTCTTTTATCATCGGCATTTTCGGTATTTTCATTCTGCTTTCTCTTCAGTTCCGCAAGATACTGGAACCACTTGTTGTGATGTGTAATATTCCCCTTGCTGTTACAGGCGTAATATGGGGGCATATGCTTGCAGGGCGCAGTCTTGATATGCAGGGACTTATAGGTGTTATCGCCCTTGCAGGTGTCGTCGTCAATGACTCCATAATAATGGTGGAGTTCATCAAAAAGCATGAGATGAACATGGATGTGACAGAGGCGGCTGTCAAGGCTTCTTCAGACAGATTCCGCGCTGTCGTGCTGACGAGTCTTACCACGATAGCCGGACTTCTTCCTATTCTTCTTGAGCACAGTCTTCAGGCTCAGATGCTTATTCCGCTAGCTCTCAGTATCGTATGCGGTCTTGCGACATCTACAGTACTTGTTCTTTTTGTCATACCTTCGGCGTATGTGCTCGTATCTGATTTCAGGCGAAGTTTCGGACTTGTCGCTTGAGTTTAAGAGGTGAAAATTCCGTTACTGGAATTTCTTTTTCATTTCCTCGAGCATCGGGGCGAAGTCTTTGTCGTTGGCAGGCTTTTTCTTCCATTCCTTGTCCGTGAAGATGCCTATGGGAATCCATGGAGCCTCTTTGTTCCAGAAATTGTCGCGGAACATTACCAGAGTTTCCGTTCTGAACTGCTTTCCGCGTTCGGCACAGAAGACTAGGCGTACAAAATTGATGGAACAGAGATCATTCACTTTGTTGTTGGCTGTAATGCCGAGAAGAGTTCTGTTTATATTTTTCCCGAAGGCACCGGTCAGATATCTGAACATGCCTTTTTCGGGTGTCAGACTTTCGTATTCAAAGTTGAATTCACCATTGAAGAATCTTTTGCCTGCCGGACGTATCTTTGAACAGTATTCGACGTTGCCGCTATCAAGATTGCGGAACCATTCCCAGGCCGCCGATTCCGCCGGCCCTGTAATTTCGATATCTTTGCAGTTCTCAAATCCTTCCATGAAGAATTTTGGCTGTTTGTTTTTGTAGATGTATCTCGGCGCGTAGATCTGATACTGATTTTTCTTATCGTCATGTGTCAATATTACATTCAGGAAGAGGCCTTCCTTGTACTTGTCGTTGATTTCATTGAACACATAAAGAGTCCCTTGCGGAGCGTTTTCCTGCTGGGGAAGTCCTGCTTTTCTGAGAAGCTGAAGGCCTTCAGTCTTGCCGAGCTGTTTTCTGGCTGTAATGAACATTTCAATCTGACGTTCATTCTTATCTGCCGAGAGTTCAAGAAGCTTCTTTTTGTCTCCGCTGTCAGCAAGCTTCAGCATAGTCTGAATGGGTTTCATTTCAGGAACTTTTGTGAAGGCCGGTATGGCAGGTTGCATCAGGTTGTAAACAATAAAGCCCAGTGAACCGAGAATAAGAACAATCAGAAGTATTGAGATTAAGGTTTTTTTCATATGTCAGCTCCCCTTAGTCTTTTAGGTTTTGGATCATTCAGGCACCGGCGCCATCTGATCGGTAAAATGTGTCATTTTTCCTGTATCGAAAAACATTACGCTGTCTGTGTGTCCGTCAACAAAAAGCACATTGACACCGCCGTGTTTTTTTATATCTATTGAAAACGTATCGAAGGAATAGTTGTCCTGATCGCAATCGGTGTTTGTATCGTTGTAATGGGTTTTATCGGATTCTTCAACAATGATAACTTTCGAAAGCGGCATTTTTGATTGTGAAAAGTCGTTTTCCAGCCATCCGGAGAAGTTATCGCGTCCTTTGGCCGTTTTGATTTCTCTTACATTCATCGCGTAAGAAAAAGGCCTGAGCGTATCTTGCGGACAGCGGAAGGTTTTTTTCATGTTGTCCGGATTAGGTCCGGAGTTTTGAGCAAGTTTATATGTCCAGCCTGTCTGGTTGTGTTCATCTACAGAAGCCCAGTTTGGAGCAAAGGAAATTGTCGGATAGGCACCGTTATATGACTGGCAGTAATCTGCCAGCGCGATTGATATCTGATGGAGATTGTTTGCGCAGGAGATTCTTGATGCCTGCATTCTGGAATTCTGAAGGGCAGGCAGAAGCATGGCCGCCAGAAGCGATATGACTGCGATAACAACAAGAAGCTCTATCAGCGTGAATGCGGATCGTTTGTTCATTGAATATAATTCGCCTGCTTTTTTATATTCCGGATAAAATCCGTTTTAAAACCCTCTTTGTCAAGCATAAAAACGATTATGTTCATCTTTTTATTGTATAATTCTGTCAATATATTATATTTTGTTAGGCGGATTTTTGGAGTTCTGGATTTTCTGCCTGTTTATTTAAAGTAGGAAGGGGGAGGGCTGTGAAATCTGAATGTCCGCATTGCAAATGTTCTGTGGATTTTACTGATTCCATGACAGGAACTCTTGTCGAATGTCCTTCCTGTTCCAACCTCTTCCACCTTATGGAAGAGCGCAGGATTTGTCCTGTGTGCAAAATACCTCAGGCACCCGATGCTCTTGTCTGTGTTCACTGCGGTTTTGACAGTCGGAATGGTCGGACTATTCTGACTTCTTATGATGTTTCTCTGGAAGGGCTTCCATTTTATCATCGTTTCTTATGGCATTGTAAGTCGCTTATGCCTGGGCTTTTCTGCATTATTAATCTTCTTGTTTTCATCTTGGCTTTTCCTTTCGCTATGACTTTGATTTTTATGGGGCTGATTTTCATTTCAGCAGGGCTGCTTGTTTTTGGAAATCCCATGCTCATTGCGGGCGTGATTCTTTATTTTCATTCTCTTACTTTTATCTTTACACATGAACACTCGCTTGCTGCTTTTTCTGTATTGAAGTCTTTGAGGCCCCGTCAAGAGCTTTTATTTTACACATTGTTATTCCTTCCGTTGCCTGTTTTTGTCCTGATAAATTATCTGGGACGTCTTTTCCGTGGGCTTTCCTGATTTTTTGAAGTTTCTCTGGATTTTCGGAGGGAAAGGCCTATTGTGAGGCAAGGTATAGGGAGGGGGAAATTAGAATATGCTGTTTCACTGTCCGCATTGTTCTTGTTCTATGGATTTTTCCGATTCAATAAGAGGGACTCTTGTGCAGTGTCCTGTTTGTTCAAATCTTTTTCATCTCATGGAAGCTCGCAGAGTCTGTCCGATATGTAAGATTCCTCAGTCTTCTGATGCACTTGTATGTATTAAATGCGGTTTTGACAGTCGGCACGGAAAGAGTATTTTGGCCTCATACGATGCGTCTCTTGAGGGGGTGTCATGGATCAGACGTTTTATCTGGCGTACAATAGCATTTGTGCCTGGTCTTTTTGCTCCTGTTAATCTTCTCGTTGTTTTGGCTGGAACGCCTTTCGCGCTTATAATGATATTTTTCGGGCTGATATTTGTTTTCCTTGGCCTGGTTTTCTGGGGAGGCGTAATGGTTGTTGCCGGTGCTGTGCTTTACTTCCATGTTTTGATTTTTCTGTTTTCAAATGAACATTTGCTTGCTACTCTTTTCACTTCGCACAAGTTACGTCCGGCTCAGGAAATTCTGTTTTATTTTCTATTTTTTCTGCCGCTTTTTCTTTTTGTGCTCATCAACTATTTCGGTCGCCTTCTCAGAGGTCTTTCCTGATTTTTTTCACAGATCCGCACTGGACTTTCAGACTGAAGCGCTTATTGTTAAGCAAGATATAGAGAGGGGTATATAGGATATGCTGTTGCACTGTCCTCATTGCGCGTGTGAGTTTGAGGCGGAAGACTCGGAATTGGGGAAACTGGTCGAGTGTCCGTCCTGCCGGAATTTCCTTCATGCTGTAATTGAAGGCAGGAAGATTTGTCCGGGATGTAAGCGTCCTGTGAAGGATGGAGCGTCAATCTGCATTGACTGCGGCTACAATCTCGCCACGGGAGATCGTCTTTCCACTGAATACACGAATCCTGAAGATCTGCTTCCGCTCCCCATGAAGATTCTTCGTTATATTTGCGATGTGTTTCCCGGCTTTTTCAGGCCGCTTGTGCTGATAGCTTTTATTATTACGATAGGAGCGGCGCTGACTGCTTTTTTTGTCGGTCTTATGCTGATCAGAATGGGAGTTATGATGACCGGAATTTTTGTCTGCGCGGCCGGAGGAATGATTTATGCTCAGGGACTCTGTTTCCTGTTCGCGGGTTCTATTTCTTACTACAAGCAGGCGCTGGCTGATTTCACGAGCACTCAGGATTACTGGTTCTGGACTCTGCTTCTGAGTCCTTTTCTTACGGTTTTTATAATTATGGTTTATGTTGGAAAACAGGTAAACGGGTAGGGGTGTTTCATGTCGATTATGATTCGTTGTCCAAAGTGTCAGGAGTCTTACGAGCTTGAGAATTCTCAGGGCGGGCGTAAGCTGGCTTGTCGTTGCGGCAGAGTATTTGATATTCCGAGCGTACCTGACGATGCGGTCGAAAATGTTATGGTTTGTCCTGAATGCGGACAGGGTGGCAAGGAGAACCGTGTCATCTGTTCGTCGTGCGGTTTTAATTTCAAGACGGGAAAAAAACTTGTAACGGAGAGCGCCGTAGAGTCTGAAGCAGAGGAATCAGTTCCATTCTTTATTGAATACGCCCATGTGATCAAGCTTGCAGTTGCCGCTTTTGTGTTTCTTGGCATTGCCCTTGTCGCCCTCTTTTTCTTTTTGAGGAGTCCCTATGGGATTTCTTCTTCCGCTCCCTTGGGACTTGTAACGCAGATTGTTCCAAAGTTTGTTGAGATGGGCTTTACAAAGGAAGCCGCTGACTTGAAGATTCCGGACATAGACGGGCACAAGTTCGAGGTCGCTACATATCTGGACAGCAGGCTCAAGGAGCAGACACGCGGCGGGATATACGAGACTGTGACTATCGCTCATGACGTGGCAAGCGGAGCAGTTGTCTTTATCGGTTCAAACTTTTATCCGCCAAGTGAAGCTATTCCTGGCGGCGGTACAAGAGTTCAGCGTTTTACCCGCGACTTCTGGGAAAAACAAGTTAAGTTGCCGAGTCCTCAATTTGAGTCATCATCAAAACGCAAGGGCTTTGTTTCGGTCAGTGTGGAATCTGCCTCGGCTGCAACGGAGAAAGCCAAAGGATCATGGTATAAGGAGCTTAATCCGATGGGACTCTGGGCTTCTTCCGATCGTGTCGCAATGGCCTATGCCGCGGTGCCTGATTCTGTCGTGAGCTCGTATATGACTGCCGATGTTTTTGATTCCGAACTCAAAGGCAGTTCAAAAGATGATGCCGCCGCAGGTTCAAGTTCTGTGAAAAATAAGAAGCCTAGAGGCGGAGCTAAACAGAAAGATTCAGATGAGGATGATGAGGAAGAATAAGCTCAGGATTTTTCCAGCGCTTTTCCATATTCATCCGCCTGCAATATTGCTGAGAGCAGGATATCTGCATTGACTTTGATCGGTTCCTTGTGGATTGTCTCTTCAGGGGCACAGGCGGCTTCAGACGCTATTCTCAGACTCCGAAGATCAGAGGCATCAAGACCGATCTCGTTGAGGGATACAGGAAGTCCGCAAGCAAGGCAGAAACTGAAGATTTCATCTAACTCAGGCTTGGGGCTTTCGTTGAGCATCAGACTGCATAAAACGCCGAATGCTACTTTTTCGCCGTGCAAGGCTTTTGCGCATTGAGGAAGTTTTGTAAGGCCGTTGTGGATGGCGTGAGCTGCGGCGAGTCCGCAGCCTTCAAAACCTGCACCGCTGAGCAGAATATTGGCTTCAATGATTTCATCAAGCTCTTTGCTCAAAACCTGATTTTTGCAATCCTGAAGTGCTTTTCTGCCGGATTTCATCAAGGTTTTGTGACAGGCCTCCGCCAGTGCATAAGCAGCGATTGTAAGATGGCCGCCGCACTGATTCAGCGCCTTCGTTTTTGCGCATGAACGAGCCTCGAAATATGTTGAGAGGGCATCGCCCATTCCGGCGGCAAGGAATCTTGCGGGAGCTTTTCCTATTACTTCTGTGTCTGCGATTACGATATCAGGATTTCTGTAGCGGTCTGATCTAAGATATTTACCGTCTTCGGTGTAGATGACGGCTTCTGAACTGCATGGCGCGTCTGTTGAGGCTATTGTCGGGGCAATTATCAAGGGAAGTTTCTTTTTCCCAGCCACACTTTTTACAGTGTCGATCAGTTTTCCGCCGCCCATTCCGGCAATGATGCCGACTCGAGAATTTTCGGCTTCGAGAATGATTTTATCAATTTCCCTGTCGCAGCATTCAGAATTGAATTCAATATAGTGAAGCTTGCATGACTGCTTCCATTCCTGTTCATATTTTGCAAGAAGAGGCGCTGCCGCTGGGCCGCCTCCGACAAGTAAGAGTCTGTCTGAAAATTTTGAAGCTTCTTTTCCGAGAGCCGCAAGAGCCCCAGCTCCTTGAATGTAGCTGCCGGGAAATACAACTGAATATGTCATGACGCGTCGCTTCCTGATTTATTTTCGTTCCGCTTACATTATACCGTTTTTATGAGTTTGAAAATATCTCTTTCCCATAGGATATTATTATTTTACGGAGATGTATAGAGTTTATGAATGACAGAAAAACAGCCCTTTTGATATTTATCGGAGCTTTGCTGCTTTTTGCCGCAAGCATGCCGTCCAGAGAGTTTATCGGTCTGGATTGCCGTTTCAGTCTTTTTGTCCGCGATATTCTTAGCAACGGAGTTCACGGCATATTTCCTTATTTATATGGTGAAGCGTATCCGGATTATACGGTAGTTCACGCAGTGCTGGCTGCCATATGTGCTAAAGTTTTAGGCTTCTCATATCTCAGTCTTGCGATTCCTGGGGCTGTCGCGGCTGCGTTGACGGTTTCATTTACGTATTTGTGCGGAGCAAGGATATCAAGAGAGACAGGGCTTATTGCTGTTTTTATAGAACTTTTCAGTTTCGGTTTTGTGTCGAACGGACGCAATCTTTCTGTTGACTTCTTTGTTGCCGCCATCGTAATGATAATGTTTTATTTTATGATGAAGTATAAGGATTCACTGCTGATATCTTTGCTTACGGTCTTTATCGCCGTCTTTGCCGCCGTGATTTTCAGGACAAGTCTTGGGGCACTTATTGTGCCTGCTGTCGCGTTTGTCTTTTATGCTTCTGTATTACAGTGGAAGCGCTC
>JAKJHH010000157.1 GCA_022703965.1 Verrucomicrobiota bacterium
CAAGAACAAGAAGTGCAAGCACGGACTTCCTCTTGATGAATGTGTCTGCCATCCTCCAAAGAAAAAGAAGAAGGACAAAGAGAAAGCCCTTTCTTCCATTGAAGTTCATGAGACGCACGGACATCATCATGATGACGATGAAAAGCATCATAAGAAGCACAAAAAACACAAGCATCATCACCATCACGATGAAGATGATCACCATCATCACGGCAAGCACAAAAAAGATAAGCATGGACATTCTCACGAAGCTGATTTCATTGATGCTCACGAGCATGTTCACGGCAGGACATTCAAGGATATCAGAAATATCCTGAAAGCATCGTCTCTGCCCGAACCTGTAAAGGCATCTGCCTTGAAAGTATTTACCCGTCTGGCCGAGGCCGAGGGTAAAATTCACGGTAAAGCGCCTGAAGACGTTCATTTTCACGAAGTCGGGGCTGTGGATTCAATTGTTGATATCACAGGCTCATGTTTGGCGCTTGAGATGCTTGGAGTCGATAAGATTTCTGTTTCTTCGCTGCCGATCGGACATGGACTCGTAAAATGTGCTCACGGACTTTATCCGCTTCCAGCGCCTGCGACGGTCGAACTGCTTAAGTGCATGTCCGTCAGCGTTTGCGATGAGGATACCGAACTTGTGACTCCTACAGGCGCGGCTCTTTTAAGTACATGGAAGAATATTGACAAGCTGCCTGAAAATACGCAGATAAAGGCTGTGTCATATTCCTTCGGCAAGCGAGAACTGAAGGGACGTCCTAATCTTCTGCGAGCTGTACTTTATGAAACACTTGAGGAGAAGAAGATTCTCAAAGCGAATGAAAGTGCCGAGACAGTTATGCTTGAGTGCAATGTGGACGATATGTCGCCTGAAATCATGGCGCATGCGTTTAATTCCCTGCTCAAAGCCGGGGCGCTGGATGTCTTCAGCAGTCCGGTTTTCATGAAAAAGCAGAGGCAGGGGATTCTGCTTTCTGTCCTCTGCGCAAAGAAGGACGCTGAAACTTTATCGGAAATCATATTCCGCGAAACAAGCACGCTTGGGATTCGCGAGACAAAGCTTAATCGTCGTGTTCTTGAGCGTAATTTTGTGACAATCAAAACATCCTACGGAAAGATCAAAATCAAAGAAGGCATTCTGCACGGCAAGACTGTCACTGCATCCCCGGAGTACGAGGACTGCGTCACGGCTGCTGAAGCGTCGGGAGTGCCTCTGAAGGAAATTTTCCGAATAGCGATGGAATCCTATTCGAAGGAGAAAGGTAACGGTAAATGAATCTTTTTATTCAGCGATTCGGATTGCATCCACTGACGGCTCTGGGGATGATTTGCGTTGATATGATGCTGTTCGGCGGTGACCTTACGGTTGTCGGCTGGGTGATAAGCGTTCCTGTTGCGATATTGCTTACAATTCCCTGTATTCTGCTTCAGAAATACGCATATGGAGATACATGGCAGGTGGCAGTCGGCAAGGGGATGATCCTCGGAGTGCTGACTGCAATCCCGACTCCGCTTCCGGCTGTAGTGACCGGAGCAGGTGGAATTCTCGGGGCTATCGGAGCCGTAAAAGGTCTCATCGGGAATAATAAGTCCGAGTCCGCTCAAGGCGAGGTCATCGACGTTCAGGTTATCGAACCTGCCGACAAGAAGCAGGAGCCGCCGACATTAAACCGCTGAAGGAGTTCTGACGCATGGCGCCGACTTTGAAGCTGATAAAGATGCTGGGATTTTTCCAGAAGGATTTTCCTTTCGGCATCTACAAGTTTCGGCATCAGAAGGCGGATTATACGGATGATAAGGCCTATAAGCGTGAGTTCTGGAAGCTGATTTATCTTGTCGAAGGACATGGTGAGAAACTCATAAATGGCCGGGCATATCCGATGAAGCCCGGCTCGCTTTTTCTGATACATCCGGATGATGTGACAACATTCAGGATAAAGTCAGAAAGCATTCAAATCTACAATATCCTTTTTCTTCCTGAAGTGATAGGATCTGGACTTCGTGAGCTCAAGAACGATTTTGAGTTTTTCTCGATATTTGATACTCATTTTAATCCGGCTTTGCAAAGTGAACACAGAGAGCAACTCTATGTGTTGGATTCCACTCGTGAAAGTGAGGCATTGATCAGGCGCATTATAAAGGAGTACGCAAAGGCTTTACCAGATTCACGTACAATGATACGGCTTATGTTTCAGGAACTTCTGATAATGATTTCCCGTCTGAGTGTCAGGAAAATCAAAGGACGCCGTCAACTGGGAATTGTCAACTACGTAAATTCAGTGATCGAGTCTCATTTTCAAGATGAATTCGATCTTGCTTTTCTTGCCTCTAAAATTGGCGTGACGGAAAGCCATTTATGCCGACTTTATAAGGCTGAGACAGGCAGGACAGTCATGGAGGCTCTGCTCCATAAGCGTCTTGAAGAGGCAGATAAACTTCTCCGTTCGTCGCCTCAGAAGCGGATCTGCGAGATATGTTATGAATGCGGCTTCAACGATCTCAGCTATTTTTACCGGGCATTTAAAAGTTTTTCAGGCGTAAATCCAGGTACTTTTCGCAAAAAACTTGGACTGCATTGATATTTTCTCTAGAGCCGCCTGCGCCCGGCAACACAGACAAAGCGTATAAGCACTGATTCTTGTATAATTGCTGCAAACCAAGGAGTCTTTATGCAAGTTAAAAAGCTTAATCTGGAAATATCGTTCAAGCCCTTCAAGGTCAATGATGATGAATATATCGGCGGAGTCTACAAAAAACTTTTCCGTCAATGGACTCGTTTAATCGAAGATGCGGAGCAGGTTTCACTGATGTTCTGGACTTCGGACGGCTCGGAAATTCTGGACTACAACGGAAATCCAGATGATAAATTTGAGTGGTGCTATTTTCAAGGAGTGGCGAACCAGAGGAGGGAGCTTCCTGAGACTATTCCTCTTCATTTTTATCCTGTACATCACAGACCGCAGAAGTACATGGATAATCCGCCTGAATACCGTTATTGCGATCTTAAACGGATTATTGCTCTCGGAAAGCGTATATTCAAAGAAATTTACGGTAAAGAGCTTCTCTGCGGGGCGACATTTGATCCGGGACCGGAATTCGCCTTGTCGGATTTCAAATACAAACGTCATCCTGAAATTCTTTTCGGCGAGACAATGGGGAAAGCTTCATTCGTCTGCTGTTACGCAGAGCTTCATGCTGATAAAAGAGCTTACGCAGGCTTTCCGGAAGGTATTGAGGAAGGCACAAGTTTCGGTAAATTTCTGGGACGTCAGACCAATATCTTTGCGAAGGATATGGGCTTTGATTTTATCTGGATGTCGAACGGTTTCGGATTCGGAATGGAGACATGGGGGATGTGCGGGGTCGTTCTTGACTCAAAGGATTTTCATACGGAAAAATGCGGGCTTGTGAAGGAAAAGATTTTCCAGTTCTGGAATGATTTCCGTCGGGAATGTCCAGATTTTCCGATTGAAACGCGAGGAACAAATTTTGGAACCGGCAAGGATCTTTCCTGCGACGGTGTTCCGCTTCGTGACATATACAGAAACATCAAGGGGATTCAGGCGCCGCCGAATTCTCCGTGGGCGGCGATAAACGGCGATTTCGGCCTTGAGCTCAGCGGATGGATGTCGCATATAGCTGAACTGCCTCCTGGAACAGGACATCTTTTCCGTTTTTATCCTCATGATCCTTGGTTCCTGAACAGCCCTTGGATTGAGCGTTATTTCAGAATGCCGCATGATATTTATCTGCCTCTGGCGGTCGCAAGACTGGACGAGAAAGGCAATGTCACGATGCCGGAATCAGTCTCTATTCTTACTGTGGATGATTCATGGGGGGATATGCCGGATTCGGTTCCGGATGAAATCGTGCCTGCGATAAGAACGGCATTTGAGCATGCTCCTGATCTGCCGGGGCCTTTTGTCTGGCTTTATCCTTTTGATGAATATCACGATCTTACTTACGCGGGCGGGGCTGAAGAGGTTTTTGCGGGAGACTGGCTCATTCGTACAGCCATGAACAAGGGATTTCCTTTGAACACGGTGATAAGTACAGGGAATTACATTTCAGCCTCAAAAGCTGGGAGAGAATTTTCTAAGCAGATTCTCGTCACGCCGACGCTCAGTGTTGAAAATTCTGCTGTTTTTGAACTTCTTGTGAAGCATTTCGAGAAGGGCGGAAAAATACTCTTCTACGGGCCTCTTAAGAATCAGAAGATAATGGAAATGTTCAAGCTCAGAAAAGCGGAAGGCATGGATGGCGATTTTGATTTTGTCGTGAACGGAGAACCCAGGGGCAAATGCCGCCATAAGAGTTTACTTTGCGGAGGGCGTCTTGATCTTGTTGATACAAGTGCAAAACCGATTGCGGAATATCATAGAAACGGAGAATCGCGCGCTGCCGCCGCGTTCTGTGAAGGCAAGGCTGGCGGAGCTATGCTCTGGATTCGCGGAACAAACTCCTTTGATTTCAATATCCGCGATCATCAGCCTCAAAGTCTGCCTGAAGCGGAGTTTGTTCATCCGGAGAATCTTTTCCGTGAACTGCTCGAAAAATTTGATTATACAATAAGATTCAAGAAGACTGCTGCTGTTCAGGCAGAGCCCGTACTTAGTTTGAGATATTCACATAATGCAATATGGATGGCCGGGTTCAGGCATGATATGAACGTGGATATTGCCTTGCGTTTTCCGGAAGGAGCTCCGCTTTTCTCAATGAGCGAGACGTACCTCAAGGACGGCTTGGCTGTTTACAAGCTCAACAAAGCGTTCAATATGGAGGCTCTTGCTTTCATTGACGGACAGACGGAAGGGCATGTTTCCGTCAGGGAAAAATCGCCCTCGCGTCCTGAATTTACTCGTCATATTGAAATACGCGGACTTGATAACGCAAAAATCCGTTTGCGCGCTGGAAAAGACGGCAAAGCTCCGTGTGTGGCACTCAATGGCGGAGAGTTCTGGGAAGGCAAGGGGGAAGTCCTTGCTTTGCAGAGAAATGATGCTTTTGAAGGAGCTGTTTACGAAGCGGACAATCTTAGCTGTGTATTGAGTGTATTCTGGTAATTTTGTAGCCGGAGGATTTCACGATTTACTCTGAAATCCTCCACATGTGAAAATATCGTGCTTATTTTTGAAGATTAAGTACAGGCAGATTATCTCCTTTAATGTTATAATTGCAGCATCGTTAAAGTTAAAGAAGAAAAACGATGGGAGCATTAAAGGAATGAAAAGAATTTTTTTTGCGGCACTGTTTAGCGCCGGACTGGGACTTTTCGCAGCAGACGGGCTGGAGAAGTCATTCGCAACGCCTCCGGCTTCGGCTGGAGCTCACGTATGGTGGCACTGGAATAACGGCAATATAAGCAAGGAAGGCCTAAAGGCTGACCTTGATTCCATGAAGAAAGTCGGCATTGCCGGAGTTCAGATTTTTGATGTCGGAATGGGCGCGCCTAAAGGGCCGGTGGACTTCATGAGTCCCGAGTGGATGGAGCTTTTTACATATGCCGTTTCCGAGGCTGATAAGCTGGGGCTCGAAGTCTGTGTTCACAATTGTCCAGGCTGGTCGAGCAGCGGCGGGCCGTGGATGAAGGTGGAGGACTCGATGAAAATTGTGAGTGTCTCTGAAACTGTTGTCAAAGGCCCTCAGAAGTTTTCCGGAATCCTCAAACAGCCGGAGACAGCCAGAAACTTTTATCGTGATATAAAAGTATTCGCGTTCAAAACCCCTGAATTTATTGAGATGCAGGATGTCAAGTTCAAACTCGCTTCGAATCTGCCTGAAGCTGATGCTGCAAAATTGATTGACTGCAATACAAAAACTGAGCTTTCAATCAAACAGCAGACGAGTAATGAGTTTGTTTTCAGTTTTGAATCTCCTTTTACGGCAACGACTCTTGTGCTTCAGACAACTCAGAAACTGATTTGGATGGAAGGTGTAATTTCTGTTTCAGATGACGGACAGAATTTCAAGGAGATAAAGAAATTCAAGGTCAATGAGCAGAGTTTTCCCGTCAAGGGAACAGTTGATCTTGGCGGAACATTTACAGCCAAGTTCTGGAAATTTAACATGGCGCTTCCCAAAGTTCCATGGACAACTCTTGCCGCAACCCGTTTGAACGAAATATATTTTTCGCCTCGCATGATGATAGACAATGCAGTTGGCAAGAGCGGCGGCACCAGCGAATATTACAAGGCTCCTGCGCCTAATCCGGCATTGGATTTACTTGCTGTCAAAAAATCCGAGATTCTTGATCTCAGCTCAAAAATGAATGCTGACGGCAAGCTTGACTGGGAGCTGCCGGAAGGCAACTGGACTATCCTCAGAGTCGGTTATACGACTACAGGCAAAACCAATCATCCCGCTCGCGCCAGCGGTTATGAATGTGATAAGATGAGCCGTAAGGCTTTCGAGGCTCATTGGAACGGCATGATGGCTCCGCTTCTTGCCGCCGCCGGTAAGTACAAGGCGTTTAATAATGCATTGATCGACAGTTATGAAGTAGGCGGACAGAACTGGACTGAAGGTTTTGCCGAAGAGTTCAAAAAGCGTCGCGGCTATGATATCGGCACTTATATGATTACGCTCGCCGGATGGCCTGTTGAAAGTTCAGAACTTTCAGAACGCTTCCTTTATGACTACAGACTGACGGTTTCTGAATTGATGGCTGAGAATTACTTCGGATATTTTGCCGAACTCTGCCGCAAAAATGGAATTCAGTCTTCTGTTGAGCCTTATGGAGGCCCTTTCGAGAATCTGCTTTCAGGCGGAAGCTCGGATATCGTGATGGGAGAATTCTGGATCGGTCAGAAAGCCAGCGGTTCTGTTCGTCTGGCAGCCTCAGCCGCGCATATTTATGGACATAAAATAGTAGGTGCCGAATCGTTTACCGCGGATGGCAAGCAGGGACGCTGGCTTCAGGAACCGGCTACGCTCAAGAGTTCCGGTGAAGTTCAGCTTGCTCAGGGACTCAACCGCTTTATTCTGCACAGTTACATGCACCAGCCTTGGATGGATTTGAAGCCGGGCATTACGCTTGAGCGCTTCGGTTCTCATTTCGGACGTCACAATACATGGTGGGACAAGAGCCGCGAATGGTTCGACTATATGGCTCGCGCTCAGTATATGCTTCAGGAAGGCCAGTTTGTCGCGGATGTTTGTATCTTTTCCGGCGAGACCAATCCTAACGGAGCTCAGATTCATGGCAAGTTGAAAGATGCGGGCTATGATTATGACGTTATAAATCCTGATGTCTTGCTGAATCGTCTTTCGGTTGAGAACGGGCGTCTTAAGGTAAAAGGCGGCATTTCCTACTCAATGCTTTTTATTCCTGCAAACAAGTATATGACGGCTCCAGTTCTGGCAAAGATTAAATCTCTGCTTGAGTCCGGCGCTGTAATAGCTTCTTCAGGAAAAGTATCTGCCAATCCAACCTTGAGCGGATATCCTGAATCAGACAAACAAGTCAAATCTCTTGCTGACGCTATATGGGGCGAGTCTTTTGCCCCGGGTTCAGTTCGTCAAATCGGAAAAGGAAAACTGATTGCTGCCGCATCTGCTGAGGACGCAGCTAAGACAGCAGGTCTCAATCCTGATTTCCAGGCTCTTGTTCATAAGAAGAACGGCAAGGGAGATGTCGATTGGACTCACAGAAAAATAGGTGATTCCGAGTTCTATTTTGTCAGCAATCAAAGCGGTGTCGATATCGTTTACGACTGTAAATTCAGAGTCTCAGGCAAGCAGCCTGAAATCTGGAATCCCGAGAACGGCAGTATTTCCGATGCTCCTGCCTACAGCGTAAAAGACGGTATTACGAGCATTCCTCTTGCCTTCGATTCAAGCGGATCTTATTTCATTATATTCCGCAGGAATGCCAAGGATTTTGATCCGGTTCTTGCAGTCAGCTCTGCAAAAGAACTTGCATCTTCTGAGTCTAAAATTCAGATAGTAAAAGCAGTTT
Source organism: Verrucomicrobiota bacterium (assembly GCA_022703965.1). Lineage (GTDB taxonomy): Bacteria > Verrucomicrobiota > Lentisphaeria > Victivallales > UBA1829 > JAKJHH01. The sequence continues at coordinate 7,958 of JAKJHH010000157.1, forward strand.
ATGGAGCAGATGGCAAGCAGAAGGATGTTACAGAGACTCTACAGAAGGCAGTGACGGGAAACGAGCTTAATTTCAAAGTCACAAATGATGCGCTTGGAGGTGATCCAGCGCCTATGGTTCCGAAGTCCCTTACGGTGACTTATATCATCGACGGCAAGGAGAAAACTGTGACTGCTAATGAGTTCGGTACTCTGCGCATTGCTCAGACTTCTGCCGGTATAAAGGATATCCTTCCCTGCTCATTATCTATTGAGGATGGAAAGCTTTATGCGGTGTTTTCAAAGAACGGCTCTGTCTCAATAGACTTTGCCTCTGGCAAAAAGCTTGATCTTGCCTGCAAGACAGTTCCGGCTCCGTTTGAAATCAAAGGAAGTTGGGAGCTTAAATTCCAGCCCGGATGCGGTGCTCCTGAAAAACTTACGCTTGATAAGCTCGTCTCATGGACAGAGCTGAAAAACGACGGCGCAAAGTATTTTTCAGGAACGGCAACTTACACTAAGGATTTCGAGCTTGATCCGGCATATATTCCCTCGAAAGACTCAGAGGTGTATCTGAACCTTGGCGAGGTGAAGAATCTTGCTCAGGTTACGCTCAACGGAAAGACCTTTCCGGTTCTCTGGAAGCCTCCGTTCAGACTCGATGTTTCGTCTGCCCTGAAGTCTGGTAAGAACAGCTTGGAAATTCAGGTGACGAATCTCTGGGTTAACCGCATGATCGGCGACGAGCAGCTTGTCGATGATTGCGAAGGCCTCTGGGTTAGGGGAGATGGTTTTGGCAAGAGACTCAAGGATTTCCCCGCATGGATAAAGGAAGGCAAGCCACGTCCTTCAGGACGTTATACCTTCACTATCTGGAAGGGCTGGGAAAAGGATGAAAAGCTTCTTCCCTCCGGCCTCTTGAGTCCGCTTCGTATTGAGGTAGAAAAAACAGTGCCAGTAAAATAATAGGCAGAAATCGTTCAAATCAGCGCGGCAGCGGAACAAATTCCCTGCCGCGTTTTTATTCTTCAGTAGAAGGGTTTCCAGAGGTTGTTGTTGGATACGACGCTTCTGCTCATGAGATTGCCTGTATGTCCGTCGAAGAAAAGGCCGTTCAGGGACTGACGGTTTCCATGTCTGTAGGCAATGCGAGAGACTCCGATGCCTTCTCCTGAGGCATAATAAGCAGTGGTTCCGCTGCCCCAGATATCAATCATCCAGTCACAGGCATCCATTATGGATAGTTTTGCAGACGGTGTTTTGATTTGCGTAAGGCGGAAGCCGCAGGATGCGGTAAGTGTCAAATCGGTGTAGTTCATTGCGTAAGTTCCGCTGGCGGGGCCTTTACCCGGATATGTGGCATCGTTCTGAGCTGCACTGGCGTTAGGGCAGAGATTTCCTTTGGGCCAGTATCCTGTCGTGTCTTTGATTTTCAGAATTTCCAAGACTGAGCTGTTGCAGGTCCAAGGGAGAGAATTTATGCGGAGAGGAATCCAGTAGTCTGAATAGCTTCCGGAGTAATCGAATGCGGCGACGCCAAGTTGTTTCAACTGATTCATACATGAGGATTGACGCGCTATTTCCCTCGCTCTTCCGAGTGCAGGAAGCAGCATTGCGGCCAGAATGGCGATGATTGCGATGACAACAAGCAGTTCGATCAGGGTGAATGCCATGTTACCTTTACGGCGGCGAGAACTGCAAGTACGTTTATGGCATT
>JAKJHH010000158.1:0-3824 GCA_022703965.1 Verrucomicrobiota bacterium
GGCCTCCTTTAAAAGTTGTTGAATGCCATAAACGTACTTGCAGTTCTCGCCGCCGTAAAGGTAACATGGCATTCACTCTTATTGAGCTTTTGGTTGTAATTGCGGTCATATCGATACTCGCAAGTCTTCTTCTGCCTGCGATGAAAAAAAGTTATATGCAGGCTAAAGCAATCGCATGTACCTCAAATCTCAAACAGGTTGGAAACGTTTTTGCTTTTTACGCAGAAGACTTCCATGGAGTACTGCCCGTTCTCTACTATGATGGAGACGCAAGCAACACAACAATATGGCACTATTTTCTGAGCGGAACAAAACAAGTCAGCGGAGCCGTAATTCCGCCCTCTGCGCCTTCATACATAAAAATTAACAGCCCTATACTTTCATGTCCTAAAACGCCTCTTGTCAACGGACTTTACAGTCAGATTTATGGAGTTCCTAAATCATTGTCGGCAACTTCAATGGGAATTCCCAAAGGCTGGCATCTGGAAAACAACTTCCAGTTTTTCGGACAGCGAGAAATCGTTTCGCCTTCCCGCTGGATGCTTGCAGGCGACTGCATGAAACAGGCGGATGACGTATACGTACAGTCTCCATATATAGCATACAATCCCGGCGATAAGGAGGCATTTCTCTATCTCAGCCACAATAATGCCGCAAACGTACTGTTCACAGACGGACATACCGGACGCATGTCGGCTTTTGAGGCCACCAATACAAAATGGGATCCGAGTCAGTACCGCTATGTAAAAAGATACATGTCCGAAGATTTCAGTCTCTCCCTGTAAAAACAGCTCTACAAAACTCAATTTTCATATAAAATGAGGATAACAATGAAAATCCCGTTCTTGAAGTTTTTCCTACAACCCAAATGTTTTTTATCACACAGCACAGCGGCAATTACACTATTCTTCTGCTGCCTCAGCGCTTTTCCCGACGTGCTCAAAGAACAGGATCTGCTCATAAACAAGGCACATGCAGACAAGGCAGCGGAATCGTCAGTTCTCTACCCCCCTGAACAGCTAAAACAAACAGCCCGCTTTTATGCCGATACAGAGACTGGCAAGGCTGCCTTTGAGAAACTCAGAAAAACTGTCGTTGATATGGTTAATGACGGCGACTTCAAAAAGGGCTCGACATACGGCGATTACATTTTCAGTGTATCTCTAAATTCGCCAGGAATGCTCTATTTCCTTACAGGCAACAAGGAACTCGGAAAATACATCCATGAAAAGACTATGGACATCAGTTCCAGACCACTTGAATTCTGGCTTCATGCAGAACGCTTTCCAATCTCAGGAACAAATCCGCCTGCGACACTTCAGACTGGCTCAATGATGTCCAGAGTGATACCGGGAATCGATCTTTCTTCAGAACTATTCACTCAGGAAGAAATGCTCTCTATAAAAAAAGCCATCGCAGAAAAGGGACTGCTCCCGTGCGAACGCTTTACTAAACGCAAAAACATTAATAACTGGTTCGCTGTAATCTCAGGCGGAGCCTTCCTTGCCGCAAAATTCACAGATAACAAAAGAGCCCAGGAATTAATGCTGGAGAACATCAAAAAGTATCTGGAATCCAGCATAGAGGAGGACGGCAGCTATGGAGAAGGCCCGCAGTATCTGCTTTACCCTGTTCAAGAACTCCTTCCGGCAGCCTCGGCAATGAGCGAAGAACAGAAAACATATGCCTTCTCCAAGAGCCCCCTTGGAAAATCGGGAGAATATCTGCCTTATTCTTCATTTTTCTTCAATGTCGAAGGCAAACCGGCAAGAATACAATTCAGAGACGGACAACAGTTTGTCGGTCAGGGAGCAAGCGGTCTCTTTGCTATCGGCCTCCTTACAAAAAGTAGTCTGGTCTATGATTTTGCCGGACGCTTTGATCTGATTCCTCCATATCAGCGCCCTGATTACGCAATCCTTTACAACGCAAGCACAGCTCAGAGCACAAAGACAAGCATTGAAAGTCTCCCCACGTTCAAGTTCTTCAATAACGGCGAAATCTATATACGCAGCGACTGGAGCGGCAAAGGCATACTCTTCGCTATGCTTTCAGGCACAAAAAACAAAACCGGATTCTCTCATGACAGACCAGCACGAAACGGTATCGCTCTGGGCGCATACGGAGAATATCTTCTTGCGCTGCCTGGACATTCCAGCTACAGAGGCAAGACATATCTCAAAAATGACTCAACGACTCACGGCAATAATTCTATAACAATTGACGGCAAAAACCAGCTATTCCCAAGACAGGAAGGCCCCCTTGATCAGAATGGAATTCCGTCCGCAAAAATCGTATATTCAAGCTCCAATGAGAGCTGTGATATAATTATAAGCGATGCGGCAGCTTCTTATGCGGAAAAACCGCTCATTGCAGTCAGAGCAGTCGTATTCGTGAAAGATCCCGGCTACTTTGTTGTCTTCGACAAAATAATCTGCGAGGATACGCCTCACAGTTATGACAGCTACTGGAACTTTAATAATATCGACGGACTGGCAAAAATTGATAAAAAAGCTGACGGGGAATATTTAGTTCAGCGACCGAATGCAAGGCTCAGTATCTTCTACAAATCAGACCTTTCTCTCAAGACAGAGACGATACAAGGCATCATACACAAACAATACATATACAGTCCTGCGGAAGCGGACAAACTGGAACCCGGCACATCCAAGGGGCTGAAAATCTCATCAGCGCAGCCGGAAAAAGAATGGCGCATGGCAACTGTTCTTTTTCCAGAAAAAGCAAATTCTCCCAAAATTCCGTTTCAAGTCTCCGGAAACGCTCATGAGTTAACAATAAAGATTGAGAGCCGATCTGACAGAATCTCGTTCTCCGGGACTAAGATTAATTGCGAAATCAACTCAAAATAAAAAATCAGACGGCACGGCCGCAGGCGAAGAATATGCTGTAAGTTTGTTCTACGTCGCGAGCATTCAGCTTAGTGAACTGGCATAAGTCTTCTATCTTTACAGCATCAAAGCCGCATTCTTTCAACAGCATTGAGAGAGCTAGTCGGTCAAAGCCCTTGTGTCCAGTAAAGACGCCGTGGTGAAAGGAACCGTCTTCTGAATCCAGATCGGCTATCGCAAGAAAGCCTCCTGGCTTCAGCATTCGGCGGAACTTGAGAAGCACATCTCTGCTGTCCGGAATATGATGCAAAGCCATTTGCAAATAGACAAGATCAAAGGCGGCATCTGGGCCGTCATGAGTGGAAAGATCAAGCATAAGAGTCTTCATGTTATCCACAGCATGATCCTTGATCTTCTGATTCAAAACCTCAAGCATACCGCTGGAATTGTCGGCAAGCAGAATTTCTCCGATATCGTCTTTCAGACAGAAACTAAGCAAACCTGTTCCGCAGCCGTATTCACAGGCACGAAAGTTTTTTGTGAGCTGAATCTCTTTGCGAATCGCCGCGGCAACTTTCTGTGAAAGCAGAAGACGGCGCGGCTCCTTATCCCAATCGGCGGCCTGCAAATCAAATGAACTCATTTATCCTTGCTCCTTGTAATTTCAACCGCAACACTGCGTGCAAAACGGAGAGCGCCCGGCTTATCGACAGTTACAGTCACTTCTTCGACTCCTTCGGTATTCAGGCAGAGAGCGGCTACGCTTTCAGCCAGAGACTCAATCAGAAAATACTGAGAGTTCTCGACATGAGCCAGAATCGATTGTTTCATTGTCTTGTAATCGACAGTATCAACAAGGCTGTCCGATTTCCCTGCTTTTGAAAGATCACAGGAAATCGAAATATTGAAAATAATCTCCTGCTTTTTCACGCGCTCTTCCGGAAATGTTCCGATGATCGCAGTGAGACGCAGGTC
>JAKJHH010000158.1:3834-9606 GCA_022703965.1 Verrucomicrobiota bacterium
TATGAATCTTGTCCATTTTAATTCCTCTTCATGATGAGACTGTTTTAACACTTTTCCCGTAAAGCGCCATATAAAGCGTTCCAAGCAATCCGGCGATGAAAGCGCTGATCAGATTTGTTTCGGGACTGCATATATATTGCGGCAAAAAGTTCATAAATTCAAGTCCTGTCATCCTGAAGAACGCAAGAAGCGGAGCCGGATCCCAGAGCAAAGCGCCTCCGAACGCCGCTATGGAAACAAAGACGTCACGGACAAGATAATAAGCTCCGAAGGCGCTCGCTTTCGAGTCGCCGGGAGCAAGATCCAGAATCAGCGCCTTGCGTGTCGGTTCGCCGAATTCCTTCAAACCGCGCAGAATGAACGTCAAAAGCAACATTTCATAACTGTGCGAGAAAAGCAGAAGCAAGGGAAAAAGCGTAAAGAAGCAGAAGGTCACAACGACAAAAGGCTTCTTCCCGCATTTGTCCGCAAAATAGGCGACAGGCAAATATATCAAGACCGCCACAGTCATTTCAATAGCAGTCAACGTGCCGAACTGAAGCTCGGAAATGCCGTTCATCTTCACGCACCAGACAACAACGAACGCATAGGGAATCTGCTCGCAGAAACGGATAAGGATGTCGGATATCAGCAACTCGCGTAAATCTCCTTTCAAAAGCCCTATGGACTCTCTTATACCGGCAGGAGCTTTGGATTTCTTCGGTGGACTGTCAATGAATCTTTCCTGAAAAACAAGCGACATCAGTGCAAGGACAGAAGCAGCCGCGAAAGCAATTCTGATTCCGCTTTCAAGCCCATATATGCCGATAAGAAAACCTCCGGCGACAGGCCCCAGCGCCATAGGGAAGCGTCTGACAAGAGAGTGCATCGTAACTCCAAGCGTCCTGTGCTTTTCAGGCATAACGCCGGAAATAAGATCCATCGAAGCGGGCAGAGAGAGTGCAGTCCATGAAAGAAAGAGCATGGAACCTAGAATCACCATCGGCCAGTATGGCAGAAATACAACAATAAGATATCCGGCGACAGACACAAGATTGAAAACCGCAAGAGCCCGCTTGTATCCTATCTTGTCGCTGAGCCAGCCGCCGGGAAAAGAATAAAGCGCAGCAAGAAGATTATTCATCCCATTGAGCAGACCGATGGCAAATGTTCCGCCGCCGAGAGCAATCAGGTAAAGAGGCAGAAAACGTTCAGCGAGACGCTCTCCCAATCCAAGGAGAGCGACCATTAACAGGAAGGCTGCTATTTGAAATTTCACAAGTTACCCGGCGTTTAAGTTCAGTCCGATAAGTTAAACGCCGGGTAGATTCTTTTCAATTCTTATATTCGCCTAGAGTCCAAGTTAAATTAGTTTCCCAGACTTCCTCTGGTTTGAGCTTGAATTTTGCATTCATTTCGACATTGTAGGATACACGGTCAAACCAGATGCGCGGAGTCTCCCATCCTTCAGGGTAATCCTGCCTGAGCTCCAGCTTTGTCTGAGTATCATAAATTCGCCACCAAGTCTTCGAGTCGCCGGGAACCTTTTTTTCCCCGAGTCCTGCCCAGAATGGAAGTTTGAATACTTCTTTTTCAAGCGGAAACTCCATGATGTCACGAGTCGATTCTCCGCAACCGGAAATATTATATTCAGGATGAATATTGAAAACTGACTCCACATCTTTCTGTGATTTGTTCTGCGCTTTAATATTAAGTTTGAGCACGGGCAAATCAGCATCAAGTTTCCAGTTCATTTCATAAGCAAGACCGTTTTTTGAAATCGGCGATGTCAGCTTCAAATTGCCATTGGAAAATCCGCTTACTTTCCATTGCGCATTTCTGAGTCCGTCAGTGCTGAACCATACAGCATATTCGAAAGCAAAACTTTTCAAAACAGGCACTTTTTCATAGTCAAGATGAATCTGATTTGTCATTGATTTCCTATCTATCAATTCCATCAGACGCCCACCCTGCGCCGGATCAAAGGATGCCTCAATAAAACGGTTGGCAAGAATGTAAACCTGTCCTGTTTTCTTGTCGACTTTTCTTGTGACGCATGAAACGCCGCCTTCAAGTTTTACGAGTTTACGGACATATACTGGAATTTCCTCGGCATATGAGGAAAAATCAGTACTGTAAACCAGAAGCAGACTGTATTTTGAATAGAAAGAGTCATCAGAGCCACTAAGCATGACTTTGAATTTGTGAACGGTATCGGAAGACTTAAGCAATCTTAGTTCTTCAGTGCCGCAGTCTTTTCCGGAAGCATCTTTGGCTACAAGTTTAACTTTTATGTCATTTTTAAAAGGATTGACAAGCTTCAAATTCAGATCCAGTGAATTTGCGTCGGCGGCAACAATGTAATCTGTTTTTTCTGAATTGAATTTTATTTTCTCCTCATCAGAAACCGATGAAGTATTTTCAATTCGTTTTGTTGTTTCCAGCTTAACAGGTTCTGATGATATTATATAAACAGGAGATTGCCCAAAAGACAGATTGAAACGTCCTCCTGAGCCTGGGATCAGCTTGCGCGTCTTTCCAAATATATCAGCAACTTCAAGCTCGGATTCATTTGATGAAAAAGTTCCGCTCTGCATGCCGCTGCCATCCCAAAGCACGGTAACAAACTTAGCTGTTTTCTGATTTTTGAACCTATAGCCGAGTACAGGAATTTTAGTATTTTCAAGAGGAGCTTCAAGTGTACAGTCTCCGAGAATTCTGCCAAGAGCGCAAACAGCGTAAAAAGCCGGTTTTTTCTGACAGTCGTAATCAATAATTCCGTAGAGATGCTCGTTGTAAAAAGGATCCTCGCCATCGTCCCAGAAGGAATAAACATAGACTCGCTTAAAGCCTAGGACATAATGCAAAATCAGCCCGCGGACAAGATACTGGGCTTTGATCTGAGGTGTAATATTGCCAGCCGGATTTGAGACTCCTGGACATTCCGTGAAGCCGAATTCAGTGGAAATAAAAGGCTTATTATCATCTCCATGTTTTTTCATGACTGCACGGATTTTTTCCATATCCGAAAAAAGAGCCTCGGGCGCCCCTCTTGGATATCCGGCAGGGACTTCATGACCGCCTGCAATTTTTGTGTAAGTATGAAGGTCAAGGACATCAAAATAATCCTTTGCACCGGCGGCGTAGAATCTGTCCAGCCATTCAATGGAGTGATCTTCAAGACCGCTTGTCGGAGCGGAAATAGTGTTCCATTTATTCAGGGATTTTGCTCGTGTATATACTTCCTTGAGTTTGTCCAGATATTTAGGAACTGTTGAATTAAGATCAGGTTCATTGCCCTGAGAAAATGAGTATATTCCCAAGCCGTTTGCGTTCTCGATATTTTTTGCGCCATTGGGAAATGTGGTCATACCGATGCCGCGGACAAGAAATTTTTTAACGATCTCAGGATTCATTCGCCACCAGCGGCTTTCCCTGAAAGGAGTTTCGGCAAGGATATCCAGAACTACTTCATTCCATTCATAGGGATTTGCTTTCGGAACATTTGCGCCGCCGCCGTGAGCGTCTCCACTCCAGAAATGGTTAACTGCCAGCATTTCTCCGAAATTCGAGCAGGAAAAAGGGCTTTTGAATTGTACTTTCACCGCTTCGACATCAGGAACTTCACCGTCCTTGTAAACGGCAGTTACCGCAAAATACTTTGTGGAACCGGGCTCGAAAGGATAAACGGGAGTCTTCAAGTCTTTTTTGGGACATTCCGCCAAACGCCTGACACCTTCATCTGAAACGGATTTGAAGGGAACATCTGACACATAAATTCTCCACTTTTCGGCATCGCGTATTGATTTGGCTGATTCAGCCCACGAAATCAATGCAACTCCATCCTGAATTACATTTGCATTAATGCGCACAGGAGTACGTTCTCCGGCTTTTATAAAAGAAACTTTATCATCAGCCTTGAATCCCCAGATTGCGATATCCGCTATCTGCTGTTGATTTGCCGTGCTTGATTTTTTAATTCTCAGCTCAACAAACTGTCCTGAAACAGCTTTATCAAGTTTTAGGCTAAGTTTTATGAATGAAGATGCATCTCTCTTGACTTCATTGTTTACAGCTCTTCCGTAGGGAATATACTTAATACCATCACCGCTTATCAGTAATTCAGCGAATTCAGTATCACGCTGGGGATCTCTCAGCGCCCATACATCAAGAGAATCGATCACATAATTTTTTTTGAGGTCGATTCTTATTGTTGCCCATGAACCGCCCGACCACTTGCTGAAGCTCTGAGTTTCTGCATACCCTGAATTACCGTCGAAAAGCGACTTGGAAGTCCCGTTAGGACGGCTTCCTGTTGAGAGAGTTTCAGGATCAGTTGCAAATTCGCCTGAATCAACCCATTTATAGCTTGCGCCTGTTTCAATCACATTGACTTTCTCGCCGAGAAGTTTTGATTTCTGTCCCGCTTTAACGTTGTCAGTGAGCAGGAAAGGACTTTCATCCCCAATACAGCTGGCACAGAATGACGAGAATAAAAAAGCGGCTAGCATCATGATTTTCATAGACAAGATTCCTGTATTTAAATTATTCAAGGCTGTTCCGCCCAGAAGCGGGCAAAGACAGTGGGACTGTAAATGTTATAATCTCTCCTAGCGAGCCATTCGACATGTCCATCGACAAAAGAAACATTCAGCCCGTTTCCATGCCTATAGGCATCCTGATAGGTAGAAGAAGGAGTATCGGTATCTCCTTTGTTTGAGTATGCGGCCGGATTCTGGCAGATATCGAGAATAAGAATCACTTTTGCAGGAGATTTTACAACATTGACACGCTTTGGAATCATCCATACACCTGAACCGCTGGCACAGTTTGCCATCAATCCGTCCGAGTTGCCGCCTCCGGTATAATACTTGGTATTGCATGCGTTGATTCCGTAGCCGCGTATATTCCAGACTTTCGCCATTAGCCCGCTGTTTCCCGGACAATTAAACAGCTCTTTTTTGGGACAGTACTTGCCGTCATACAGAAGAGATGCCCAGTTATTTACATATGTTGTCCAATCCCCGGTATTGAGACCTGGCGTGAAATAGCCTGAAAAGTCATCAATGTAGCCGACCGATGCGGCCGCCATCTGCTTGAGATTGCTTGTGCAGAGAATACGCTTTCCTGCCTCACGCGATTTATTCAGCGCAGGAAGAAGCATGGAGGCCAGAATCGCGATAATGGCTATCACAACCAGCAATTCAATAAGCGTAAATGCAGTCTTTTTCATAATTAGTCCCTCGCCTTAGCAGTGGATTTGCGAATTATGAGTTCGGTCGGAAATATTCTGTTTTTCAAGACCGCCGCGCTGTCCTTTGCCATCATTCCTGCATACATGGCAGCGGTGTAGGCGATGGATTCAATAGGCTGGCGGACAGTAGTCAGAGGCGGATTCAGGTAGCGGCTGGAAGGCAGATCGTCGAAACTGCTGATTGAGATGTCTTCCGGAATTTTCAATCCTGACTCGGAACAGGCAAGCATGGCGCCATAAGCCATTTCATCTGAATTGGCAATGACGGCAGTCGCAGATTGAGTATTTTTGAGAAGTTCACGACACTGGAGATAACCAGCCTCCTGAGTCTTTTCTGTAGGTATATGACGGACCAGCAAAGATTCCTTTTCAGGATCAATACCATACTTCTTCATTGTCCCAAGATAAGCATCGGTTCTGGCAAGCAGGTCGGCATGAGAAGCTCTGGGACCTTCGAGAAAAGCGATTTTGCGATGTCCGAGACTTATAAGATGCTCAACGGAATCCTGCATTCCACGGTATGAATCATTGCTGACGCA
>JAKJHH010000159.1 GCA_022703965.1 Verrucomicrobiota bacterium
GGAAAAGGGAACAATAACCATTATCGACAACGGTATCGGTATGACTCAGGAAGAGCTTGTCGAGAACATCGGTACAATCGCCAAGTCCGGCACAAAGGCGTTCCTTAACAATCTCAAGCAGACACAGCAGGCGAATGTACCTGAACTCATCGGACAGTTCGGCGTAGGATTCTACTCCGCTTTCATGGTTGCCGAGAAGGTCGAAATCTTCACTAAGAAAGCCGGCGACAAGGCCGCTAAAGCTGTTCACTGGACATCTGAAGGTAAGGATTCTTTCGTCATTGAAGACTGCGAACGCTATGCTCAGGGAACAGAAATAATTCTGCATCTCAACGGTGACTCCAAGAACTATCTTGAGTCCTGGAAAATCCGCGAAATCATCAAGAAGTATTCCGATTACATCGAACATCCTATTGTGCTCGTTGAAAAAGATGAGAAGGGTGAAGTCAAGGAAGATACTCTGAACTCAATGAAGGCCATCTGGCTCAGAAATCCTTCGGAGATTACAGAAGACGAATACAAGCAGTTCTACACACATCTTTCCCATTACGGTTCAGAACTGCTCAAACACATTCATTATTCTGCCGAAGGTAAATCTGAATTCAAGTCTCTGCTTTTCCTGCCTGCAAAAGCTCCGATGGACATATTCAGCGCCGACACTCGCAAGAAAGGGCTTCATCTTTACGTGAAGAGAATCTTCATTACGGATGACTGTCCGGGTATTCTCCCCGACTATCTGCGTTTTGTGAAAGGTGTTGTGGATTCAGCAGATCTTCCTCTGAATATTTCGCGCGAAATGCTTCAGGACAATCCGCAGATCACCAAGATCAACAAGAGCCTGACCTCCAAGCTTCTCAGCGAGTTCAAGAAACTGCTTGAGAACGAAAGAGAAAAATATGAAGGCTTCTTCAAGGAGTTCGGAAAGATCATCAAGGAAGGTCTGCACACTGATTTCACCAACAAGGAAAAGATTCAGGACGTCGTTCTTTTCGAGAGCATGAAGAATGCTCCGGGCAAACTCATCACTCTCAAGGAATACCGCGATGCCATGCCTGAGGCTCAGAAAGAAATTTACTACATCATAGGCGAAGACCGCAACGCGCTTGAAAACTCACCTCATCTTGAAGCCTTCAAGAGCCGCGGCTACGATGTCCTCTTTATGACGGACGGAATCGATGAATGGGTTGTTCAGTCCCTTCTTGAGTACGATACAAAGCATCTCAAGGCAGTCGGCAAAGGTGATATCGACTTCGGCGATGACACCGCTAAAGCTGCTCAGGAAAAGACAGAGAAGGCAACTCAGGAACACAAGACTCTGCTTGAAGCGCTTCAGAAAAAGCTTGATGAGAAGGTCAAGGAAGTCCGCTTCTCGAAGAGACTCACGGACAGCGCCTGCTGTCTCGTCAGCGATGAATTTGATCCGGGCGTTCACATGGAGCGTCTGATGAAGGCTCTCAATCAGGCAATGCCTTCACGCAAGAGAATTCTTGAGCTCAATCCTGACCATCCGATCGTATCAGGACTCCAGAAACTTTATGACAAGTCGCCCGACGATGCGCGTCTTGCCGACTTCGCAGGTCTTCTCTACGATCAGGCACTCCTGACAGAAGGAAGTCCTGTTCCGGATCCGCTCAACTTTGCTAAGAAGCTCGCCAATCTGATGGCGTTCAACCTCGAAAAGGGAGTCTGAAATAATGACTAAACACGCTTCTGAAGAATACAAAAAGGATGCGGGACACTCCGAAGTCCGGCACGAGAAGACGCAGGAGGCTCATGTCGAGCCTTCTGCCGATGCACATAAATCTGAAGAAGCTGAACAGCTCAAAACGCTCAATGAAAAATATATGCGTCTTGTGGCTGAATTCGATAACTACCGCAAGCGCAGCGCACGTGAAATGGCAGATTTGCGTCTGAATGTCCGTGCTGAAACAGTACTTCCCATGCTGGAAGTGATGGAATGTTTTGATAAAGCGCTTGCGGCATCGGAGCTTTCGGATAATATTAAGAGTCTGCGCGAAGGACTTGCAATGATCAACTCCGGCTTCAGCAAGGCGATGTCGGAACTCGGAGTTGAGCGTCTTGACGCAGGCGGACAGTCTTTTGATCCCGCCATGCATGATGCGATTTCCACGGAGGAATCCGATATTCATGATGAAGGCGTGATAATAAAGCAGTGGTCTTACGGTTACAGACTGGGCGGCAAGCTTATTAAGCCTGCTAAAGTAGTCGTAAGTTCAGGCAGAAAAAAAGGCTGAACCATAAAAATCCGATGAATTGATATCGCCCGAAATTAAGGTAAGAATATGGCAGACTATTATGAGCTGCTCGGCGTAAGCAGAAGCGCCGATCAGACCGAGATAAAAAAGGCATACAGAAAACTGGCTGTCCAGCATCATCCTGACAAAAATCAGGGTAACAAGGAGGCCGAAGACAAGTTTAAAGATATTTCCGAAGCTTATGAAGTTCTCTCCGACCCGGATAAGCGTGATCGCTATAACCGGATGGGACACGAGGCTTATAAGCGTAGTGGAAGGGCTTCAGGCGGAGGACATGACCCTTTCGATATTTTCAGCGAAGTCTTCGGCGGCGGAGGCGGCGGAATTTTCGACAGTTTCTTCGGCGGAGGCGGCGGACGTCAGCAGAACGGGCCGCGTCAGGGAGCCGATTTACGCTATGACTTGGAAATTGAGTTTGAAGAGGCTGTTCTCGGCGTCGAAAAAACAATCAATATTCCTAAGCTCGACGTATGTCAGACCTGCGGCGGAACAGGAGCTCAGAAAGGCACTGGCCGTAAACAGTGTCATCATTGCGGAGGCACTGGACAAGTCACCTTTTCACAGGGATTCTTTTCTATTCGCCAGCCTTGCAGCAACTGCCACGGCAGCGGAACGATAATTGAAAAACCCTGTCCGAAGTGCCGCGGTGAAGGTCGGGTCAGAACCGAAAAGAAGCTTCAGATCCGTATTCCTCCCGGAGTCGATACAGGCTCTCATCTGAGAGTTAGCGGCGAAGGTGAAGGCGGACAGCGCGGCGGGCCTGCCGGCGATCTTTACGTTGTCATCAAGGTCAAAGCGCACGAGATCTTTCAGCGCGATGAACTCGATATATTCTGCGAGGTGCCGATTGATTTCACTACTGCCGTTCTCGGCGGTGAAATCGAAGTTCCGACAATTACCGGCAGCTCCAAGATGTCGGTTCCGGAAGGAACTCAGAATGGAACTGTTCTGCGTCTAAAGGGCAAGGGAATGCCGTCTCTTCGCGGCGGACTTCGCGGTGATCAGCATGTAAAGCTTTTTGTCGAAATCCCGCGTAATCTCTCTCGTCCTCAGAAAGAGCTTCTGAAAGCGTTTTCTGATTCTCTTGAGAACTCGAAGAACAATCCTCTCAAGGAAGGCTTCTTCGAGAAAGCGGCAAAATTCTTCAAGCTGTAAGCTTCAAAATCTATCAAATTCGGCGTAGCAGATTTGTTCTGCTGCGCCTTTTTTTATTATCCTGATTCATGAAAACATCTTGACAAGTCTTCATTTTTATGATAAACTGTTATGCATAACAGTTGAGGTTTTAATGTCAGACGACAAAAGAATATCGATGGAAAAGATTGCGGAGAAACTGGGGATTTCCGCGATGAGCGTCTCGCGGGCATTGAAGGCTAAGGAGGAGCCGAAGAGGAAAGATGCCCTTGAACTTTACCTTAAAGTCCGTGAAGCCGCTGTCGAACTGGGGTATAGGAAGTCCGCTGCTCCAAGGAGCATGATCAGCGGACGCTATGACACTATCGCAGTTCTCGGCAGTCTAGAATGGCGTAATAACCACATGCCGCAATATAGACTCTTTGGACTTCAGGATGAGGCTGCCAAAAGGAAACAATCTCTTTTATTCAATAGCATTTCTGATGAAGAGCTTGCTGATCCTGCATTCATTCCGGATATTCTTTCGGAATGGCGCAGTGACGGACTTCTAATCAATTACAATACCGGATATCCGGAGCGTCTTGATTCTCTGCTTCAGCGTTATCATGTGCCAGCGATATGGATGAATTCCAGACACGAATACGACTGCATATATCCAGATGACTTTAACGGTGCACGCAAAGCTGTAGAACATCTCATTTCTTTAGGACACAAACGCATTGGCTTGTGGAATCATCAAATTGTCCGTTCTGCGGTGCATTACAGTGTGAATGCGCGTCCTGAAGGCTTCCGGACAGCGATGAAAGCCGCAGGATTACAGGGAATCGAGATCTGCTCGGAAGGCAGACTTTCCTATATTGATTATATGCCTTTTATCTCAGCCCATCTTGCGAAAAAAGAGCGTCCTACGGCGATTCTGCTTTATTCCGCTCCTCAATATATTGCTGTACTTAAGGCTGCGTTAAAATTGGGATTGCGTATTCCCGAAGATCTTTCAATAGTCTGTTTTCATGATTCCAAGGATTCATTCCAGTTTACGACTGTTTATATACCGGAAATTCAGCTTGGCAGAAAAGCCGTCGAACTGATAATAAAGAAAATTGAAAAGCCCGCCGAAAAGCTTGAGCCATGTCCTCTGGAGCTGGAATTGTTGAATCTTGAGCTGACATGCGCTCCGCCTCCCTCCGAGAAGACACAAAAACGCAAATAACATATTCAGGAGTTTTTATATGAGTTCAAAAAAATCTCTCTCGCCGGATCTGATTGTTTCCGGAGCCGGAATTTCGGGAGTAATCGCCGCCGTTGAAGCTGCCGCTCGTGGCATGAATGTTGTCGTAACGGAAAAGCGTGCTTATGCAGGCCGTGAAATCGCTGCTCATTCCCATAACTTTGTACGAACAGCAAAAGACGACTCAGCTTTCAGGAGCCTGCCGGACTATCTGAAGACAATTTTCTGCCAGCACGACTCCAATGAGATCATTGTGTCTGACGGCTTTGTAAGACAGCAGTTGACAGCTCTTCTGGAAGAAAAAAATATTCCAGTACTTTACGAGGCTGAATCTGTCGGAATCACGCATGACGGACAGGTTCTCAACGGGCTCATGCTGGCAATTCCGGCAAAGCTATGCCGTCTGCCCGGCGCTGCTCTCATTGATGCGGGTTCCGCCGCTCCGCTTCTGCGCATGATAAACTCAATGCCGTCTGTAACGGCAGGAGCAAAACTTGTACATACTGTTTTTGAGATGGAATTTCAAACGAAGGCAGATCATCTTTTGCCAAGTTTTGACGAAGCTTTCAGAGGTGGAATTGAAGACGCTCTTAAACTCGAAAAAAACAGTCTGCATTTTCATTCCTGCCTGCGCAACGATGTCATTGTCATTGAATATGCGTTCCGTTGCGATTCGGATGGGGCTCTCTTTGAAACACGCAGCAATCTTGATGCCGCATCCCGCAGAAAAACATTTGAGTTTGCTTCTTATTTGCGTTCGCATGTTGACAGTTTTAAAGGTGCGAACCTCTCTCATATGGCTAACGAGGCTTATATTGAGCCTGAAACTGCCATTCCTGATTCTCCGTACAGGAATCTTTTTGCGGCTCCAGAATTGCCATGGGGCTTTTCGCTGGATGATATTCTTTCTCTGGTTTCCGGTATAAAGTCGATTCTGGATAAGCTTGAAATTAAAAAAGAATCAGGCAAGGATTCCGAGTCTTTTTGGGCTGGACGAGGATTTTCGGTTCCGCTCAAAACTCTTTCGCTGAAGCCGCTTAAAGATGAAGCTCTTAAAGTGCCGCTTTTCGCAGTGGGGAAAACTGCCGCAATCAAGCCGTTGATCTGTTTTAAGTCGGATGTCTGTGTCGCAGGGATCGGAGCTGCCGGAGGCATGGCTATGCTCGCCGCCGCCGAGCGTGGTGCTTCCGTGACTGCTATTGAACTTAATTGTGAATTAGGCGGAACATATACAGCCGGACGTGTCTGCGGATATTATGAGGGATACAAGGGCGGAGCAAACGAGTTCACCGGAAAAGAGTCAATGCGCAAGATGGAAGCTGTCATCACTAATCCTTCTCACGGAGCATTGACGCATAGTACATATCTGCTTGATAAGGTGAAACAGTTCGGAGTTCGTCTCTTTACAGGCACAAGAGCCTGCGGCGTCCTTGTGAAGAATGGAAAACTGACCGAGATTCTTGCAGCAAACGAAGACGGGATTTTTTCAATAGAGGCTTTTGTTAGTATTGATACTACCGGCGATGCCGATCTTGTGGCTCTGGCTGGGCTTGATTATGATATCGGAGATCCGGAGGACGGCATGATGCAGTCCTACAGCATGTGGGGGGCGGAAATATATCCTTCTCCGAACTTCCTGTCTCAGCGTTATCTGCGTGATCCTGATATATTCCAGCCGGATGTCTATTCGGAACGTTTGAGGGCAGTATCTCTTGCTCATCGCCTGAATTCACCGTTTCATATTTCACCTATGATAACCGTGCGTGAAGCAAGACGTGTCAAAGGTGATGCAGGATTGACAATGAATGAGATTCTTGAGGATAAAGTTTTTGATGATGTCATTGCCGTAGCCTCGACTCAGGCTGACAGTCATGCTCATACTTCATCAGACCTTGCCAAGCTTGGAACAGTAGGTGCAGGAAAAGCACTTAAGGTAAGAATTCCATACGGATGTTTTGTGCCTGCCGGAATTGACGGACTTCTGGTAGCCGCTAAAGCGATATCGGGAGAACGCGATGCCACATGTTTCTGCCGCATGAACGCGGATGTTAAAAACGCCGGATACTCTGTCGGTATGGCTGCGGCACTTATCGCAAAGGAAAAGATTCCGGTACGAAAGCTTGATGTAAAAAAGCTTCAAAAAGAACTTATTTCTCTTGCAGTTCTGCCTGACTGGGCGTTTCACTCTGAAGAAAAGGACGCCCCGTCTGTGATTATCGCAAGACTTGCCGACAAGTCGCTTGTCGATCTGGACAGGATTCTGCGCATGAGCGCCGAAACAGCGCTTCCTCTTCTTGAGGAATGTTACAGGACTCTTCAGGAAGCCTCTTCTTCCGTTGCTCCTTATTTTAGTGTAAAATCTCTGCTTGCGATGGCTCTTGCCTGGCATGGATCATCGTGCGGTGCGGATCATCTCAAATCCCTGCTTCGTTTGGCGGTCAGTGAAGGCAGACATTTTACTCCGCCTCACATCAAGGCGTTCAGAACAGGGATTGTGAGCGGAGGTCACGGGGAGGATGATTATGCTGTCGTCAACCGCCTTCTTGTAATGGCTGGACGTTCCGGTAGCGATATTTTCGCTTCCGAAATTTCTGAAATTTCCGATGCCGTTCCAGGGCTTGGAAACAGGATTGAGCGAGTCTATCCCTATGACTTCAATCGCGATGACATGATAAGAGATCCTTTTTATGCGAGAATCCGTAACATTGCCTTTGCGGTTTCAAGGAAGCCTTCAAAAGACCTGATTCCGGCTATTGAAAGACTGCTTTCGATGAAAGAACTAAGCGCTCATGACGTGCCGATGGGATCACAGAAGACTCCGTCATATCAGCTTGCTTATTTGGAATTCTGTCTGGCAAAAGCCGCTGTCCGTTGCGGCTCTTCTCTTGGCATTAAAGTATTGAAGCGTTACAGTCGCGATACTCATTGCTTCCTGCGCAAACACGCGGCAATGGAACTTAAGTGACAGTAAAAAGCTTATTCGGCGTCTGCCTTTTCAAGAAGCGGATCGGATTCAACTTTAATGGGGGCTTCCTTGTCCGGAATGCCTGAGGCAATATAGCCTGAGATTACGGCAAGTCCGGCTGTCAGCAGGAAGACCCAGAGTTGAGTTCCGGTTGCTTCCCATATTATGCCGCCGATGACGGCGGCTATGATCGAAACAACATGGTTGAGCGCCATTCCGCAGTAGAGGCTTGGCGTGATATCGGCAGGTTTTTCGCTGATTCTTGCCATGAAGGTTGAGCGTGCAGCTCCGGTTGCGAACATCAGGTTGTCGATAATGAAGCAGGCGCTGACGACTAAGGCCGCAAGAGCCGCGCTGAATACATGCGTCGAGAATGCGTAAAAGAGACAGATCGTGACGATTATCACGCTGTCGAAGATCAGGACTTTGCGTTCTCCGTACTTCTGAATCATTTTGCCGACCATCGGCTTGAAAAATACTCCGAGTATTCCGGCGATGAGCAGGAGTTTTCCGATATAGCCGGGGGCTTCATTGAATACTGCAACCATTGACCAGAAGGCGAAAGTCATGAAAACCTGTTTTCTGGCTCCGAAGAAGATTTCAAGCATATAGTAGCGTGAATATTTCTTCTTCATCACGATGCTCTCTTTGAAGCTCTTTTTCTGCGGTGTTGCGGCAGCTTTGTTGTCCGTGCTTTTCAGGAAGAAAAACGAGCCGATGAAGATTGCGGCTGAGATTACAAAGAAATCGCTGATGTAGCCTGGGAAATACTTCCACTTGATCCAGAGGTAGAGAGCGCCGACGAGACCCGCAGCATTTACAAGAGCCTTGGTCTGTCCGAGCCTGAGCGCACGGTTTTCAGGTGTCGAGTTGTGGATGACGATTGCATCGACAATGACCATCAGCATGTGTTGTCCAAGGCTGGCTGTGACCATTATGAGGATCAGGAAATATATGCTTGTCGAGGCGAGCGGAAGCGTCATCGTGATGATGCCGAGGAAGTAGATGAGTCCAGCGACAAGTCCCATTTTGTTATCCGGCAGAAAGAAGAGCAGTCCGGCGGCGAACATCGAGAGGATTCCGGGCAGCTCTCTCGGGAATTCGAGGAAGCCTCGAAGTCCTGCGCTTGCGTGATGAACGTCCTGAAGATAGTTGCTGAAGATAGTGTTGTATACGCTGTCCCCGAAATATATGAAGATCAGCGCGGCGCCAAGGTAGAAAAGTCGTGAAGATGTCATGTTCTCATGCGGACATTATTGATTCTGTCCGTACCGTAAAATAATTAGTAGTTCCTATTAAGATACAAGGTGTTTTTATTCAATACAAATCTTCAAAGCTGTAAAAATCCTGTCTTGAAATCCTTTCCTCACGGCTGTCTTATAAGGACATTTGCAAGGAGTACCTACATGGATTCAGCCCGTACTGAAATATTGAAGAAACTTTTATCCTCGCGCATACTGATTCTTGACGGAGCGATGGGGACAATGATACAGAAGTCTAAACCGCTCGAAGAAGATTTTCGCGGCACTCGCTTTGTCAATCACATCAAGCCTTTGAAGGGAAATAACGATCTCTTGAATCTGACGCGTCCGGAACTCATTTTGTCCATTCACAAGGAATATCTGGATGCCGGTGCGGATATCATTGAAACAAACACCTTCAATTCAAACAGAATTTCTCAGGCGGATTATGCGCTTGAATCCATTTGTTACGAACTTAATCTTGAAGGAGCCCGTCTAGCCCGAAAAGCTGCTGACGAGTCTGAAAAGACTGAGCCTTCAAAGCCTCGTTTCGTAGCCGGGAGTATTGGCCCGACAAACAGGACAGCATCTCTTTCGCCTGACGTACAGGACCCCGGAGCGCGCAACGTCTTTTTTGACGAGCTTGTGGATGCCTACAGCGAAGCAGTCCGAGGTCTGCTTGAC
>JAKJHH010000015.1:0-22304 GCA_022703965.1 Verrucomicrobiota bacterium
CCGGATATGTCAACGACTCAGATAGTCCAGGTGACGGAGCCGCTGGCGGCACAGGTTTCGCCCTCCGTGCCGCCTTCGGAGCGGAAATCAAGCCAGGTGCAGATTTCGTAATAGAAATATGCGGCATCAAGGAAGCCCTGAAAAACGCCTCCTTTGCCATAACAGGAGAAGGCAGAACAGACAGCCAGACAGCCTCCGGAAAACTCTGTCAGTCCTTTGCGGACGAATGCCGTCGCAAGCAAATTCCCCTTATTCTCATATCGGGTTCAATAGACGGAGCCGACACGGAATGGCTGAGAAAAACATTTGCGGCATGGTTCAGTCTGGCACAAGGCCCCTCCACTCTCGACTCCGCCTTGAAAAACGCGGAAAACAATTTATACAGAACAGCTCTTTCAATCGCCTCTCTCATACAAACAAGCAAAAGGACAGGATAATTTAAAATGAGACTTAGAAAATGTATTCTTGCCTTGCTCGCAGCTTTTTGCGCGGCTCAGATTCATGCTGATGTAAAAGTTCCGGCAATCATTTCCGACAACATGGTATTGCAGGCCGGAATGCCGGTCAATATATGGGGTAAAGCCGCCCCGTCAGAAGAGGTCACGGTTGCTTTTGCAGGACAGAAAAAAACTGTCAAAGCGGACGCTCAGGGGAACTGGAATATCGTCCTTGAACCGATGAAAAGTAACACTGAATCAGCCTCACTCAAAATCACTGGAAAAAATAACATAGAAGTAAAAAATGTTCTTGTGGGAGAAGTCTGGCTTGGCTCAGGACAGTCCAACATGGAGTGGTCGGCATCTCAGACACTCAATGTAAAGGAAGAGACACAGGCGGCAAATTATCCGCTGATCCGCCACTTCAAAGTGAAAGTAAATATCTCAAGTTCCGAACAGGATGACATTGAAGGCCAGTGGACAGTATGCAGCCCCTCGACAATGCCCGGTTATTCAGCCATACTTTATTACTTCGGACGCGATCTCTTCAAGCAGATGAAGCAACCTGTCGGCCTGATCAACTCATCGCTTGGAGCGACTTCAATCCAGCCATGGCTCTCACAGGCTGTTCTTGATGCCAACCCCGATTACGCAAAAGCAGTGACAGTCCCCAAAGAGAAATACAGTTCTCTCAAAGTCTATAATCAGTACAAAGATGACACACAGCGTCCATGCCTCAACAAGGATGAAGGCAACAGAGGAGAGGAAAGCGGCTGGCATAAAACCGATTGCGATACAAAGGACTGGAAGGAAGTTCAGTCTCTCATGTTCGCCGAAAAAGCCTTGAACAAGAATTTTGACGGAGCAATCTGGTTCAGAGGTGAACTCGAAATGCCTGCCGATCGTCAGGACAAGGATTTCTTCATTAAATTTGAACCTGTAACCGATGCGTTTACTATATATTTCAATGGTGAAAAAGTTGCTTCAGGAACACAGCAGCTCAATATCGGCTGGCCCTCATACAAGATTCCTGGCAAATTGGTAAAAGCAGGCAAAAACATACTTACCATAAGATTCTTCAACGCCTTTGGAAACGGAGCAGCCGGACGGGTGGTTTTCTACGACGGCCCGACCGATCTCAAATTCTCCGCCAAATGGTTCTGCAAAGTTGAAAAGGAATATCCCATAGCGAATGTTCCAAATCTTCCGGCCTTCCGCGATCTGCCGGGAGCACTTTACAATGCAATGATAGCCCCGATAAATCCCTATACAGTCAGAGGAACACTCTGGTATCAGGGAGAAGGAAACACATGGGCTCCGGCTATATACGCCAAGATGCTTCAAGACTTAGCGACTTCATGGAGAGCTGCTAAAAAACAGCCTGAAATGCCAGTCTATGTTGTTCAGCTTGCCAATTATATGGCTGTAAAAAATGAACCAGCGGAAAGCAACTGGGCTCATCTCAGAGAATCTCAGGCAAAAATTCTTGAAATTCCCAATACTGCAATCGCAGTAGCTATTGATGTAGGAGAAGCAAACAACATACATCCGGCAAACAAGCAGGAAGTATCCAGACGTCTTTCACTGGCGGCTCGTCACTTCTGTTACGGGGAAAAAGCACTTGAATACTCCGGCCCTCTTTTCTCTTCGGCATCGATAGAAGGAAGCAAAATCAGAATAAAATTCACTCATGCCAAAGGCCTCAAAAGCAAGGACGGCGGAGCAGTCAAAGGCTTTGCAATCGCAGGAGAAGATAAAAAATTCGTATGGGCGGATGCCGTCATTGAGGGAGATTCCGTGCTTGTATCCAATCCTGATTTGAAAAATCCGTCCTTTGTAAGATACGCCTGGGCAGACATTCCGGTCTGCAATCTCTATAACTCCGACAATCTGCCTGCCGTTCCATTCAGAACAGACAAGTAATGAATCAAAAGAAAATACTGGTTGTCGGCGGAGGTCCGGCGGGACTTGCGGCGGCTTATGCCGCCGCATCTGCTGCGGCGGAGGTGACTGTACTTGAAAAAATGCCATCGCCCGGCAGAAAACTTCTCGCAAGCGGCGGAGGACGCTGTAACATCACGAACATCCTTCCTCCCGAAAAAATGGCGGAACGTTTTGATTTCAGACAATGGAGATTCACCCTGTCTGCCCTGAAAAATTTCTCCGGAGAAGACCTCAAAAAGCTCTGCCGGGATTCAGGAGTCGCTCTGGAAAGCCCTGACGGTTTTCACTATTTTCCACATTCAGGAAGAGCGGCGGACGTCCTCAATCTGCTAACGCGGCATTGCGCTCAGAAAAATGTTAAAATTCAGAATAACACAACAGTCAAAGAACTGTGTATCAGAGATGGAGTTCTATACGCTGCAAAAGATCAGCACGGAATTGAATATCCATGCGATGCGCTCATTCTTGCATGCGGCGGCAAATCCTATCCCTCACTTGGAAGCGCGGGAGAAGGATATATTCTTGCAGAATCGGCAGGCCATAGAGTCATTGACGTTGTGCCGGCTCTCTGCGGACTCGAAATCAAGGAAAAAGCAATCAGCGCATGCTCGGGAAATGTACTTGAAAATGTCTCCATTGAAATCTGCCGTAAGAACTGGAGAGGCAGAGCCTCAAAAGGAACTCTTCTTCTAACCCACGAGGGAATTTCCGGCCCGGCGGTTCTGGATATTTCAGGGGAAGTCAACAGTCTTCTTCTTGAGGACAGGGAAATTCAGATCAAAATCAAAGTTTTTCCTGATAAATCGCTAGCGTTCTGGAAAGATTCCTTTGAGCTATGGCACAGAGAACACGGAAAAAAGACTGTTAAAAATCTGCTTGGCGAATTTCTGCCTGACTCTCTTGCCGAGGCATTCTGCATACTTGCCGGAACAGACAAGACGAGAAAGGCCTGCGAAATTTCCGGAGACTCACGCAATAAGCTCATCGGAATGCTCGGAGACGGACTGAAACTCACAGTTACCGCTTCTTCAGGTTTTGACAAGGCGATGGCCAGCTGGGGAGGTGTCTCGCTCAAGGAGATATCACCGGACAGCATGGAAAGCCGTATTGTGAAAGGCCTTTATTTCGCAGGTGAACTGATGAATATCAGTGCTCCATGCGGAGGCTACAATATACAATGGGCCTTCTCAAGCGGCATGCTTGCAGGAAAAAGCGCAGCCCTGAAAACAGCTCAAAAATCCGAATAATGACGGCAGTCTAAAAACAAGTTTGATGACTTTCGGATGAATTCCGAAAAAAGACAGGCTTTGCGAAATTGAGCGTGCATACCCGCAGGGGATGTATCGAAATTCCGCAAGTTCTGGACTTTTCGGAGACTCCAAAAGTCGCAAAGCGCGTTTTGAGACTGCCGTCTAATAATTCTTCCTCGTTAAAAATCACTGCAATGCCGGAGCACAGCTGGCAAAACACAGTCTTCAAGTTTATATTTATACTTCGTAAAGATATACCTGAAACC
The DNA here is from genome assembly GCA_022703965.1 of Verrucomicrobiota bacterium. Taxonomy (GTDB): domain Bacteria; phylum Verrucomicrobiota; class Lentisphaeria; order Victivallales; family UBA1829; genus JAKJHH01. The sequence continues at coordinate 3,898 of JAKJHH010000015.1, forward strand.
AAGCGGAAGAAAATAAATTATGCGTACACTTTTAATTGTCCTGCTTATGTGCCTTCTGGTCTCATGCGCATCGGACTACACCGATAAGGCGGTAGATCGTGCCCGCGACTATGTTCTAGACAATATGAAAGAGCTTAAAGAGTCCGACAGAGACTATATAAAATATACGCCGCCGGAAATAGGAATCGGCTCAATAATGAAAATCGGAAGCAAAGATAGCTCCTGGAACAACCAGATTCAGTCGACAATGACATGGAGAATTCCCGGTGAAAGTGATCCTGTAATAGTCGTAGGCTATGGCCCGAGAAACTTCTGGGAATGGAACGCGGTCAGAATCCTCAGGAAGCAACCGAAAGCACCGAATTCCGTTGAAGATACAGCAATAAGCAGTGCTGTCCGCTATGTAATGAACAAAATGCTTTACCTGAGCGACGGAGAGCGCAACAGAGTCCGCTTCGTTCCTCCGGAAATCCGTTACACTGACTTTGCCCTCAAAGTTGAGGAAGAGTCCGAGGATGAAGATGAACAGCGCCTCAGGAAAATCACAATGGAAGAAAGACTGAAGGCTAAAGGCCCCGACCAATACTCTTTTGTATGGAAGGCGGATAAGGAAGGCCAGTGGATAGTTGTAAGCGGCAACTCGACTCCCGGAAAACGCCTGCGCTCATGGTTGCCGATAACAGGTCAGCTCATGGATACTAAAGAGCTCGAAAAGCATACTCTGCCGCCTCCGCCTGAAAAAGAAGAAAAGAAGAAGAAAAGCACTGACGAAGGCAAATCACTATGATACGCAGCATGACAGGATTCGGCAAGGCGGAATCACACTCTTCCGAGTTTGCCATATCGCTCAAGATAGAAATATCGTCCGTCAACAGAAAGCAGCTTGAAGTAAAAGTCAGCTTGCCGAAGGAAATGGGCTATTATGAAAATATCGTGCGCAGAACAGTCCCGTCACATGTTACAAGAGGCAGCATATCTGTAAGAGTCGATACCGCGCTACAGGAAAACGGACTGAAAGAAGGCTCTCTTTACAAAGCAAAAGTAAACGAGGATTTTGCGGCAGGAATAATAAAAGCGGCAGAGGCGCTCGGCAAAAAATTCGGCATTGACGGTAGAATATCCGTAAAAGACATTCTCGCGATCCCCGGACTTGTAGAGACCGGTTCAGCCGACTACAGCAGCCCTGAGTTCGAAGAAATTTTCACATCCGCCCTGAAAAACGCACTTGACGCATTCAATCAAATGCGTTGCTATGAAGGGGGCAAACTGAAGGATGACATCCGCAGCAGAATTGCCTCAATGCGCAATGTGATAAAGGAAGTGGAGCCGCTTGCCAAGGAAATACCTCAACTTCTCAAAGCTAAACTTCTTCAGAAAATGAGCGAAGAAAAACTGGATATTCCGGATAACGACGAGCGCATTCTGAAAGAAATGATAATTTACTGTGACCGTTCCGATGTCTCGGAAGAAATCACACGTCTCTATTCACATTTTGACCACTTTGAAAACTTCCTTGACAGCGACAGTGAAACTAATCCCGGACGCAGTCTGGATTTCCTCGTGCAGGAAACCTTCAGAGAACTGACCACGCTTGGAAACAAGGCTGGCAATTCGGTCATTTCACCCAAAATAGTCATGCTCAAAACCGAGCTTGAAAAAATCAGAGAACAGATTCAGAACATCGAATAAGCAAGGAGGGCCATACCATGAGAACATGCCCGCAGGAACATATAAAAAGAGCGACAGACAGCAATTTTATAAGCACGCTTGTGAAGGATATCTGCAAAACCTACGAGGACGGCAGAGGGGTCAATCACATTGACGGACATAACCTGCCGCGCGAAACTGAAATTCTCAGTATCGTGAATGATCTCCTTGATGTGGTGTTTCCCGGCTACGGAGGCAAGGAAACCTACAGCCTGAACACAATCAAATTCAGCATAGGGGAAATCATCGCCAGAGTCAATATCGAACTTTACGACCAGATTTCGCGCTCCTTCCGCTACAACTGCGCGATGTCCAACTGCGACGACTGCAACACGCCCGAGATGGCGGAAAAAACAGTCCGCAGATTCCTCTCAGCGCTCCCTGAAATACGCGAAAGCATGAAGATGGACGTACAGGCGGCATTCGAAGGCGATCCGGCAGCCAAGAACATGGATGAAATCGTACTCAGCTATCCTGGTTTGAAGGCGATCACAATCCAGCGACTGGCTCATGTTCTCTATCACGAGAATGTCCCGCTGATCCCGCGCATGATGTCCGAATACGCTCACAGGCTGACAGGAATCGACATCCATCCCGGAGCGCATCTCGGCAGGGCGATATTCATAGATCACGGAACCGGAGTAGTCATAGGTGAAACCGCCGTCATAGGCGATAATGTCAAGATATATCAGGGCGTAACGCTCGGCGCGCTTTCCTTCCCGAAAGACGCCTGCGGAAAAATCATAAAAGGCGCCAAAAGGCATCCCACAATAGAGGACAATGTAACTATCTATGCGGGAGCTACGATACTGGGGGACATTGTAATCGGGAAAGGATCGATAATAGGAGGTAATGTCTGGCTTACTGAAACAGTAGCGCAGGGCTCCAAGATCACGGCTAATCCGCCCGACCTCACAATCAGTCAAAGGTCTCAAACGAAAGGTGTTTAAAGTATATGGAAAATGACTGGCTGTTCCCTGCATTGGTATCGGCTGCGCAGACTGCTTACGCAGACTACTTGCAGGTGTGTTTCGATGAAAAAGTTCTAATTGTCTATGACATTACCTGTCAGGACATAGCGGATGCCTTCAGGCAGGCCGCGATGGAGGACGGAATCAAAGTAAAGGCTCAGAAAATAGAGCCCACAGGTGAAAACGGACGCGATCCCGATCCGAAAGTCTGTGCCATGATGCTCAAATATCCGGTCATTATAGCCCCGACACAGTTCTCACTGACTCATTCACAGTCCGTCAGAAGCGCCGCGGCCGCCGGTTCAAGAGTCGCCACATTGCCTGGCATAACGGCAGACCTCTTCGAAAGAGGACTCAAGGTGACACCTCTTGAACTCAAGGGGGCCGGAGAAACATGGCTCCGCCATCTTCAGGGCAAACACACAATAAGAGTCACAACTCCGCACGGAACCGACATCACGTTCACATGCGGAAACACTCCGTTCCACAATGACGACGGCTGTATACACCGCTCAAGAATCATCGGAAATCTTCCGGCAGGCGAGGTTTTCGCCGCTCCTGACGCGGGCAGCGCAAACGGACGTCTTGTAATTGACGGCTCAATCGGCAGCATGGAGTGGACTCCCTTCTCGAAGCACGCGACCATCGATCTCAAAAACGGCTCAGCCGTAAGTTTTGAAGGAGACAGAGCCAAGGAACTGGAAGCGAAACTGCGTACATGCGGCGACGGCGGCCTTGTCCTCGCCGAATTCGGAATAGGAACCAATCCTTACCTGCGCATGGGAGGCAATCTCCTTGAAGATGAAAAAATCCGTGGAACCGTTCATTTCGCCTTCGGCAACAATTGCGGTTTCGGCGGCACAAACAACGTTCCAATCCATATCGACGGAGTCATCAGCGCCCCCGATATGTGGATCGACGATAAGCAGGTGATGAAAAAAGGAGACTGGCTCATAAAATGAGTTCACATATCGCGCCACAGCTCGCCGAAATAATCGGCAAAATCGAATCCGCCGCTGAAAAATCAGGGCGGAAACGGGGCGATGTCCGCCTTATAGCTGTGTCGAAAACATTCCCTGTATCCGATATTCTCGAAGCCTGGAACGCAGGCCAGAGACTTTTCGGAGAGAATAAGGTGCAGGAGCTGGAAAATAAAGTTCCGGCTCTGCCCTCCGATATTGACTGGCACCTTATCGGACATCTACAGTCCAACAAATCCGCCAAGGCCGTGAATCTGGCCTCGTGGATTCATTCCGTTGATTCGGCAAAGCTTCTGCGGCATCTGCAAAGACACGCGGAAGCGGCGCAGAAAAAAATAAAAATCCTGCTCGAACTCAATGTTTCCGGAGAGGAAAGCAAGGAAGGATTGAGTGAAGAAAAGGACATCAATGAAGCAGTGGAAACTCTGCTCGCATCTCAGTGGCTGGATTTTAGAGGGCTAATGACAATGGCCCCCCTTGCAGCCGGGGAGTCTGAGAGACGCGCGGTATTCTCTAAGCTCAGAGAAAAACGTGACGCACTATCTCAAACTTATAAAATCGCTCTGCCTGAACTTTCCATGGGCATGAGCAACGATTTCGCGGAGGCAATAGCCGAAGGGGCGACTTTTGTACGCATCGGAACCGCGATATTCGGAAAAAGGGACTACAGCAACTGATATGCAAAATCCAAAAATCCTTGTGGCGGGTGCCGGCGCGGTCGGCACGTTCTATGCATCCAAACTTCATCAAGCCGGAGCGGAAGTTTCGGTAATAGCCAGAACCAATGCAGATAAAATACGCAAAAAGGGCTATTTCATCAAAAGCATTCTCGGAGACTTTACTTTCACTCCTGTTCAGGTTCTGGACAAGGCGGCAGACTATCAGGACAAAGCAGATTACATTCTCGTTGCCAGCAAAGCGCTCCCGGAAATCAATCTGCCGGAAATGATAAGAGCCGCCGTTTCCGAAAATACGGTGATAGTGCTTATTCAGAACGGAATTGATGTGGAAATCCCCCTCAGCGAAGCTTTTCCGAAAAATGAACTGATCAGCGCAGTCGCCAATATAGCGGTAAGCCGCGAATCAGCGACAACAGTCAATCATCAGGAATTCGGAATTCTCACCATCGGCAACTACCCGTCCGGACTTTCAGACAAGGCCAAGTTCTTTGCGACAATGCTGAATAAGGCAGGCACCGAATGCAAAGTCACAGATAAAATACTTGAAGCACGCTGGAAAAAACTTCTCTGGAACGCAGCCTACAACAGCATATCGGTCGTCACAAGATCAGATACAAAACTTATCAGCATATCCCCCGAAGTTTCTATGCTTGCCGACAAAATCATGCACGAGGTATACAATACCGCCAAAGCTTACGACATGAATATCCCAGCCGATCTCATCGAATTCTTCAAGGCGGAAACACTCAAGATGAAACCCTTCAAAACAAGCATGCTTCAGGATTACGAAGCAGGAAAGCCGATTGAAGTTGAAGCTATAACCGGCAACGCCCTACGCAAGGCTCAGAAAGCCGGAGTCGAAACGCCCTGTCTGCAATCTATGTACGGTATTCTAAAACTCCTCGATACCTATAACAGGAAGAAACTTCAGAAATGAATGAACTGCTTCCACTTCTCGAGAAAATTTCTTCCGCCTCAGGCATAATGCCGTCCAGAAGGAAAATTCTCAGAAGCGGAACCATCCGTCGCGAGGCCTCGTCTGTACTCTACTGGATGCAGGCTTCGCAGCGGGCGGAAACGAATCACGCGCTTGAGGACGCAATAAATGCAGCCGACATCCTGAAGAAACCGCTCACGGTTCTATTCTGTCTTTACAATGCATATCCTGAGGCACAGAAATCTCATTACGATTTTATGCTTGAGGGGCTGAGCGAAACCGCCTCGACTCTTTCAAGAAGAGGCATAAATTTTATTCTTGAAAAAGGGAATCCATCCGAAATCATTCCGACAAAACAGGATTATGCGCTAATCTTCACTGACTGCGGTTATACGAAGATACAGAAGTGCTGGAGAGAGACAATCTCAAAAAATCTGACCGTTCCGATGATTCAGCTTGAATCGGATATTATTGTTCCGGTTGAAGAAGCATCCGGCAAGGAAGAATTTGCGGCTCGCACCCTGCGTCCCAAAATACACAGAAAGCTGGAAGAGTATCTGATTCCTTTAAAAGAAAAAAATCCGCAGATAAAATCATCCGCCGACCATAAGCTTCCTGAACTTAAAGCGGGACTCCAATTCAGGGGCGGAGCAAAAAACGCAATGGAGCGCCTGAAGCTTTTTATTCAGGCTAAACTCAAAAGCTATCAGGATGACAGAAATCATCCGGAGCTTGACGGGACATCACAACTCAGCCCTTATCTTCATTTCGGACAAATCTCGCCTCTCACAGTTGCGCTTGAAATCAGAAAGAATCCGAGTGAATCGGCAGAAGCTTTTCTGGAAGAGCTGACAGTGCGTCGTGAACTTGCGATTAATTTTGTACACTACAATAAAAATTACGACAGCTATTCCTCACTGCCGGACTGGGCTCTGAAAACTCTGGAAAAACACTCCGGAGACAAACGTCAATGGTTCTACACCAGAGAGGAGTTTGAAGCCGCCGGAACCCACGATGACGCATGGAACTCAGCACAGGTTCAGATGATGCGCGACGGCTGGATGTCGTCGTATATGAGAATGTACTGGGGCAAAAAAATTCTGGAATGGAGCAGAACAGCTGAGGAAGCCTTTGAGACGGCGCTTTATCTCAACAACAAATACGAACTGGACGGACGTGATCCGAACGGATACGCCGGTGTCGCCTGGTGTTTCGGAAAACATGACAGACCCTGGGGAGAACGTGAAATATTCGGAACTGTAAGATTCATGTCATATAACGGTCTCAAAGGCAAATTTGATCTTCAAGCTTATATAGAAAAAAACAAGTCCTGACGCATTTTCCATTATTCCGCTTTCAAAGAGAATCTTCATAGAGTATATTAAACGACTTTTGCACTCGATTATCCATCAGCGCCGGTAAAATGTTTGGAGTATTTCATATGAGCATAGACGTAGTAAGAAAAGCACAGGAAGTCATACAGACCGAAATCGAAGGACTCGAACTTCTCAAATCCCAGATTGACGGAGACTTCGAAAAACTGGTGGACACCTGTATAAGAGTTCTCGACAACGGCGGAAAAATCGTTATAAGCGGAGTCGGAAAAAGCGGACACATTGGACGAAAAATCGCAGCTACACTCGCCAGCACCGGATCTCCTGCCGTCTATCTGCATCCGGTCGAGGCGCTTCATGGCGATCTCGGCGTTCTCCAGAAAAACGACATTCTGCTTGCCCTGAGCTACAGCGGAGAGACCGATGAACTGCTCTCTATTCTCCCGTCAGCCAAGAGGCTGGAAGTACCGACAGCCGCGTTCACAGGCGTTACCGGCTCAGCCCTCGCACAGTGCTGCGACATCACTATAAATACAGCGGTCGCCAAGGAAGCCTGTCCCTTCAACCTCGCACCAACGACCAGTTCAACCGCCCTGCTCGCAATCGGTGACGCACTTGCAATGGTGCTTCTTGAAAAGCGCGGCTTCACGAAGGAAGACTTCGGACGCCTCCATCCGGGCGGATCAATAGGACGCGCCGTAACTCTGAAGATATCCGACGTAATGCGTCCTCTCAATGAAATAGCAACCGCCTCTCCGGAAGATGATGTGAAAGAAGTACTTCTCAAGATGACAAAATTCCGTTGCGGCTCGGCGATTATATGCGACTCCGAAGGCAAGCTTGCGGGTATATTCACAGACGGCGACTTCCGTCGTCATGTCGAAGACGACATGACTGTTCTCAGGAAACATGTAAAGGAAGTCATGACAAAAAACCCATCCTTCCTCTATAAGGAAATGATGGCGGTGGAAATCCTCAAGCTTCTGGAAAAGAAGAAAATAGACGATGTGATAGTTCTCGATAAAACAGGTAAAGTTGCAGGACTCGTGGACATTCAGGATCTCCCTGGTCTTAAACTTATGTAAAATATATCCCGTGCTGGCAATTATCCGTCAAGTAGTTATATTAAAGAGCCATCAGAATAAAGCGGCAGGAGAATAGATGAATCTTGTAAGACACATGAAAAAAATTATGATTCCGGCAGTGTTGGCGCTCGCCCTCATGCCCGGGCTGCTTTCTGCCGATAACACAGAGGCAAATGAAAAATTCGCTCTTGGTCTGGAGCTCTTCAAAGCAGGTGATTTTGAAGGGGCGGCAGGGAAATTCAAGGACGCTCAGATTCTCGCAGATGACCAGCTGCTTAAATGCAGGGCACTTCAGGAAGCCCAGAAATCCTATAAGGCGGCGGGACTCCGCTATAAGGAGTTTGAAATTCTGGAGCGCCTTATCAAGGGTTATCCGACCCACATTGATTTCGCAGCCTCAGTCGAACGCGAATACATACTCGGCAACGAATACTTTCAAGGCTACAGAGATCCTGTTTATACATGGATTCCGATATTCAAAGTAACCGACAAGACAATGGAAATATACGAAGCAGCTCTGCGTAACGGCCCCTATTCAAAACACGCTCCCGACGCAAGACTACGTCTCGGCAGACTTTATCTTGACAACGGAAAAAATGACGAGGGCATAAAAGCACTCAGAGAAACCATAAAAATGTACCCGGAAACAAAAGCAGCCCGTTATGCCATGCTTGAACTTGGCAGCGCTCTGACTCAGCTTGCAGAGAAGGGTGACGGCGACGGAGCTTATGCCAAGGAAGCGACAGAAGTCCTCAACCAGTTTCTGGAAAAATATCCCAAAGCTCCCGAAGCAGGATGGGTCAAGGAAACGATAGTAAAAATTCATGACATCAAAGCTGAAAGACTCAACAAACTTGCAACCTTCTATTACAAGAAGGAAAATGACGATGCCGCACAGCGTTACCTGACGGAAGCCATCAAAGATTACCCTGAAGCCGACACGACAACAAAATCCGAAGAGCTTCTCTCAAAAATTGATACTACTTATGAAGTCAAGGAAAACCAGACTCCGCCGCAGAGAGATTTCATTAGCTACGGCAAGCCGAAATCGCTCCCGAAGGTGGACATGCCCATAGTCATTTCACCGGAAAACAGCAACGGCAAATGGCTCCTTCCGATCAGAGATCTTAAGATTGAGCGAAAGGATGACAAAGCTGCTGCATCCAGTTCCGCTGAACAGACCACAAGCCCGGAAAAACAGGAAGACAAATGAGAAATATTTTTTACATTATCGCCATAATGTCCTTTGCAAGCATTCTCTGCGGATGCGGATACCACGCCGGTTCGCTTATGAATCCGCAGGTTAAAACCATCGCTATCGCACCGATCACCAACGATACCATGGAAATAAATCTTTCCGATACACTCAGACAGAGACTCTGCGAAGAATTCGTTGTGGATTCTTCACTTAAGGTTAAAAGTCTTGAAAGCGCAGACTGTATTCTTTACACCAGAATCATCAAAGTCGAAACCACAACCACCGCGTACGATACCACTGCTTACGGACTGGCCTATACGCCCGCCGCTTGGGCTCTGAATATCACGGTCGAATTTACTGTCATTATCCCTGGACGCGCCGAGCCGCTCATTGCCAAGCGTCAGGTTAGCGCCAATAATGAATTTCAGGTCACAAACGACCCGGCAATCGCAAGAGCAAGCGGACTCAATCTTGCATGCAAAAATCTTGCAAAACAAATGGTTATCTATACAACTGAAGCCTGGTAAGACAAGTCTAAGATTCTTCTGTTGAATTAGTCCGGAAACAGCTTATATTTTTCCCTTATATAAATTGATTCGGGGGTATCTGTTGTTTTCGGAAACAATAATCTGGAATTTTCCGGGCGGCTGGCATGGAATAATCAGTCTCAGCCTTATCCTTCTGATCCTAATTGCATTATCGTATAAATTCAGCCTGAAGAAAATCCCTTTTATTCCTGCTGTGATTCTCGCGCTGTTCCGTATCTCAATGCTTTTCCTTATAATCTACTGTATATGCGGTCCTTCCATGCAGAGGGAAAGCAGAACTGTCAAGACAAAACGTCCAGTCACCGCAATTGTTTTTGATGAGAGTGCCAGCATGAGTATGGAAGACGCAAAAGGAAAAACACGACTTGAAGAATCAGTCCGTAATTTCAATTCAAAAATCGCACCTTTACTCAAGGAACACGATCTGAAATTTTACGCCTTTTCATCAAATCTCAGAAAACTCAAAAGTCCGGAAGAACTCTTGAAGCCCCGGCGCGAGGAAAACAAGTCGACAGCACTGTATAAAAACATGGCGGAATGGATTCCTCAGTTCAATCAGGAAGGCATCAGCGGAGTAATCTGTTTCAGCGACGGAATAGACACAAGCGGATGGACTTTCAAGCAATTGACGGATTCTCTGGCAGGAGAAAACCTGACTCATATTTTCGCTCCCGCAGTTTCAAAACTCAAATCTGCTGAAAGCTTTGAATTCGAGCGCATTGAATCCCCTTCTTCCGTAAGCGCGGACTCCCTTCTTCAAGTAACGGCACTGGCGCGCTATTCAGGCATGAATCCAGGCGATACGATAGATGTAAAACTCAGAGCCGGACTTGATGTACTTTACTCAGGAACATTCAAAGTCGGCTCCGGCAACTCAAAAGCTCTCAATATCGAAATCCCTTTAAAGGAAGCCGGCCTCAAAAATCTTGAACTGACTGCCGAAAGTTCCGGTAGAAAACTCAGTTCAAACAGCTGGTCTGTTTCGGTGCTTCAAAAGAATAAAGCGTCCGCACTCCTCTACCTGGGCTCGGCTGACTGGGGAGCCCGCTTCCTGAAATCAGCCTTCGACAACAGCGAAAGAACCTCACTGACAATCCGCTTCGCTCAGGACATTCTAGGCTACCAGACAGGAGCACCGGTCAAAATCAAGGACAAGACAATATCCGCGGCGGACTTGGCAAACTCTGATCTGCTCATTCTGATGAGTATGAGGCGGCATCAGTTTACGCCTCAAATGGAGAAAAATCTGCGCGACTACGTCAATAACGGCGGCTCGATTCTCTTCATGATAGCCAACAGCGAAGCGGCGGCGGAGTATAGCGGCACTCCCGTCGAAAAATTCCTTCCTGTTTATTTTGAATCCATCGCATCCAAAGAGAAATTCGACGACAAGACTCAGAATTTCCTTAAGTCCATGGAACGCTACAGAGCAAACATTCAAACCGGACTGAACAAATACAAAAAGGACAGCATGGATGTGCCTCCTCTCATAAAGTTCAAACTGCCGGACGGCAATCAGGAATCGGACATCTTCTCGTATGCGTTCAAGGACGGCAAAGTTCAGGAAAACTCACTGCCGTCTTTCGAGGATTTCGCTCTTATAAACAGGGAAAAACCGGGCGCGAAAATACTTGCCCTGAACTCGGAATTCACAGGCGACAAAGGCCAGCGAATACTTCTGGCTACGCAACAGTTCGGAAAAGGCCGCGCTGCCCTGCTCGCAACCGACAGCCTCTGGCGCTGGAAACTTTCCTCGCCTTCTCAGAGCAAGGATTTCGATAAATTCTGGGAATCACTGATTCTTCATCTTTCTTCCGGCAAAATCCATGCACCGTACTGGAAACTTTCCAGCATGGTCGTACAAGCCGGTGCAGCGCTTCCCATACGCCTTGTAATTCCTCAGGGACAGTATAAAATTGAGGAACTCCAGACGGTCATCTTCAAAGGCTTCGACGCAGAGCAAGTTAAGCTGAAGGAAAATCCGGACAGTCCCGGCGAATACTCAAGCACATTTACCCCCGCTCCCTCAAGCAGATACACATTGAAAGCATTCAAAGGAACTGAATGTGTTGCGGAGACATCGTTTTCCAGTTCCGGAGCTGCTCCGCAAAAGGAACTGTCTATTCTGAAACCTGATATTCCTGCCTTGCAGCGTCTTGCCAATCTCAGCGGCGGCGCCGTGCTCACACAGGATTCGGATAAAAGCATTTTTGAACGTATAACTCCAGAGCGGAAAACAGAAATCGTCAAGAGGGAAGAACGTCCTCTCTGGAATAACGCGTGGATTTTCTTCGCCATATTCGGACTCTTTTCAGCTGAACTCATAATACGACGTCTATACCGTCTGCTTTGAAGGATTTGACTATGAAACCATGTTTCCTGATAGTTTTAAACATCGCGGTGCTTCTGAGTGCGGCACTGATTGCAATTCCGTCGCATACACAGCAGGCCGGAGCGGATGACACAGTCAAAGCCGCCGCTCCTTTTCATTGGGGACGAGTCAAATTCGATATGAATGAAAACGTCCCGGACAAATGGGATATTCATCCATGGTCAGACCTTTTTTTCATCAAAAACCTCAGGAAGCAGACCAATATAAATGTAGATGAAAAGTGGCATGAAGTCCCCTTGGACAACATCGAAGAAATGGCAAAATTCCCGATGCTTTTCATGACAGCGGACGGCTCTTTTGCTTTCAGCGAAAAACAGAAAAAAAATCTTAAGGAATATCTCGAGCGCGGCGGCTTCCTCTACGGCGACGACTGCGTTTTCGGCAGGGATGGCGACCACTTCTTCAAAGCCTTCAAAGCTCAGATCGAAGCCATTTTCGGACAGAAGATGGTCAAACTCCCCAACAATCATGAAATATACCACTGTCTCTATGACCTCAACGGAGCCCCGTATATGCAGGGACAGAATTACGGAGGCTGGGCTCTTTTCATCGGTAAAAGAATGGCTGTTTTCCTGACCTCTGGCGACATACATTGCGGCTGGGCAAGCGCCTCTCAGATAGAATCAGGCAAAAGTTCATGGTTCAATCAGGAAAAGAGCCGTCAGGCAGTTCAAATGGGCATGAACATAATCTTCTACTCAATGACACAGTAAGGATCGCATTTCATGAAAATACTGACAAGCTTTATTCTTATATTGACGATTGCGGCAAGCCTTGCGGCGGGCGATCGCTACGGTCTGATTATCGGAGCGCGCGCGGGCGATCAGGCGCTCGCGGATACAGTCAGAGCTTATTGCTTGAACACCCGTCAGCTTATGACAGACTCCGGCTTCAAATCTATAGATCTATTTACAGAGGATAAAAAGCTCGCAAACAGCTCAGAGGTGAGTCTGGAAAATCTTAACGCCAAATTCAAGGATTTGAGTTTTAAACTTCAAAGCGATGATGAACTGTGGCTTTTTATTTTTGGAGACGCCAACATCAATCAGAAAGGCTTGAGCCTGGCTACAAAAGGCGGACGCCTCCACGCCTCAAAGCTCAATGAAATGCTGGAAGCCATTCAAGGCCGGCAATACATTTTTGCACTCTGCCGCCAGAGTTCAGGATTTATGAACGATCTAAAGCCTGACGCCAGACGTTTCCTGCTTTGCGCCAGCTCCGATGAAGGTGAAATGAATCCGCCTGTGCTTCCGGAATTCCTGCTGAAATGCTTTAATGAATCTCCCGGACTCCCGCTTGATGAAATCATCAAAAAGGCTTCTTCGGCGATGAGACAATCCTACCAATCCCGAAATCTTGCCGTTCTTGAATCTCCCTCATTCAGAAGCGGCATTGAGGAAGTGAATCATTATCCCGAAAAAGCTCTTCCGTCACTAACGCAAAAGCAGGAAAAAAGAAGTCTTGCCGCTGCCAAAAACGAAAAAGAAACAGCTCCAAAATCTCCTGCAAAAATCAATGCGTCCGAACTTTTTGAACTTGCGAAGAAACTTATCCCTTTATACGAAAACGAGCCTGCCTTTATCCTTAAAATGAAAACAGCACTTACAATACTGCCCGACTGGCGCACAAGTCTTTCGGAAGAACGTTATATATATATCAATTCGCAGGATTTCGAGGTGAGAACAGTATTGCAGGATTGTCCGCCCGCAACAGAACTCACCGTTCAGGAAGCCATCATGATATCGCCTGACGGAACTTTGCAAAAAGCGGAAATCACACCTGTCAATCCGGGCTCCTCAAACAAAATCCGCTATACAGTCATAAAGTTCCCGGACAAGCTCAAAGGCAAGATAATCAAAATCGTCACAAAAACAGATACGAACCAAACAGCAACAATCCCGTTTTTCAGCGATTCGATAGAAATCCAGAAGCAATTAGCAGTCAAGAGCGCAGAAATCGAAATCCGTTATCCCAAAGGAAAAAAGCCTGAGCTCAGACTTTGCGGTCTGAAGGCGGAAGCCAAGTTCAGTGAAGATACATACAGCGATATAATCAGCTATAAATTTGAAGACCTAAAAGCCTTCAGGTCAATACCGTATTCAGACCCGCAGGAAAAGCTTCTCGGACATATCAAAATAAGCAGTATGTCCGACTGGAACAGCTTCAAAACATGGTATCAGACAATTGCCAAAGGCTCGGATCAGCTTGATGAATCAGTCAAGAAAATCGTTGCGGAACTCTGCAAGGACGCTCAAAACGACAGGGAAAAGCTTCGCAGAATTTACGAATACATCTGCGATATGCAGTACGACACAGTTCCTTCAGGAGCCCGCGCTTTCCGTCCTAGAAGTCCGTCTGAACTTTGCCGCAGCGGCTACGGTGATTGCAAAGACAAGGCAAATGCACTCGTTGCAATGGCGAAAGAAGCCGGAATAAAAGGCGAATTCGCGCTCCTGAACCGGACAGGCGTATCGGATAAGGATTTCCCCTCATGGCAGTTCAATCACGCGCTCGCATACTTTCCCTCAGTGGAAGGATATCCCGAAGGCCTCTGGTGCGATGCCACGGACGGCTCAACTCCTTTCGGCACCTTGCCTCCGGGCGATGAAGGGCGCGACGGTCTGCTTGTTAACGCAGAGGGGAAAGCCGTGTTTATAACAGTGAAACAGAAAGAAGCGAATCTCTTCAGTCAACACATCAACCTCAACGACGGCAAGGACGGCAATCTAAGCGGAAAAATGAATATCGAAGCATCGGGCTTCTTTGATTATCAGCAGAGGAATTCCTTCAGGAAAGCGTCTCGTAACGAACAGGAGATGCATATGCAGAAAATCATTGATGCTGTCAGCGAAGGCTTAACTGTTTCAGATGTTAAGGCAGGCAATCCGCTGCACTACGACGGAAGCTATAAAGTTTCATGTGACCTTGATGGCATTCAGACAGGCAGAGCCAATATCCCGCTCAAAATATGGGATTATATAAGTCTCAAATCCCGCGATGCCGACCTTGTGATATCGGAAGCTCCGGCGTTCTCTGTCAAACAGGAAATCCGGTTGAAAAACAGTTCGTTCAAAACAGAAACTAGAAAGATTGAGAGTCCGGAATTTGATGCCGAAATTAAATTCTCAGGCTCCGGAAGAGACCTGCTTTTGAACTTCAAAACAACACGTATTTCGCCTGAACGCTACGGCGAATTCAGACAGAATATTCTTAAACTCATGAAATTATTAAACGAAGATTTTAAATAAGGATTTTTCAGATGGCAGAAGAAACGCTCAGGAAAGACACGGCTGAAACATTAAAGGCTATGCCTGAAAAGCTCAAGCTCGTGAAAGAAGAAATCCACAAACGAATCATCGGACAGGATGAGCTCATAAGCCAGCTCCTGACCGCAATAATATGCCGCGGTCACTGTCTCCTCACAGGTGTACCGGGACTTGCAAAAACACTCATGGTTCACACGCTCGGTGAAATTTCGGAACTTCAGTTCAGCAGAATCCAGTTTACGCCCGACATGATGCCCTCGGACATCACAGGCAGCGAAATTCTTGAGGAAGACCAGGCAAGCAAAAAGCGGGAATTCGAGTTCAAGAAAGGCCCGGTCTTCTCGCAGGTTCTTCTAGCGGACGAAATCAACAGAACTCCGCCGAAAACACAGGCGGCTCTCCTCGAATCCATGCAGGAAAGAAGCGTAACAATATCGGGCAAGAAATATATACTGCCAGAGCCGTTTTTTGTGCTCGCAACACAGAATCCTATTGAGCAGGAAGGAACCTATCCGCTGCCGGAAGCCCAGCTCGACAGATTTATGTTCAGCCTGAATGTTTCATATCCCGAATTCGATCAGGAAGTAGACATACTTCTTTCAACAACAAAGGACGAACTGAAGCCTCTTAATAAAGTAATCAACGCAGCGGAAATCATAAAATTCCAGTCTGCCGTCAGAGAAGTCCCCATACCTAGAAGCGTGGCTGAGTACGCAGTAAAACTGGTCAGGGCTGGACGCCCCGGCGAAACCAATGCATCGGAAACCGCCAAACAGTACCTTCGCTGGGGAGCCGGGCCGCGAGCCTGTCAGTATCTCGCACTGGCGGGAAAAGTTCACGCAGTAATGGATGGACGTTTCAACGTCTCCGTAGAAGACATACAGAAAGCGGCAGTTCCAGTGCTCAGACATCGACTGATTCTGAACTACAAAGCAGAAGCGGCACAGATCACAAGCGACGCAGTCATTAAAGAAATCATGGCCGGACTCAAATGAAAAAAAGCGCGGAACAAATATTCCCTGAATATCTGGATATGGATGTCCTGAGCAGCCTGCCTGAGCTCGAACTTCAGGCTCGCTTCCTCGTCGGCGGCTTCATGTCCGGCCTTCATCACAGCCCCTTGAAGGGCGGCAGTGCTGAGTTCAAGGAATATCGCGATTATCAGCCGGGCGACGACCTCAAACTCATCGACTGGAAAGTTTACGCACGTAATGACAGACTTCACATCAGGCTCAGAGAAGAAGAGTCCGACATGAACGTTTATATTCTGCTGGACAAAAGCGCTTCCATGAATTATAAGAGCTCGAAAGCGCTGATGACAAAGTGGAGTTACGCAAGAGCGCTTGCGGCGGCATTCCTGTATTTTCTGAAGCAGCAGCGCGACAATGTTTCGCTTTCGTTCTCCGGCAACGGACTTGAGTCATACCAGCATCCCTCTGCGCGTCCGGTTCATATCAGAGGACTGATGAACTCGCTTGAAACGGAAGCGGACAGTCTGAAATCTGAAACAACACAAGCACTTGAATCCTTGGCGGCTCTGGTAAAAAAACGCTCCATACTCATCGTGATATCGGATTTTTATACGGAGCTTTCCGCACTGGAAAACACGCTAAAAACCTTCAGACATCTCAACTGCGAAACAATCTTAATGCATGTGCTTGATCCTGCCGAGTGCGATTTCTCTTTCAAGGAGCCTTTAATTCTTAAGGAACTTGAGCTTCAGACTAAAATGACCGTAAGTCCCGATCTCTTTGCCGAAGCCTACAGAAAGAGTCTGAAAAAGCATATTCAGACTCTCGCGGATATGGTGACGGAATCTGCAAAAGGTTCATATGTTCTCCTGAGAACCGACGAGGTTCCGCTGAAGGCACTAGGCGAATATCTTTACAGAAGGGAGAAGCTGATATGATATTTTTCGCATCGGCAGCTTTTCTGGCTGGAACCGCGGCAGTCGCCCTGCCCCTCATATTGCATTTTCTGAGGAAGCGTCCGGAAATCGTCGAAAACTTTCCCTCTTTCATGTTTCTTGGCGAATCCATAACGAAACTTCACAGCAGGAACAGCCTGAGACGTCTGTTTGTTCTCCTTCTGCGCTGCCTGACGTTCATATTTCTGTCCCTTGCCTTCGCATGGCCCTACATACAGGACTACAGCAAGGAGCCGGAAACAGCAACAGCGCTCCTGATAGACAATTCATTCAGCACAAACGCAAGCGGCATCAAAAAGGAGCTGGAATCGAAAATCAGCGATATAATAGCTCACGCGGACAAAGAAGATCCTGTCGCAATTGCGCTTGTCTCGAAAAAAGTAAAATGGAACGGTCATTTCACCTCCGATCCCGATGCCTTGCGCAGTTTTCTGAAATCCTCACAAAACGAAAAAAGCACAAGCTCCTTTGAAAACGCCATACGTCAGGCAGATATGAAACTTCAGGAGATAAAGGCAGAGCGGAAACGCATCGTGATTGTAACGGATAAACAGCTTCTTCCCTGGCGCGACACGGACTTGAAAACAGCACTTTCACCGGGAATCAATCTCGAACTTGCATGTCCTGAAGAACAGAAAAATCAGCCAGCCAATGCGGCAATCGTCAAGGCCTGTCCGGAGGGACGTTTCACAAAGGACGCAAGCCAGATTTCAGTCTATGCGGAACTGATAAACTACAGCGCCAAAAATTTCGATGCGCAACTGAGGCTCAAATCAGGCGAACAGATTCTGGAAAGTCGTCTAATAAAACTCAATCCATATGGAAGCGAAAAAGTATATTTCAAACTCAAAAAAGAACAGATTGCTTTACCTATGCCCTGCTCTGTCGAGCTTCTGACTGAAGACGACATCAAGGACGACAACGTCCGTTACTTCGCCTTGAATCCGTTGCCGCTTCCGCTGGTTCTGCTGAATAAGCCGGACAACGGAGAAGACTATGTAAAGACTGCATTCTCACCTGAAGAAAATCTCTGCTCCGCCGAATGCAGATACTTCAAGAATACAGAAAAAGCTGCTTTTTCGGATGCTTCTTTAGTTGTCTTGCGGGATGCATTTAAAGCTGACTCGGAACAATTCAAAAATCTGAAGCAATATGTTAAAAATGGAGGAACAGTCGTATTTCTCTGGAAGGACTCGGCTGAAATGCGCGAGAATCTCAGCGAGTTTGAGATCAAAGCCTCGAACAGAATAAGAAAAGAAAGAGTTAACCCCTCGGAAATAGACTTTGACAATCCGCTCTTCAAAAAATTCAGAGCCGAGACCGGCGCTCAGCTGGACATCGGCTTTGTAGGCGATGTTGTTGAGGTCGATACGATTCCTGTT